>WTJS01000148.1 GCA_011524735.1 Alphaproteobacteria bacterium
GCGGTGGGGCGCGCGCGGATTTTCCGTCTATAACCACATGTATATTCCACGTGATTTTGGCGATCCGGTGCAGAATTTCTGGAATCTGGTTAACGACGCGATCCTGTGCGATGTGGCGGTCGAACGACAGGTGGAAATCACCGGTCCAGATGCCGCAAAATTCACCCAATTCCTGAGTTGTCGCGATCTATCGAGCTGTGAGGTTGGTCAGTGTAAATATGTGCTGATCACGGACCAGGACGGTGGGATCATCAATGACCCTATCCTGTTGAAACTTGCTGAAGATCATTTCTGGCTGTCAATCGCAGACAGTGACGTTCTGCTTTGGGCCCGCGGTGTCGCCGCTACAGCCGGTATGGACGTAACGGTTCGTGAACCCGACGTTTCACCGCTTCAGCTTCAGGGGCCAAAGTCACGTGATATCCTGCGGGCTGCCTTTGGCGATGCGCCAGCTGACCTGCGCTATTACAGGTTTATGGAATATGACTGGAACGGCGTGCCTCTGATCATTTCCCGCACAGGCTGGTCGAGCGAGCTTGGCTACGAAATCTTCCTTCGTGACGGACGCCATGGTGATGATCTCTGGGAATATCTGATGCAGGTTGGCGGCCCCTTTGGACTAAAGCCAGGTCATACTTCCAGCATTCGGCGGATTGAAGCTGCAATGCTGTCCTATCATGCCGATATGACATTGGAAAATAATCCATTTGAACTTGGCATGGATAGGCTTGTTGACCTTGATATGGATGCTGACTTTGTCAGTAAGGCGGCGCTGACCCGTATCCATCAGCAGGGCGTCTCGCAGCTTCAGGTTGGTCTTGAATTTGACGGTCCACCTATTGCCGGTTCAAATGATGAACACTGGCCTATCTTGATCGATGGTTATCAGGTCGGCCATGTGACGTCGGCTGTCTACTCACCCCGTCTCGAAAAGAACATTGCACTGGCCATGGTTGCGATGGAACATGCCGGCATCGGCACAGAGGCTGTCATCGATGCGTCAGGTGAGACACGTGGTTGCAAGGTGGTGCCCAAGCCGTTCTTTGATCCCAAGAAAGCCTTGGCGGCTCAGAGCTGACGAAAAGGGTAATCGGCTCAGTTTTTTGTGTCATCTGCCCGCGTCAGAGCCAGAGGCAAAGTGATTTTGAAAACTGTCCCATTGTCGTTTGAATAAAAGGACAACTCTCCGTTCAGATTCTCGATAATCTGTTTGGTAATTGGAAGTCCAAGCCCAACACCGCCAGAGGCATCTCCCGGTGATAATGAGGCAAATTTCTCGAAGATGAGGCCGCGATTCTGCGGCGCGATGCCGGGGCCATTATCAGCAATGGATATCACCAAACGACCCTGGTTCAGAACCTTGATCTCCTGAGTGGCAATGGTGATTTCGGGTGTTGGCTTGTCATTATGCTTGATGGCATTGGTCAGCAGGTTGATCACTGCCTGTGCCAGCCTGTCGGCGTCAGTTTCGACCATGGTCGCCGGATTATGTAACGTCTGAGTAATCACAGCATTGGTTTCTGCCGTTAAACTTGTTGTCGCCAGTATGGCGCGATTGATGACATCAGTTACGGCACATTTGCTGATATCGATCTTGATCCGTCCACTTTCCAAAAAGCTGAGCTCGAGTATTTCATCAAGTAGCTTGGTCAGGCGGATGGATTCATCATTGATGATGGACGCAAAATAAGCGCCGCGTTGTGAGTCCGCACCAGCGTCATCTTTCAGGATTTCGGAAAATGACCGGATGGATGTCATTGGGGTTCGCAGCTCATGACTCACCTGTGAGAGGAATGTGTCACGCTGTTCACCAAGCTGAATCAGCTTCATATTGGCGACCCGCAGCTCGGCAGCGGTCCGTTCTAACTCGTCAGACTTTTCCTGAAGCCGCGCTGAATAGGAAACAATTTGCGCCGCCTCATCGGCCATGGCGACAAGGGCGCTTACCGAAATTTCCCGCTGACCAGCAACCCTGCTGATCATGGCATTGGCTGTGGATGCACCGACAACAGCAGCAAATTCACGTTCCAGTCGCTCGATAAAGGAGGTTGTCAGGTTTGGGAGGCTGCCGCTGACCTTCTGGTCCCGAGCAGCCTGTTTGAAAATCTGGTTGGTTGCTTTCCGACCCAGCACACGCTGAGAGAGAACAAGAAGCTGGTCTGCATCCCCTTCGATCGGGGTGGTTCTGGGCGCCGTCATGTTCCGCGCTGATTGCGAAAAGACCATTTCCTGAAAGCGCTCAAGAGCCGTTGCCCGTGTCATAAGTGACACCGCAATAAAGGCGAGTGTGTTCAGTCCAATTGACCAGAAAAAGGCATGCACCAGCGGGTCTGAGAAGGATACACCGAACAGGGCGTTGGGATGCAACCACTGCCATCCGAATAGGCCGTTCGGCATCAGGGGGCCAGCATTCGAAAGCCCCCCTTCAATTCCTGGCAGCAATGAGGTGAAGCCCCAGATAACCATGCCGGTTATGGTGCCGGCCAATGCACCCGCTCGAGTGGCAAACCGCCAGAAAAGGCCACCAACAAGAGCTGGCATGACCTGACTGACACCCAGGAAGGCGATCAGTCCAATGGCAGCCAGCGCATCGGTGCCACCGGTTAGGCGGAAATAGAAATAGCCAAGCAGGATGATCAGAATGATGCAGGCCCGGCGTCCGATCAGTGTCACGCGACGCAGGTCATCATTGGCGGACACGGACATACCCGACATCCAGAACCACAGGGGCAGGATTATGTGGTTGGACATCATTGTTGAAACGGCGAGAGCGGCCACGATCACCATCGCCGTTGCAGACGAAAATCCACCCAGAAAAGCCAGCAGAGCAAGGCCATCATGCCCTTGTGAGAGGGGTACAGTCAGAACAAATAGATCCGGGTTTGCTGTTGATGGCAGGTTGGAAAGTCCAAACAGGGCAATTGGAACAATGAACAGACACATCGCCAGGAGATAGGTCGGAAATGCCCATGAAGCGACGGCAAGCTGGTGATCATCGCGATTTTCCACAACAAGAACCTGAAACATACGAGGCAAACAGACAACCGCAAAGCTGGAAAGCAGCATGAGGACTGTCCAGCGAGATGTGTTGATACTGTGCTGTGCAGAGAAACTGGCAATCTGTTCGCTAAGGGGAGGTCCATCCTGATAGCCTAACCAGAAGGTCACGGTTATTCCAATGGTCAGGAGCGCGACAAGCTTTACCAGAGCTTCAACGGCAATGGCGATAACCACCCCTTCATGGCGTTCAGAGGCATTTAGATTGCGTGTGCCGAACATGATGGTGAAGGCGACAAGCCCCAGCGCTACAACAAGTGGGGTTGGCGAATTGACGATTGCCCCGGGTGTTGCGGTGTTGATATCGCCAAAAACCGAGAAGCTAAGGGAAAGTGACTGCAGTTGGAGTGCGATATAGGGCGTTGTGCCAATCACAGCGAGAAGCGTGACAACAACACCAAGTGATACCGATTTGCCATATCGCGAGGAGATCAGGTCAGCAATTGAGGTTACCTGTTCGGACCGGCCTGTCTGGACAAGGCGGCGCAAAAACCACCACCAGCCGATGAAAAGCAATGTTGGGCCGAGATAGATTGTCAGGAACTCCAGTCCGTTCCGCACCGCTGAACCAACCGCGCCGTAGAAGGTCCAGGCCGTGCAATAGACTGATAAGGAGAGCGTATACACAATTGGGGACTGCAGCAGCTGCCCTTCACCGCGTCGGTAGCGCAGATCGGCGTAATAGGCGATGCCAAACAGCATCAATCCGTAGCTGGCGGCAATCAAGATGACAAAATTTAATGTGATCATCGGCCAAGGTATCCGCGCCGTTTCGCCTGTCGTGCAAAAACGAAGCTGGTGGCGATCAAGATAAGCCAGATGATGGTGATGATGAGAGCGAGATTTACGACGGGTGCTCCGGAACCGATCGAGGCCAGTATGAATAGCACTGGTGTTGCAAAAACGATGAAGCCAAGGATTACCGCCAGAAAGTTTGTCTGTTCCAGGCGCTGAAACGCCTGCCGGTCATTGTCAGACAGACCCTGATTTGGTTCGCTTTTCGTTTGTTCGCTTGACGATGTTGCGGTCACGGGATCAGAGCTCGGACGGTTTCGATTAGCTCGGCATTCGAAAAGGGCTTTGTCATGAATTGCGTGGCGCCTGCAAGTTCGGCCGCCATGCGATTATTTGCCTGTCCCTTCGCGGTCAGCATCAGGACCGGAATGTCCGCTATATCCTTGCTCTCTCGCATTTCGCGCAGCACATCAAGCCCGCTTTTATTCAGGATCATGATATCCAGAACCACGAGGTCAGGTGCCTCGGACCGGATCAAATCAAGAGCTGTCGCGCCGTCATTATGCATGGCAACCTTCCACCCCTGCTGGGTGAACAGAAACTGCAACGCCTCAGCGATATGCTGCTCGTCTTCAATAAGGACTATCTTTTTCATCGCAGTTTCTTTTGAAAAGGGCACCAAAACTACACCATTACCTTACGCATCTGTGCGCGAATGGCGATATATTTCTTTATGTTGCAGCGAGACGATTTGAAGGGTCTCAACCCGCAAGTTGCTGGCGCTAAAGGCTCTGGTAGCGTTGGCGTCTGTCGCTGCACTCTTCGCGTGAACAGACAAAACAGTGAAAGCCAACATCAATCTGCGGCACTGGCTGTTGTCGCGCGGTGCCGCCGCTCACCTCGCGGTAGAGCATTACAGAACTTAATGTTGGCGGAATGTCCGTCCAGTGCGTGGAGGATGACTGTGCAAAGGCATGTGCCAGACAAACTGTGCCTTCAACCGGATTGAGCCTCGCCGTGATGCCTTGCCCGGGTTGCGATAGGGCGCGATAGAGTGGCCAGCGTGGACAGGCGCCGCTACGGGTTGGCAGGCGCAGGGCGCTGGTCTCCTTCCGAAACAAAACGCCGCCGGCATTGTCGACCTCGATGAAGCCAAAGGCTGGAGTGCTTTCTTCTTCTGGCAAATGGGCCAGTCGGAACATCATGTCCTTCACAGGACATTCAAAATGTTGCGCAAGCGTGAAGGGATTGAAATCATGCTGTCTTGCGGCAGTCTGAAGGTCGCCGAGAGGCAGCAATGTCGCGATTCTGTTATACCGCTTTGCCCATTCTAGAATTTGCAAACGACTATCGTCTGACATGCTGCCAAAGCGGTCTTCCACATGCTTCGCATAGTCAAGAAGGTCACAATCAGGACTCTCAAGGTTGGGCTCATATTGAGGCTTCCATTCTATGTCATTGCTGTTATTCGCCTGACGAGCGCCCTGTGACTGCTCGGACGCGATGACTGAAGGGTCAAAGTGAGATAACAGATTTTCAGCCTGTTCCGTCAATCGTGCGCCTTCTTCGGCGATGTTCTGACAGAATTTGACTCGCACTGTCTCGGCCATGTCGCCATGTTCAGCCAGCAGCTCAGAGGTTGACCGAATGGCCGTGACCTTTGACAAGATGAGGTGAATAGTCTCCCGGAGGACGGGATCATGTGCCAACTGTTCTGTCAGTTGATTGATGACTGCGGATTGGGCTTCAGTTTCATTTGCCAATGTCAGGATCAGATCAGACCAGCCAGGATAGCGGCTGATGAATTCTGGCAGCTTTTCAAGCTCGATCTGCGCCCCGCCGCGGGCCCTGGCAATTTGTTGCAGCGTTTCAAGATACAGCGTCTTGGTATTCCTGGTCAGGACGGCCTGATCGATGTCCAGTTCACGGACAATGTCATTCAGCAGCTTTCCGGCGATTCTGCGTTTGTCATGTTCGATCAGGTTTAGATAGGCGGCCGAGATGCCAAGCCGCGCTGCAAGATCACGTTGCTTGATTCGTTTGCGTCGCCGCGCTTCTTGAAGCTGTGGTCCGAGAACCCCCTGTGCCATTGCTGCATATCCCCCGCCTGATAAGCGTTTCGGTCTTAAGCTGGCAACAGCTT
>WTJS01000241.1 GCA_011524735.1 Alphaproteobacteria bacterium
GATGTGACCACCGCCCGCTGGACACGGTGATGGTCAGCATCTGTCCGCCCCCGAAATCCACCAGCGCCCCGGCCGAGACTTCAACATCCAGCGTGGCGGAATCCTCCAGAACCGATCCCACCAGCCGCGGGGTGCCGTCAAACAGCATCTGCCCCGCCATCAGCCCATAACAGCCGATGTCCCAGACCGGCCCGCCACCCCAGGCGGCGATATTGCGGATATTGTCGGCGGCTGGCGGCGGGTAGGAGAAATGCGCATTGACTTGTTTCAGCCGCCCGATCTCCAGATCGCGAAGCCAGGCCCATTGCGGGTGATAGCGCACCATGAACCCGTCATAGACATAGAGCCCGGTGCGCCGTGACGCTGCGTCCAGCGCAGCCAGCTCCTCCAGATTGAGTGCCACCGGCTTTTCGCTCAGCACCGGCTTGCCAGCCTCCAGCGCGCGGATCGACCAGGGCACATGAAGATGGTTTGGCAGCGGGTTATAGACCGCCTCGACCTGCGGGTCGGCCAGCATTTCTTCATAGGTGGAAACAGAGACGTCACCCCAGACCGGATCGACCCCGGCCGCGGCATCGCGGCGGCCGACATGCACCACCTCATGACCGGCGGCACGGATCGCCGGCAGCAGTTTGGTCCGCGCGATCTTCGCATCGCCAAGCACACCGAATTTCATGGGCTGTCTCTCTTCAGAATAACGCAGGGTCGCCAGACTGCCACGAAGAGCAGGAGAGGGGGAAGGGAAACCTCACCCTCTTACATCCAGCACCATCTCTGAGGCCGCCTCCAGTTCCGTCCAGTCGATCTCGAGGCCAAGCCCCGGCGCCTCTGCGGCGGTGGCGGTGCCGCTGGCATTCACGGCAATGGGGCTGACGCCTGGCAGGTCAAAATCCTGGCGTGGCACCGGCACCTCAAAATAGCGGCTATGCGGGGTGGCAAGACTGAGATGGAAATTCGCCGCCGTCGACAGGCTGCTGCCCCAGCTTTGCAGTTCAAAATTCATCTCATGCGCCGCCGCCAGATCGGCAATCCGGCGCATCGGGGTCAACCCGCCGCTCGACGCCGTATCGCAGCGCACCGCGCTCCACCCGTTATGGGCCAGCGCATTCACGATATCCTGTTCATCCGCGATGGTGATGCCGGCAGGCAGGATGGGCAGGCTGGTGGCGGCCTTCAGCGCGGCGTAATCGGCAAGGTTGCGGTCCGGCATCGGCGCTTCCAGCCACAGAAATCCGGCCGCCTCGGCCGCCGCCGCCACCCGCTTTGCGGCCTCCAGATCATAGGCGCATTCGGCATCAAACATGAATGTCAGCCCGCTATCGCCAAAAGCAGCGTCAATCGCCTCGATCAGCCCGATATCGGCCTCTGCCACGCATTTATAATGGAATTTGAACAGGCCAAACCCGTCCGCGGTCAGCCCTTCAATCAGGGCGATATTGGCGTCATGGTCTTCCAGAACCGGAATGCTGGCATAGGCCGGCATGGTGTTGCGGCTGCCGCCAAGATGTGCCCATAAAGGCCTGTTGGCACGCTTTGCCGCCAGATCCCACAGTGCAATGTCGATGGCGGCAATGGACGGGTTGCCAACATAGGGCCGCCGCCATGACATCCAGTCCCAGATGCGGTCAATTTCAGCCAGGTTGGGATCAGTCTTGTCGAGATCACTCGGACCAAGATCAGCCGGGCCAAGATCAGCCAGCTCACGCCCGATCAGGCCGGGGATGAGCGGGCGGATCCCTTCGGCCACGGCGCGGTCAACACCATGTTCAACACAGGAACAGACCGCGCCCACCCCCTCGCTGCCATCCGACAGGGTGATGCGGACAATGGTATCGGTATTCACCATCGCCGGCATCAGGGCCGACCAGCTATAGCGGTCCGAGCCAAAGCCAATGACATGAACACGGATGCGCTCGATCACCGGACGATCTGAGATGGACGCTGCGGGCATGGGCTGGCCTCTTTCTGGGGTAGGGCGTTACGGGACCGTCCCGCTATAGCAGCTTTGTGCAGAGACATTATGCAGAAAAGAGTTCTCCCGTCGCTGCTTCTGGGGCAGGCTGGCCAGCAACAGCCTCGGTTTTGTCCCGTCTTAACGCTCTGGAGCCCTGTCATGCCGTCCCCCCTGTTTGAAGAGCTGGATTACCAGCAGACCGTTCTTGGCGAGCTGATGCTGCGGCGGCGGCGCATTCTCAAGCTGGATCGCGATGTGGTTGAGGTGATCCTGAATGACGAGCATCTGATGTCTGACATGTTCACCGCGTCTGAGATTGCGCTGGCCACCCTGCCGCTGGCCCGTATGGCGGATGATGCAGCGCCTGATATTCTGGTGGGAGGGCTGGGGCTTGGTTACACAGCAG
Source organism: Alphaproteobacteria bacterium (assembly GCA_011524735.1). GTDB lineage: Bacteria > Pseudomonadota > Alphaproteobacteria > Puniceispirillales > Puniceispirillaceae > UBA8309. The sequence goes on from WTJS01000241.1 coordinate 2,361, forward strand.
AGGCGGTTCTGGCCGATGCCCGGGTGGCCTCGCTGACGGTGATTGACTATCTGGCCCCGATCATCGAATGGCACCGCGCTGGCCTGCTTCCCATGGGCCGGCGTGTGGCAGACGATCCGCGCTGCCGTCTTCTTGAAGGGGATTTTTTTGCCCTGGCCCGTGGTGAGACCGGGTTTGATCCGGCAACACCAGGGCGACAGTTCGACGGGATCTTTCTGGATATCGACCACAGCCCTGATTTCCACCTAAACCCGTCACATGCCGATTTTTATGGGGAAGAGGGGCTGCACCGGCTGATGGCGAGCCTTCGCCCCGACGGCATCTTTGCGCTCTGGTCGAATGATGCGCCGGATGATGGCTTTACCGCGCGGCTGGCGGCTGTCTTTGCCAGCGCCCATGCCGAAGAGGTGGTATTCCCCAACCCGCTGATGGATGAGGACTGCACCCAGACGGTCTATATGGGCATGCGGGCCTAGCCTCCACCCCTGTTGCGCAATCTGTAAAGATGACCGCACGGTCTTCACAATTTTCCACGTTAGCAAAGCAATTTTTTGCTCTGGCTGGTGACGCAGACCCTCTAGGCTTTTGTGTGAAGGGCATCCCAATCGGTTGGAATGTCTGAAGACGGAAAGGACAGGGGCGTGATGCGATTTGATGGTGTTAGATGGCTTGCGGCCGGCGCGGCCATGCTGATGCTGCCAGTTCTGTTGTCAGCAGCAGACCTGAACGCGCTGACCTTCAAGAAAGGACAGGTTCTCAAGTCTGACGGGTCGATGCAGAACACAGGGCCGCAACCGTCATCAGAGCCGTTTTCGCTGGAGAAGCTCGATTCCTACCAGTCTTCAGACGAACATCTGGCCCGCAGCGCGCTGATGGATCTGCCACTCCCCGAAACGCGCGATCTGGTCCCCGATCGAAAGCTGTTCAGCGCCTATCGCAAAAACAGTGCGGAGGCAGAATGGTACCGCGACCAGCTTACCATGAATTACTGGACCAATCTTGCGCCATCACCCGCGAAGCGTGCCAGCCTCTGCCAAGCGCTGCTCGCCACGTTCGGATTGCAGGAAACGAATGGGCGATGGAATTCCTATGAATGGCGAATGTGTAATCACTATCTCTGGTTCCGCATGCATGCCGATGGCGGCAAGGACGGACTTCGTCTCCTGTCTGACACATTGCTGGCAATCGCCAGCCAGGATCAGGATCCCTATCTGCCCAAAGGTGCGTCCAATGGATGGGATCCCACATCTTTTCAGCTGATACAGACAATTAGCAACCTGACCGCAGCCTATGCCATCTTCTATCCGGATCTGCCGCTGAGCCAGGATGACCGTCGCGTCATTGAAAGCTATCTCCACACAAAGCTGCTGACATGGACGTTTGACTACCATAATGAAAATCGTAACGACTGTCCGATTGCCGCACCCCAGAGCCTCAGCCTGAAGAAAGGGCACAACATCAATAACTGCGCTGATAGCCGCATCGTCGCTGCCCGCGCCGAACTGGCGTTGGCCGTGGTCATGGGGGATGAGCTACTGTGGAAGAAGGGGCTGTATGATCTCGACTGGGTTCTGTCGATGATCGATGACAATGCCGTCTTCGTGCCGCATGCCGTCAGAGGATGTATGGCGCGGGGTTACTCCTCTACCTTTCTGACTTATATCGGCTTTGCGCATCATCTGTTGTCGCGTGCAGATGGTTTCGACCTCTACCGATATAGGGCGCGTCACGGACGTCTTGTGGGCGATATGATCTATGGCCTGTTAGATGTTGTGGATACGGGCCAGAGCATTGCGCAATATACCGAGCGTGCCTTTGGATCTGGGCAATGCGGTGCTGACCAGACCATTGCCAATACCTCTGTCGATCCAAATCTGCATTCAGATATTGCAGATGCAAAACTCTGGAACGCCATCAGCTTTCTGGAGGTGTTCAAGTCCATCAACGACCAATGGGACCTGTCCGAGTTCGGTTTCTTGAGCGGCAAGTCCTATGACCTGACTGTTTACGACGATGTCATATCTGTCGTGCCGCGATTTGATGATCGGGCGGTTGTCAGTCCATATTCGCTATTTGTTGCCAGCAGCCCACGCATTGCCGGCCTCCACGCACAATGGTCGAAACGGAAGGACGGTCAGCAGGATCAGGAACAGGAGGAGCTGCAGGCATGGATCAAATCCCAGCAGGAACGCGAGGAGCGAGAGGAGCGAGAACGACAGGAACAGCAGGAACGCGAAAGAGCGGCTCGTGCCACCCATGATGGCGAGTATGTCATCTCCCTGTTTTCGCTCTTTGATGGTCGACGTGAACCGATTGACGGTGGAGTGGCGACTTTCCGGGTGACTGATGGCATGGCACTGTTTGAGGCGACCTCCGCAAATGTCCAGAGACTGGGACTCGCATCCCCGGACTTTACTGTTGATGCCAAGGGAATCTTCCACCTGCGAGGCGATCTAAACCTGCTGTCTGGGCAGACAGACTGCGTAAATCTGAATGGTCCGGCATCTTCTTCCGTGCCCTTGCGCAATGAGCCCTATATCGATTGCAAGGGAGACATCTACCCGCTTGAAGCGCTGATTACACGCGTGACAAGCACACATGATGGTGACTATGCGGTCATGTTCTATAATCGCTTCGGTGAAGCGCCCCAGGCCATGCATGACAATCACATAACGCTCACTGTCACCAAAGGTGTGGGACTGTTTGATGACGCTGCTGCAGAGTTTGACAGATTTGGTCTTGGTGACGCGGTGATCAGTGTCGATGCGGCAGGGCGTTTTCTCATTCGGGGCAATCTAAAGCTTGGCCCCAATGGGGCAGACTGCGTCAATCTGAATGGCGAGGCGTCTTCAGATGTGCTGTTGCAAAGCACACCTTATGAAAGCTGCCGCGGTGAGATTTTCCCGCTGGAGATGCGTATTACAAGACAGTAATCACCAGGCCACTCGCGGCCGCTTCAATTCCGAAAGGCAGAATCATACCCGAACAGGGCTGCCGCACCGCCTGTGTGGATAAATATGATCCGCTGGTCTTTGGTGTACACACCCTTGCGGATCAGTTCGATCATGCCTGCCGCCCCTTTGGCGGAATAGACAGGATCCAGCAGGATGCCTTCCAGCTCGGCAAACATGGCGATCGCCTCCAGGGCGCCGGCGGTTGGGATGCCATAGCCATCCCCAACATAATCCGTGTTCGCAACCACGTCCGCGCCCCGGACCACGCCCGCGCAGCCAAGTGTCTCGGCAGTGGCTTCGGCAAGTCGCAGGACATTGGCCTCCTGCACCGGCTTTGGCGCGCGCACCCCGATGCCCAGAAGCGGGATATTGGCATTCATGGCTTTCAGCCCGACAACAAGACCTGCCTGTGTGCCCGCACTGCCAGTGGCGTGGATGATGCTGTCGATGCGCAGCTGCCGGTCATTGGCCTGACCCAGAAGTTCCATTGCGCAATTGACATAGCCAAGGGCCCCGGTCGGGTTCGATCCGCCGCCGGGAATGGTGTAGACGCTCATGC
>WTJS01000234.1 GCA_011524735.1 Alphaproteobacteria bacterium
CACCGCCCAGCTGCTGAAACAACGCTTTGGTCCTGGCTGGGCCGAACGGCTGGACGGCAAGCTGATCGACGGGCGTACGATACGACGCGAATTCGATGGCGATATTGCCGCGCTTGACGGGTATGAAGATGGAGACTGGTGGGTGCAGGATGCTGCCGCGGCCCTCCCTGCTTCGCTGTTTGGTGATCTGGCCGGAAAAGACGCCATTGATTTGTGCGCCGCGCCGGGTGGCAAGACAGCGCAGCTGATTGCAGCAGGGGCGAATGTGATCGCCATTGACCCGTCAAAGGCGCGGCTTCGCACCTTGCGGGACAATCTGAAGCGGCTTGGCATGTCAGCGACAACCATCGCCGCTGAAGGCCAGAGCTACACCCCTGACATGCCAGTGGATGCGGTGCTGATTGATGCGCCCTGTTCAGCTACAGGCACGCTGCGCCGCCGCCCTGACGTTCTGCACCATCGCACCCGCAAGGATATTGACGAAATGGTGACAATCCAGCGGGATCTGCTGACGCGGGCAGCCGGCTGGTTGAAAGCTGACGGACGCCTTATTTATGCCACCTGTTCATTGCAGCCTGAAGAGGGAGAAGCGATCATTGCCGATTATCTAAGACGGCCAGATTGCCGCCTGCGTGTCGACCCGATTACGGCAGATGAAGCTGGTCAGTTTGCACCAGCCCTGACGGCAGACGGTATGATGCGGATAAAGCCCCATGATTTTGCCGCCCTTGGCGGTGTTGATGGATTTTTTGTAGCAAGATTAAAATCAGCATCCTGATCGAGTCTGCCTGATAGATTTTATGTGACCTGAGTAACAATGGCGCCCTCTCCAACGAAACCTGCAGACACAGATTCCAAAATGCGCCTGTCAGCGCTTGAGCATCTCTACCGGCAGTCAATTCTCTATGGCTGGCAGCTTCGCGGTGCGGATCGCAGCAGGCTGCGGGCCGGGCTGCAGGACCCCTGGCGCGGCGACCCGGTGCGAGGTGCAGACCTTATTGCCTTCAGGATCGATCTTCGGAGCATGACCGACATCCATGCCAGCTTTGCATGGCTTCGCGATCTGCGTGCAGAAGGCGGTGCAGCGGCAAGGTCGCGGGCGCGAGATCTGATTTCCGAATGGATCGATTCCAACCAACGGTGGCAGCTTCCCCACTGGCAGCCAGACCTGATGGGCGAGCGCCTGGCCATTCTGGCGCTGAATTATGGCTGGTACGGCGATTCAGCTGACGAAGCCTTTCAGGCCAAGCTGGCAAGGTCGGTGGAAATGCAACTTCGCAGCCTGGCCATAGACTGGCGCCGGATGAAATCGCCAGATGCGCAGATTACGGCACTGGCCGGGATCGCGCTTGCCGAGGCCGCGCTAGGCGGCGAAGCGGGGCGGATCGACGCGCTTCTGGAATTGCTGCATCCCAAGCTGGAAACGCTTGTGCTTGCCGATGGTGGACATATCAGCCGCATGCCGGATCGTCATATCAGCCTGTTGCGCAAACTTGTAGAAATCCGCATGGCAACGAGCCATGCCGGGGCCGATGCCACCAGACTGTCCGATGTCATGAACCGGATGGGGGCAATTACCCGCATGTGGCGTCATGGTGACGGCCGCCTGGTCCATTTTAATGGCGGCGGTCTGGTGGCTGCGGAAACCATTGAAGAGACGCTGCTGCGGGCTGGCGTACGCGGCAAGCCACTTCAGCAGGCCCCCTATAGCGGCTTTTTGAGGCTTGGCAGTGGCCGAACGATTGTCATCATGGATGCTGGCGATCCCGCCGTCGCCCCACAGGACCCGGACCGGGTGGTCAGCCTTGGTACGCTTGGCTTTGAGATGAGCATTGGATCGACTCAGCTTGTGGTCAATCCAGGCCAGACGGTCAGCGATCCCAACATGCTGCGGATCATGAGTTCGACCGCGGCGCATTCCGCGCTGGGGCTGGACAATCAGAATTCGTCGAACCCGCGTGAAGGGCGGGTTGCCAGCATCTCAGGGGTTGAGGTGGGCGAGGCCCCGGGCGGCATCCTTGCCGTGGCATCACATGACGGGTTTGAGGCGTCGCACGGTATTCTTCACCACCGTAAGCTGTATCTGAAGACGGGCGGCGCCAATCTGCGGGGGGCCGACACGCTGGAATATACCGGGGCCCCAGGGGAAATTCCCAATCTGGCGGTAATCCGGTTCCACCTGCACCCAAAGGTCACCGCTGCGATGCTGCCAAATGGTTCGGTGCTGATGAAGATCAGGGGCAGCCGCACTGGCTGGACCATGAAAGCCGACGGGGCTGTCGCCGAAATCGATAATTCGGTTTATTTCGAAGACGGCATCCGCCACGCCTGTCAGCAGATCGTGCTGAAGACCGTGATTGACGATATCCGCACCACCGGATCCTGCGAAATTCGCTGGGCCTTTACGCGCAGCACGCAATAGCGCGCTGATTGCTATTCGGCGGTGACTTTGCCATAACTGCGGCGCAGCCATACCGCCTGTCCCCACCTGTCTGGAGTGATCTTCGCCATGAGCCGACGTCGTGCCCTTCTTTCCGTTTCCGACAAGACTGGCCTGATTGAGTTTGCCACCGGGCTTGACCGGCATGGGTTTGAACTTCTGTCGACAGGCGGGACGGCACGGTCACTGCGGGAGGCCGGGCTGGCCGTGACCGACGTGGCAGAGGTTACCGGTTTTCCAGAAATTATGGGCGGGCGCGTCAAGACGCTTCATCCCAAGATTCATGGCGGACTTCTGGCGCGACGCGACAATGACGAGCATGTTGCCGCGATGATCGCCGAAGGTATTGAGGGCATTGATATTCTGGCCGTCAATCTGTACCCGTTCGAAGCACAGCTGGCAGCGACGGACGATTTTGACACGCTGATTGAATATATAGATATCGGGGGCCCGGCGATGCTTCGTGCCGCCGCAAAGAACCATGAATTCGTTGCCGTGCTGAGCGACCCTGCAGATTATCCAGCCATCATTGCCGAACTGGATCAGGGTAACGGAATTGCCGGGAACATCTCCGGGGACATCTCCGGGGATACCCGCCGCCGCCTGGCTGCCAAGACCTTTGCCCGCACAGCGGCCTATGATACGGCAATCGCCAGCTGGATGAATGGTGATGGATTCGCCGAATCGATGACTCTCGCAGGCCGCCGGATACAGGAACTTCGATACGGAGAAAATCCGCATCAGGGCGCGGCTCTCTATGCCGCCGGACCATCGCGCCCAGGCGTTGCAAGTGCCCGTCAGATTCAGGGAAAACCCCTGTCCTACAACAATCTGAATGATACTGACGCCGCGTTTGAAGTGGCGGCAGAATTCACCGACCCGACCATCGCCATCATCAAACATGCAAACCCATGCGGCGTGGCATCGGCAAGCAGCCTGGAGGCGGCATGGGATGCGGCGCTGGCAGCTGACCCGGTGAGTGCCTTTGGTGGCATCATTGCCAGTAACCGGACCATCGACACCGCCACAGCAACGCGGATTACCAGCATTTTCACGGAAGTGGTGATCGCCCCTGATGCCAGTGCCGAAGCGCTGGCCATTCTGGCCGGCAAACCGAACCTGCGGGTCCTGCTGACCGGGGACATGCCTGATCCGGCGGCAGCCGGGCTGAAGATCAAGTCTGTCAGTGGCGGGTTACTGGCACAGTCGCGGGATAATGGCCAGATCACAGCTGAGGATCTGACCATCGTCACGTCCGCCAAGCCAACTGATGCGCAGCTTGCCGACATGATATTTGCCTGGCGGATTGTCAAACATGTGAAATCCAATGCCATTGTCTTTGCCAGAGACAATTGCACTGTTGGGGTTGGCGCTGGCCAGATGAGCCGTGTTGATTCCGCCCGTATTGCTGCGCAGAAGGCGCGTGATACGGCAACACATCATGGCTGGGATGCCCCGCGCACAATCGGGTCTGTTGCAGCATCGGATGCCTTCTTCCCGTTCAGCGACGGGCTGGCCGCGCTGATTGAGGCGGGTGCCACGGCGGTCATTCAGCCTGGCGGATCAAAGGCAGATGCCGAGGTGATCGCAGCGGCAGATGCGGCCGGGATCGTCATGGCCATGACCGGGATGCGCCATTTCAATCATTGATGAGTGATCGGCCACTTCCGACAGGTCGTTTCAAACGCGCTTCTGGCGGGCAACACCCCAAACCTTGCGCATCAGCGTTGGCAGGCTGGCAGCGCGAACTTTCTGAAACCCACCCTCAGGCAGGTCTGGCATCTGACGCATATGTGCGAGGGCAACATCCATTGTCAGGGTGAAGTGGGTGAAGACATGCGTCACCTGCGTATCGGCAAGATGCCAGTCAGCTTTGAACGGGGCCGCGGCGAACGGATCTGATTCAACATAGGACGGGTCAGCCGGCGTCCACCCGCCTGATGGGAAGGCCAGCATGCCGCCAAGCATGCCGCGGTCGGGACGCGTAATCAGATAGCCATGCCCGTCTTCATTCATCGCTACAAAGGCAATACCGCGCCGCTGCGGCTTTTCCTTTTTGGGTGCCTTTACCGGCCATAATTCCGGTGAGCCTGCCGTTCCCGCCACACAGTTCTGGCCAAGTGGGCACCCCCCACATCCGGGGGATTTTGGGGTACAGACAGCATTGGCGAAATCCATCAATGCCTGCGGAAAATCAGACGGCCGAGCCGATGGCCGAATGGCATCATAATGTAGGCCAATCTCTGACTTGGCGGCTGGCAAAGGCGTTGCAACACCAAAGAAGCGCGCCAGAACGCGTTCAATGTTGCCATCCACCACGGTTGCAGGCTGGCCAAAGGCAATGGCCGAGATCGCACCCGCCGTGTAGGGACCTACCCCAGGAAGCGCCCGCAGACCGTCCACATCCTGAGGGAACACCCCGTCCAGATCGTGACATACATATTGGGCGGCGCGATGCAGATTGCGGGCCCGCGCGTAATAGCCAAGGCCAGCCCAGGCCGCCATGACATCATCATGCGACGCGGCGGCAAGATCGCAGACCGTCGGCCAGCGTCCGATAAATTCCAGAAAATAGGGAATGACGGTGGCGACAACGGTCTGCTGAAGCATGATTTCAGACAGCCAAACATGATAGGCAGGTGTCAGATCCGGCCAGCGGGCCCGCCATGGCAGGCTGCGCCCATGCCGGTCATACCAGTCAAAAATCAGGTCGGAATGGAATTGTGACGTGGTCATGCGCCGGAGACTGACACAGGGCTTCACTGCTTTCAATGCAACCGGCCGTGACAAGTCCGCGCCATTCTGACCGCAGCGCAAGGTCGTGACTGCAGAGATGTGGTCGTAGCTGCCATTGCTGTGATACTGTGAGAAGGACGGCACCCCTAACCTCACCCGATCATCATGGCACCTCAGCGCAAAAAGAAGATGACCCGACTGTCGAGCATGCTGGACGGGTTTGTGGCACCCAGCGTTCGCAAGCGCGGATTTGTGATGAGCCGACTGGTATCCGAATGGCCGATGATCGCTGGTGACATGGCAACATGGAGCCGACCTTCGCAGATGAAACTGTCACGCGACGGAGGTGGCAGGCTGAAACTGGCCATTGCCAGCGGGTTTGGACCTGTTGCCCTGCAGATGCGTGACCAGCTGATTGAACGGGTCAACGCAGCTTTTGGCTATCGCGCCGTCAGTGACATCACCTTTGTCCAGACCTTGCCGCCAGTTGCCAATAAAGCGCCGGGCACAAATTTCGGCACAGATTCTGTTAAGGATGCGGCAATTGGCGGGCAGACTGTCTGGGATCTGGATCGCAAGCTGGAACATGTGCGCTCACCAGAGCTGCGGGCAGCCCTCCGCCGCCTTGGCACAGATGATGAAGCGCCCTG
>WTJS01000095.1 GCA_011524735.1 Alphaproteobacteria bacterium
GATAGGCGGCAGCGCCCAAAACCAAGCTCAACGACCTGTTGAAGACCACCAAATGCCTCGGGCTCCAGAAGTTGCGTTTCAATTAATGTGTTCTGCCCGAGAATGCCAAGCTGACAGACATCATTGACGAGAAAGGCCGGAATATCGTCATCGCGTACAAGAAATATATCGAGCGGAAAGTTTCGCGCCCTGCACAAAAGCTGATCCTTGCTTTTTTGCAGCGAAATGCCGGCCTTCTCAAGAAGTGCGAAACTTTTCTCTGAGAGACGTCCTGACTTCTGGATTGCAATTTTGAGACGGCCGTCATCACGGCTGGATTTTGTTGTCATCAGTTTGACCTATCCGGTATAGCGTTGATTTAAAGCTTGCCAAGCCGCCGCATGATCGTGCGGTAGCCGTCATTACCATTGTTTAAAAAGCGAGCGACTCTGACAATTGTGGCCGTGCTGACGTTTGTTTCTGCCGCAATCTGCCGGTAGGGCATTTTTTGAACAAGCATCTGCGCCACACGCCACCTGTCCACAAGCCCCTCAAGTTCGGCTGGCGTACACAGGTCGTGGAAAAAGCTCTCCACCTCATCAAGCGACTGCAATTCCAGTACCGCTGAATAGAGGTCAGCTTCATGCGTCTTGTCGATTTGCTCTCGCTTCATGACCTTTGCGCACCTGTAATTTTGATTTTCAGGCGACTGCCCATGATTGTTACAGCGATTTAACACGCTAAAACATATTGGTCAACGACCATGATCGAAATAATTGCACCCCACCTTTTGCGTCGGGCAATTTCAGGCGTGTTTACTGAGTGCTTGGGAGGTCTCGGACACGAACAAGTGATAGCAGACGGCCCTGCTCAGGGTTTATGTCACGGACTGTACGCGCCTCGAACCCGATATCGGCAACGCAGCTTGTTGGAAAATAGGACATGTTCTGGCCGGAATAGTCTTGCGCCACAAGATTATTCATCAACACAACCAGGCCTGGGTTATGGCCGATAAGCATGACATTCTCGCATTCAGAACCGTGTTGCTCAATTGCAAGAAGAAGACTGGTGGCGCTCGCCTCGTAGATGCTGTCTACGATAATTGATGGCACGTCTGGCCAATGTTCAGATGCAAGTTGGAAAGTCTGCTGAGTGCGCGTTGCAGGCGACACAATGACGAGGTCAGGCAAAATTCCATTTTCGAAAATAAACCGGCCCATTTCGCCGGCATTACGACGCCCCCTCGGCGCGAGTATCCGATCAAAGTCCGCTAGATCTGAGCGAGGATTTTCAGCCTTGGAATGCCGAAACAATGTGATGCGTGCCATATTTGCAGTCTCCGCCGGATATCTTACATTGAAAGAGTGTAAAGCCAAGCGCCAACACCTTTACAATATCCAGTCACAGGCTTAGCTAGAGGGTGACAACAGGACAAAATGATGACATCACCACAAACTCTTCTATCCGCCATTGGCAATACCCCTCTTATCCGATTAAACGCGGCGTCTGACGCAACTGGCTGTGATATCTACGGCAAAGCTGAATTCATGAACCCGGGTGGGTCTGTGAAGGACCGCGCAGCAATCGCCATTATTGAGGACGCCGAGGAAAGAGGTGACCTGCGCCCAGGTGGCCTGATCGTTGAGGGAACAGCTGGCAATACTGGCATTGGGCTGACCATGGTTGGAAATGCCAAGGGATACACTTCTGTCATCGTCATGCCCGAGACGCAAAGTCAGGAGAAGAAGGATGTTTTGCGTATTTTTGGCGCAGATCTGCGACTGGTGCCTGCAAAACCCTACAAAGACCCTGGAAACTACGTCCGGTATTCGGAAACACTTGCCAAGGAACTGGCGGAAACACATCCAAACGGTGTCATCTGGGCAAATCAGTTCGACAATACCGCCAATTATATGGGGCATTACCGCACGACTGGTCCTGAGATATGGCGTCAGACGGATGGCAAGATCGACGGGTTCACCTGTGCTGTCGGTTCAGGCGGCACCATTGCTGGTGTCGGCCGTTACCTGAAAGAACAGAATGAAAAGGTTCAGATCGCTCTATCTGATCCAGACGGCTCCGCGCTGTACAATCACTACATCAATGGTGAGCTGAAAGCAGAGGGCAATTCCATCTCGGAAGGCATCGGCCAGGGGCGTATCACCGCCAATCTCGCTGAGGCCCCTATCGATACAGCATATCGCCTGTCAGATGCGGACGCCCTGCCCATCATCTTCGATCTGATGCGTGATGAAGGTCTCTATCTTGGCGGGTCAACGGCTATCAACATCGCCGGTGCCATGGCCATGGCACGTGAAATGGGTCCTGGCCACACAATCGTGACCATTCTGTGTGATAGTGGACAGAGATATCAGTCAAAGGTTTGGAACCCAGACTTCCTCCGGTCAAAGTCACTTCCTGTACCAAGCTGGCTGGAGAGTGAAAGATGACTCACCCCCTCGTGACGGCTCCCTGGCTACGGGACAATCTGGATAAAGTGCGGGTTTTTGACGCCAGCTATCACTTGCCCAATGTCGATCGAGATGCTCAGGCTGAGTTTGACGCCGGACATATTCCGGGCGCTGGTCGCTTTGATATCGATCACATCGCAGACCACAATGCCTCTGCGCCACATATGGTACCGTCAGCAGACGAGTTTCAGAATGCTGTACAAGCACTTGGAGTAAATAGCGGTGATCATATTGTTTTCTATGATGATTCTGTAGTGAAACCCGCTGCCAGAGCATGGTGGATGATGCGTCTATTCGGTCATGATCATGTCTCTATTCTCGATGGAGGTCTTGCTGCCTGGAAAGCTATAGGTGGTGCCCTGGAACAAGGATCACCTAACACGCCGGCGTCGCTCGGGTCTTTTATGGTCACACCATCTTCCGGACATGCCGTCACGGATATGCAGAGCCTATTGGCGCGTGTTGTCTCTGGAGAGGCTTTTCAGCTTCTGGACGCCCGCGCCGCCGCTAGATTTGCTGGTGAGGCGCCTGAACCCCGCAAAGGTTTACGTGCCGGCCATATTCCAGGGTCAAAAAATCTGCCATTCAACCTGCTGCTGGACAATGAAGGCCGTTTCCTTGATCCGGACAGCTTGAGAATTCGTTTCACTGAGGCCGGCATCTTACCTGACGCACCGGTCACCACCACCTGTGGGTCTGGCGTCACAGCTTGCGTCCTGGCACTTGGCCTCAGTTTACTAGGGAATGACGACGTCACTGTCTATGACGGCTCATGGAGCGAATGGGGCGCAAGTGACGCACCGATCGCATAACACTAGGCCGGCTGTTAAAGTAAAAAGGCGGCGCTTGTGAGCACCGCCTTGTTCATAACCCAGGGAACAAGTTAGGCCTTAATGATCAAGGATCTGGCTGAGGAACAGCTTTGTCCGGTCATTCTTTGGATTGTTAAAGAAGGCATTTGGCTCATTCTCTTCAACGATTTGACCTTCATCCATGAAAATCACCCGGTTTGCGACCTTGCGCGCAAAGCCCATCTCATGTGTTACCACGATCATGGTCATGCCGTCCTCAGCAAGCGCGACCATCGTGTCCAGAACCTCTTTGATCATTTCTGGATCAAGGGCTGAAGTCGGCTCATCGAACAACATCAGCTGAGGCTGCATACAAAGCGCGCGGGCAATCGCAACACGCTGTTGCTGGCCACCGGAAAGCTGCCCTGGATATTTATGTGCCTGTTCTGGAATCTTGACTGTCTCAAGATATTTCATAGCGATTTCTTCAGCATCTTTCTTTGGCATCTTGCGCACCCAGATCGGCGCAAGTGTGCAGTTCTCGAGGATAGTCAGATGCGGGAATAGGTTGAAGTGCTGAAACACCATGCCGACTTCACGGCGAATGTATTCGATGTTTTTCAGATCACTGTTCAGCTCAATGCCATGAACATTGATCACACCCTTCTGGTGCACCTCAAGCCGGTTCAAACAACGGATAAGCGTAGATTTGCCCGACCCTGAAGGACCACAGACCACAATCCGCTCACCCTTGTTGACCTCAAGATTAATGTCACGAAGAACGTGGAAGCTGCCATACCATTTGTTGACATGATCCATGGACACGACGACTTCGTCGCCAATTGTCATTTTCGACCGGTCAACTGCGTTTTGTTCGACCATAAGCCTCTCCCCTACCGCTTGCGCCCGCGGCTGAGCTTGTTTTCCATAAAGATTGAATAGCGTGACATGCCAAAGCAGAAGACAAAGAACACGACAGCAATGAACAGATAGGCGGTGTGGCCCTGAACCGGTGACGCCCACGCGGCATCAGCAAGCGTCGACTGAGCAGCGCCAAGAAGGTCAAACAGGCCAATGATGCTGACAAGTGTTGTGTCTTTAAACAGGCCGATAAAGGTATTCACAATACCCGGGATCACATGTGTTAGTGCCTGCGGCAGGATGATGAGCCGCATTTTCTGCCAGTACGAGAGACCGACGGAGTCAGCGCCCTCATACTGCCCCTTGTCGATGGCCTGAAGTCCACCACGAACCACCTCAGCCATATAGGCGGCCGAGAAAAGCATCACACCGATCAAAGCGCGGAGCAGATTGTTGAAGTTCACCCCTTCCGGCAGAAACAGCGGCAGCATAACCGACGCCATAAAGAGAACTGTGATCAGCGGCACACCACGCCAGAATTCAATGAACACAACTGATAGAATACGGGCCACAGGCATTGAGGAGCGACGACCAAGAGCCAGCACAATTCCAAGCGGCAGGGACGCGACGATGCCCGTTACGGCCACCACAAGAGTGATCAGGAGTCCGCCCCAGTCATTTGTATCAATGGCTGGAAGTCCGACATCCGCGCTGAGGACAAGCATCACAGCGGCGTATATCACAAGAAACCAACCAGCAACCCCATATACCCCCGCAAAAGCACCGAGGGACTCTCCGAGAATGCCGCGGCGCCCAAGACGACCAAGTGTGATGAGAGCCAGGCCCACAATCGCGGTAATCGAAAGCGACCCGTAATCGACAGAGAAAGCTCCGCCTGTCAGCAGGATAATCGCAATCAGCGGGTACCCTGTCAGCAGAAAGGCACCAACATACCGACGATATGGAAGACGCTCGATCAGAACCCAGGCCAGACCAACAAGGCCAATGAAGCCTGTGAGGTTTACACGCCACAGCTCAGAGGCATCATAAGGCCCATAAATGAAGAACTTCATCTTAGCGGTGATGAAAGGCCAGCAGGCGCCATGCCAACCGGCCGGTAGCTGGCCACCCTGCTCTACTGTCCAGCAGGCTTCACGTTTGACACCTGCTGGGTCACTCCACACAGCAGACAGAAAGGCGAAATCTATGATTCCCCAGGTAATGCTGATGGTTAGCCAGGTCACAAACAGTGTGAAACCCGCCATGATGAGAGAACGAACGCTTGCCCCGAGGCTTGTAAAATCAGCACAGCTGGAGATGACGTTGTGCCAAAGCCAACCTGTAATGCCCGTCTCAGAAGGCGGCGGAGGCAGCAGAGGCGCTTCTTCAGTCCGGACATATCCGGTGTAATTTTCACTCTTGGACATGTTTACCGCTCAATAAGCTTAACGCGAGAGTTGAACCAATTCATGAACATCGCGGTCAAGATGGAGAATGTGAGATAAACACTCATCATCATGAACACCATTTCAATTTCCTTACCGACCTGATTCAACGCAGTTCCAGCAAAGATTGACACCAGTTCAGGATAAGCGATCGCTACGGCGAGCGACGAATTCTTGGTCAGGTTAAGATATTGCGACGTCAGCGGCGGAATGATAATCCGCATCGCCTGAGGAATAATCA
>WTJS01000041.1 GCA_011524735.1 Alphaproteobacteria bacterium
CCCTAAAGGCTCTTGTTACCAAGGTCGAAGATGGAGCCGTGATTGCGATCTCAGGGTTCGTTCCCGATGACCCAACTGGCTATGGCAGAATTGTCGTAGGGGACAATAACCACGTTGAAGCCATTGTTGAGCACAGGGAGGCGACAGCTGAGCAGCTGAAAATCACCTTATGCAATGGCGGAATCATGGCGGTGAGATTGCCGCTTCTCTTCGAGTTTCTAGGTAGCCTGACCAATGATAACGCCAAAGGCGAATATTACCTGACAGACATTGTTGCCAATGCGGCGAAGGCCAAACATCGCGTTGAATATGTGGTTATTGATGAGACCGAGATTATGGGCGTGAATGATCGTCTTGATCTTGCCGCCGCAGAGGCCGCTTTGCAGGATCGGTTACGACGCACTGCGATGGAAAACGGCGTCACCATGAAGGCCCCGCAAACGGTATTTCTATCTCCAGATGCGATCTTTGAGCAGGATGTGATAATCGAACCACATGTGATTGTTGGGGATGGATGCTATATTGGTGAAGGTACGATCATTCGGGCTTTTTCGCATTTAGAAGGTGCAAGGTTAGGTGCCTGCTGCATGATCGGTCCCTATGCCAGACTGCGACCTGGCACCATCGCTGAAGATGGGGTGCGCATTGGCAATTTTGTGGAAGTCAAGAAGAGCACTCTTGGAGCCGGCGCCAAGGCCAATCACCTGTCCTATATAGGCGATGCAGACGTCGGCAAAGCCGCCAATATCGGTGCCGGCACCATCACCTGCAACTATGACGGCTATGGCAAGTTCAAGACCCTCATCGGCGAAGATGCTTTTATCGGGTCAAACAGCGCATTGGTAGCCCCAGTAAGCATTGGCGCAAGGGCCATCATTGGGGCTGGCAGCACCATCACTACCGATGTTGCGGACGACAGCGTCGCACTAACCCGCGCACCGACAAAAGAACGAGCCGGTGCTGCAACCGCATTTCGATCCCGACGCCAGACGGAAAAATCCACGGATAAGGGGGATTAAGCAGATGCTGAATTCCGCGTCTACAGCCGCTGCACTCGTACAGATGCAGCGTCGGCGTATCCTGGTTGTGGGTGACGTCATGCTCGACCGCTATGTTGATGGAAGCGTTTCCAGGATTTCGCCGGAAGCCCCAGTTCCGGTTCTGGACAAAGCGCGTGACACCGTTATGCCAGGCGGTGCGGCAAATGTTGTGTTTAACCTTGCTGCACTGGGGTGTGATGTCAGACTTTTATCTGTTACCGGTGATGACGCTGCGGGACGACAACTTGCAAGTCTGCTTGGCGGCAATATGGCGGTCGATTTTCATCAGGTTATCGATACGGCACGCCCAACCACAACCAAAACTAGGTTTCGCGCAGAAGGCCAACAGGTTCTTCGCGTAGATGACGAAGTTGTCAGGCCGATTGAACCTGCGCTTCAAGATCAAATCATGGCAAGCCTTGAGAATACGCTTGCAGACACCGATCTCATCATCTTGTCCGATTACGCAAAGGGGTGCTTACCTCCTGCCCTCATTGCCAGAGTGATAAAGGCTGCCAACAAAGCCGGTAAGCAGGTTATTGCCGATCCTAAACTGACAGATTTTTCAATCTATTCAGGGTCCACAGTACTGACACCCAACTTGACTGAGTTGCGCCGCGCTCATCCGGAAGCAGGTAATGAGCTTGAAGACATCGCAAAAGCAGCTTCGCAGCTTGCCAAAGACGCAGGTATATCGGCCATTCTCGCAACTCTAAGTGCACGCGGCATGCTCCTTGCTGAAGCCAGTGGAGAATGGTTCCATGTGCCTGCACGGTCACATGAAGTGTTTGACGTCTCCGGAGCTGGCGACACCGTTGTAGCCACACTAGCGGCCGCCCTCGCTGCAGACGTAGGCATGAAACCCGCGATCGAATTGGCAAACCACGCCGCCGGAGTCGTTGTCTGCAAATCGGGAACTGCTGTGGTGAGTCCCGGTGAGATCATTACAGCGACATCGCCGACACCCACCACAACCGATTGGGATGACGCGGCAAATGCCTGTCGCGAATGGCAGGAAGGTGATCACCGCGTTGGGTTCACCAACGGCTGTTTTGACCTTTTGCACCCTGGGCATATCTATCTTCTGAAAGCTGCCGCCAAACAATGCGACAAGCTGATTGTCGGTATAAACAGCGATGCGTCAGTGCGTCGTCTTAAGGGAGAGACAAGGCCTGTGCAAACTGCCGAGCAACGCGCAGCAGCCATCCAACAATTATCATTTGTGGATGGTGTTGCGATCTTTGGTGAAGACACGCCACTTGAGCTGATTACAGCCATACAGCCAGACTTCATCTTCAAGGGCGGCGACTATAAGGCCGATGAGGTTGTAGGTGGCACTGTTGTGGCCGCCAAAGGTGGTAATGTCGTGATCATTCCGACCCATGGCAGCCATTCAAGTTCCGCTCTGATCGAGCGCTAATCAAACATCAATCAGACACTGGTCGGGCGCTGGTCAACACCGCCCAACCAATATGGTCTGCTAGCCGTCCAGCTTACTGTCAGACGCCATATAGTCCTGGTCGATCTGTGGCAGCGGCTGATCCGCAATGGCAGCATCAAAACTGACAAGACGCTTATGGATAGACAGAAGCTCAACGATGGTGGGCCAGCTGTTAACGAGGAATTGGAACGAGTTCGATACCTGGCTAAAGGCCGTCAGGATCTGCTGTAGAATACCGTACGTAATCTTAGCAGCGACCATTGTTGGCACCAAAATGAAATAGGCGAAAATATTATCCGCCTGCAGATACAGCGACCGTGCCACGTTGAAATACAGGTAGTGGAAATACAGCCTGAAATAATTTCGCGTCACGTTGCTGAACAGCTCACTGATGGTTATCGGCCCTGCTCTCTCTTCGTTATTCTCTCCAAGAACAAGCTCCTTACGGAAAGCAGCTTCAACACGCTGGTTCCGGAAATAGAGACCTGGCAGCTTTATTCCAATTACAGCCATGAGAACCGTACCAAACAATGACCAGAACAACACTGCCGTCATCAGAGGCGCAGGGATTGCCCCCACAATTGGCAACTCGGTCACGTACTGTGAAAGATCCAGCAGGATCGGGAGAAAGGCAAACAGTGTCATAATCGAATCAACGATGGATACCCCAAGGCCTTCCACAATACTTGCGAAGCGCTGGGTATCTTCCTGAATACGCTGAGATGCACCCTCAACGTGCCTGACGCGCTTCCAGTGGGCCATGTAGTAGTCAGTCATAGCCCGACGCCAGCGGAACACATAATGGCTTACAAAGAACCGTGTGAGCGTAAACACCACAACGGCCATGAACGCAATCTGAGCGAAGATGACCATTAATTCCATGAAGTCTGCTGACGTGACGTTATTCTCACCTGTTAGCGCATTCTGGAGCATATCGCCAAACGGACGCCGCCAGTGGTTGATGGCAACCGACACCTGAACCCCGTAATAGGTTGTGAACAGGATTACTGACGAGCCAAGAATAGACCACAGATGCCATTTATGCGGTGAGTAGCGCTGCCACGCAGCCCAGAAGATTAGTGTGACAACCGTATAAAACAGGTAGAACCACAAAAACTGAGGCGTAATGAAGAAGCCCAATCCAATAACGGGGGGTGCCCCTGCCTCAGGCAACGCAAAGCCAAGAGAAGTGGCGATACTGTCTCCAACTGAATACCAGATACCAACAACTATCGCGGCATAGATGACGAGGCTGCCAAAGAAAAGCTTTGGCTTGGGGAAGAAGGATTCAAACATAGAACTCTCACCTCAGACAGGTTTGGCCAGTCCGTAGCTGGCTTGATAATAGTTCGGCGTTATTTATTCAGGTTCAGGGCGGTCATGCACAACGGCGCTCGTCACGACGCCCAAACCAACAAACACGGTCAGCATCGCCGTACCGCCGTAGGAAATCAATGGTAGTGGTGCACCAACAACAGGTAACAGGCCTGTTACCATCGCAACATTGACGAAAACGTAGATGAAAATCATGATCGCTACCCCAACACATGTCAGGCGTGCAAACCTGCTTCCGACCCGGTAGCTGATCATGATAATGGCCCCAATCAACAATAGATAAAGGCCCAGAATGAAGAGATTGCCGACAAGGCCGAACTCCTCACCAATCATTGTGAAGACAAAATCTGTCTGTTTTTCAGGAAGATAGTTCAATTGGCTTTGGCTACCCATCAGAAAGCCCTTGCCAAACAACCCCCCGGATCCAAGCGCAATCTTGGACTGCGTGATTTGATATCCAGCTCCCAGCTTATCAGCCTCAGGGTTCAGGAACGTCATCACCCGCGCTTTTTGATAGGGGTGTAACTGCGACCATAAGACCGGAAGCGCTGAGAGAACGCCGACAATTGAGAGTAGGACATATCGCCAGGGAATTCCGGCCACAAACACAATAGCCAGTGATCCAAGCACCAATGCTAATGCCGTTCCAAGGTCCGGCTGTTCAACAACCAACAAAAACGGCACGGCAATCATAACAATTGGCGGCAGGTACGTCAGAATCGAACTCAATCTTTCTGGTGGCTGGTCATCAAAATACCGTGCTAGCGCCAAGATCACAGCTATCTTGGTTGGCTCAGAAGGCTGAAAGGAAAAGCCGCCTATACTGATCCAGCGGGCGACACTACTACCACCAGCTCCCAAGCCCAGAAGTACAATGAGAACGGCGATCGACGCCAGATAGAGAGGATAAGCCCATATCCTCAACAGTCTGAAATCAACGAAGGCCAGGACCAGCATAATCGCAGCTCCAACTGCGCCACGAACAGCATGTCGGCCGGCCCATGGCGACCAAGACCCCTCAGATGCCGAATAGAGCGCAAGAGAACCAACAGTTACCAGAATGCCTGCCAACAGCAGCACATGCCATGGTGTGCGGATAACGGTGCGCAGAATGGAAATAGAATCACCAGTCACTACGCCCGATCCTCAGTCATCAGAGCGCGTCTTAGCGCTTCTTTTGCTATCGGAGCGGCCATTGACGAGCCGCTGCCGCCATGCTCGACAACAACAGATACGGCATAACGGGGGTTTTTAACCGGCGCATATCCGACAAACAGAGCATGATCACGCTCTTTCCAGGGGCGCTCAATGTTCTTTGTAATTCCCGCTTCACGCTGTTCCTTTGTGATGCGCTTAACCTGAACGGTACCGGTCTTACCGGCCATGCCACCCAGTCCTTTCGACAGATTGTGCGCTCGTGCCGTTCCAAGACGACCGTGGGTGACGTCAAACATACCCTTACGAACAATACGTAGCGCTGCTGGGGACAGGTCCAGCGGTGCGAACTCTGGGAGGGTATCAAGCGCCTGCAGGGATGGCACAACAGCCTTCGTGCCATTTGCAAGACGCGCTGTCATCACTGCAAGCTGCAGCGGCGTTGTCAGTACATACCCCTGCCCGATACTTGCGACCACCGTTTCTCCGGGTGTCCAGACCACACCATGCGTGGCAAGCTTCCAGTCGTGATGGGGAATGATACCAGACTTCTCCCCTGGGATATCAACACCGGTAATAAAGCCGAGGCCAAGCCGGTACGCCATTTCCTTAATTCGCTGAATACCGGTTTTCAGAGCCACCTCATAGAAGAAGACGTCACAGGATCGCTCTAGTGCTTGGACCACATTCACGGAACCGTGGCCATCTTCAAACCAACAATGGAAAGTCGCATTACCAAGGTCCATGCTGCCTGAGCACCCAAAACGGGTCCTCTCATTTATAATCCCAGCCTCTATTGCCGCTAAAGCTACGACCATTTTGAAAGTGGACCCGGGCGCATATAGCCCTGCCGTAACGCGATTGAGCAAAGGATTACGCGGGTGCTCGTTCAGCCGCCGCCAGTCACGGGTCAGAAGCCTTTCAGTGAAAATATTAGGATCATAGGTCGGCGAAGAAACCATCGAGAGAATTTCGCCAGTCCGCACGTCCATCACCACTACTGCACCGGACTCAGGAGCCGTAATCTTGCCAATCGAATCTCTGAGCAGCATGTTCTCACCGGAGGACAGATGCTGCTTTAATTCTTTATTGTCGGCAATCGCACGCTGAACTTCAGGTGTTGCCATATCGACGGGCTCAGACTGACCTCGGCGCAATATCTCTGTCACATGCTGTTGCAGGCCAATATCCAGCGCAAGCCTGACGTCCTTCCCTGCTTGGGGCTCATAGTCACGAAACACGCGGATCGGGCGCCCTCGGGCGTTGACTTCAACGCGCTCACTACCCGGTACCCCGCGCAGCTCAGGCTCCAAGGCATACTCAATGCCAATTTTGCCGGTTGCGAGGTCCGGTAATTCGCCCAGCGCACGATTATCTTCAATCTCGCGGCTTGTGACTGGTGATACATATCCTGTCACATGACCGGTGAGAGCACCCTGCGGATAAATACGACGCAGTGACTTTTCAAAGGTCACACCCGGCAGGTAAGCCGAGCGAATGGCCAAACGTGACAGCTCACGCTGTGTAAGGCTATCGCGGATCAATATGGGTCGGAAGGATGGGCCCTTGCGGCTACGAGCCAGAACATCTGCCCTTGTCTCTTCATCCAACTTGATAATTGTCGAAAGCTGTGCCAGCGCCTCATCCACATTACCAGCGTAAAGTGGTGTGATGTGAAGCATGTAGGATTCAGCATTACCAGCGAGAAGCCGCATCTCCCGATCAACCAGCCGACCTCTCTGAGGCGCGACAACACGCTGATCAAACTGATTGCGATCCGAGAGCCGCTTGTAGCGATTGTTCTGGGCAACCTGAAGCTGATAGAGCCGACCAGATAGAAAACTAGTCACAAGCAACATTCCACCGCCGAGCAGCATTGTACGGCGGCCCATGACGCGTTGACTGATCTTGTGTTTGACCTTCTTGCTCATTCCTTATTGCCTGTAAGTCTCTGCACTTCAGCGCAGTTCATGTTGGCATTCGCAGCTTCTCAAACATGGACGTGACTACGGTAAGTAGAACATAACCAATTGGGAAGATGATCATCGTCACACCCAACTGAAAGGCTATCGGTGTGAGAGATGGCACCGCGAAATTCAATGCACTGAACAAGATCAGCTGAAACAGAGTCACGCCTGCTGTAACGGCTGAAAAATCAATCCAAATATCTCGAAAGTCACCCTGTAGGAGTTTGGGCCGACGGATATCCATCAGGAAAACAACCGCAATGTAGGCGGTCGCCCTACCGCCAATCAAATCTGAGAAGAGAATGTCGCTAAGCAGGCCAACCAGAAATCCTGACATCAGAAATACGCATTTTTCGTGATGTAACGCCACCCAGTACAGGAAGATCAACGATAGCATCGGTGGCGCACTGTAAAAGGATGACCAGAGACCAAGGCTCCCTTCAAAGATGGCAAGCACCATACCAAAGCAGACTACAACAAACTGAAACGGCCAGTTGGAGTCCAGTTCAGCCTTTTCAAAGAAACGTCCCCTGGCATTCATTGACGTTCTCCGGATGCATTCATGCCCTCAAACAGGCGGCTCTCATCAGCCTCAGGCAGCGGTGTGTAATACTCCTCTAAGTCGAGATCCCCCATCGCAACCCCTTCGGTTCCACCAACAAGGATGGACACATAACTGAGGTTACGCAAATCCACAGCCGGCCTGACCCTGACAAACTCATCCCCGACCAGATCAACACGACCGACAGGCACACCTGCAGGCAGAACACCGCCATGCCCTGACGTCAACACCAGCTCACCCACCTTGGGAGCGGCTTCCTCTGGAACAAATTGAAGGGTCAAGAATGGCCCATTATTGCCCACCGTGACACCTGGCCAGGATGAAGATGAGAGAATTACAGGTATCTGCGCATTGATGTCGCTGATCATGAGGACCCGGGAATAGGCAAGTCCAACATCAACAACCAATCCAACAAGACCGTCTGCCGTCACCACCGGGTTGCCCGGCTGAATGCCCTGATCACTGCCGTTGGCAACCAGAACAGTATGCGCAAATGCCCCGCCAGGGGCGGTCACGGCACGCGCAGTTACCGCACGTCTGCGGTCAGGTGCAACCGCTCCTGCCACGCTCCGTAGCTGCCGGTTTTCGCTTTCCAGTATTTCAGCTCGACGACGCCATCGCTTCAACATGGAGTTCTCAGCCTGAAGACGCACATTTTCGGCACGCAGTGAAGCGACAGTGCGAATACCCTGAACCATGGTTTCGATACCGCGAACAGGCGCTGACACAAGATCAACGAGCGGCGCAACAAAATCGGCCACACCCATACGTGCTGAACGCAGAGCGCTAACGTCAGCCTTGCCAAGAAACATCAATGAAAAACTAAAGACGACGAGGAGCGTATGAGCAATTCGCCGATGCCTGATCCTCGCCTTGTCGGACGCACGCATCGATCAGCCTCTCTTCGGCTAGGCGCCGATCAGCACGTTCCGGAGTGTCCGCAATTCTTCCAAACAGCGCCCCGTACCAAGGGCAACACAGGACAGCGGGTCATCCGCAATGGAAATTGGCAGACCGGTTGCATCACGCAGAACACCATCAATGTCACGCAGCAACGCACCGCCGCCTGTCATCACAATACCCTTTTCCACGATATCAGCAGCCAGTTCAGGCGGGGCCTGTTCCAGTGCCATTTTCACACCATCTACAACTTGGCGAACAGGATCCGAAATCGCCTCAGCCACCTGTGCTTCAGTGATGGTGATTTCCTTTGGAACACCATTCACCAGATCGCGGCCACGCACTTCAATTTTGATACCCGTGCTCTTTTCAGGCTTGCGAGCAATACCGATGCTTTTTTTGATCCGCTCAGCACTGGCTTCACCAATCAACAGGTTATGTGTACGGCGCATATAAGCGATGATGGCCTCGTCAATCTTGTCACCACCAACTCTCACAGAATGTGCAAACACGATATTGCCAAGCGACAGGATTGCGACCTCAGTTGTACCACCACCAATGTCTACAACCATTGAACCGGAAGGCTCTGTGACCGGAAGCGATGCTCCGATAGCGGCCGCCATTGGCTCTTCAATCAGAAAGACACGGCGGGCACCAGCGGCTTCAGCTGATTCCTGAATGGCCCGGCGTTCAACAGCAGTAGAACCGGATGGAACACAGATAATGACCTGGGGGCTGGAGAGATTAAGACGTCCATTCACCTTACGGATGAAGTGCTTGATCATTTCCTCGGCAACTTCGAAGTCCGCAATCACACCGTCTGCCATGGGCCGGATCGCTCGAATATTGCCCGGTGTCTTACCAAGCATGACTTTGGCTTCCTCGCCAACGGCAAGAACCTGAGTGCGGCCTCTCACCTCAGCCATGGCCACAACCGATGGCTCGTCGAGAACGATCCCCTTGCCCTTGACGTACACGAGAGTGTTGGCGGTCCCAAGATCGATACCGATATCGGCCGTGAAAATATCAAGCACAGATCTGAACATGTTTACCCCCAAGCAGGCAGTCTTAAGCCCTTAAATAAATGGAACGATGACGGAAAGTCAGCTTCCCGTCACCGGACAACATTTTTGTAGCTGACAAATAAGGCAAAATCTAGCTCTTAGCCACGATCTCACCAATTGCAGCAATGACTAGTTTTTCGCCTTGTCAACCAGACGGTTGGCACCAATCCATGGCATCATGCCACGAAGCTGCTCGCCGACCTGCTCGATGGCGTGCTCGCTGTTGCGACGACGTGTTGCCTTGAAACTTGTCTGGCCAACCCGGTTCTCAAGCATCCAGTCACGGGTGAACTTACCTGTCTGAATGTCATCCAGAACGCGCTTCATCTCAGCCTTTGTCTCTGGTGTGATGATACGTGGACCAGTTACATACTCGCCATACTCAGCCGTGTTTGAGATGGAGTAGTTCATGTTTGCGATGCCACCTTCATAGATGAGATCAACAATCAGCTTCACTTCGTGCAGGCACTCAAAATAAGCCATTTCTGGCGCGTATCCGGCTTCAACCAGAGTCTCGTAACCAGCCTTAATCAGCTCGACAAGACCACCACACAGGACAGCCTGCTCACCAAAGAGGTCAGTTTCACACTCTTCCTTGAAGGTCGTCTCGATAATGCCGGAACGGCCACCACCAACAGCAGATGCATAAGAAAGACCTACGTCATGCGCGTTGCCAGAAGCGTCCTGGTGGATTGCCAGCAAACATGGAACACCGCCACCGCGGACATATTCAGAGCGAACGGTATGGCCAGGACCCTTAGGGGCAACCATGAAGCAGTCAATGTCGCTGCGTGGCTCGATCAGGTTGAAATGAACATTCAGGCCGTGGGCAAACGCAATTGCAGCGCCAGGACGGATGTTGTCGGCAATGTCCTGTGCATAAATGTCTCCCTGAAGCTCATCAGGGGTCAGCATCATGACGACATCACCCCACGCGGCAGCTTCAGCCACATCCATAACCTTGAAACCAGCATCAGCAGCCTTGGCGCGGCTGGATGAGTCAGACCGCAGGGCCACTGCAACTTCTGCTACGCCGCTATCTTTCAGGTTGGCGGCATGGGCATGACCCTGGCTTCCATAACCAACGATGACGACCTTCTTTTTCTTGATCAGGCCGACATCGGCGTCACGATCGTAATAGACTCGCATGGACTTAGTTCTCCTTGATAAAATAGCCGGTGCTGAGAATGACACCAGCCGCATTGGTATTGTCGTGCACGGCACCTAGACGGCACCATCCGGATTTTATATTTCCGCTTCCTTTAAAACGCTGCCTCAGTGACAGGCGTCTATTTTGCTTCCAGATCGATGGCGTTGCCGCGTGAAATCGCTGAAACGCCGGTGCGTGCCACCTCGACCTGGCCAAGTGAACGCATCAAATCCACAAAGGCGTCCACCTTTGAAGAATTCCCGGTCACCTCAAATACAAAACTATTCAGTGTGCTGTCCAGTGTCCTCGCACGGAAGGTGTCGGCAATGCGCAACGCCTCAATCCGTTCCTCCCCCGAGTTGATGATCTTGACCAGGGCAAGTTCGCGTTCAATGGCAACGTCATTCTCCGTCAAGTCTCGCACTGAATGGATTGGGACGAGACGCGCCAGTTGCGCCTTGATCTGTTCAATCACCATGGGAGTGCCAGAGGTGACGATCGAAATGCGCGACAGACCCAGATCGGATTGTGTCTCAGCGACCGTCAGGCTTTCAATATTGTAACCCCGGCCGGAAAACAGCCCGATCACTCGAGCCAGCACACCCGGCTCATTATCAACAAGAACGGACATGATGTGTCGTTCGATATTCTGCGTATCAGACATAGCTTTTCTTCCTAAGACGTCCGGCCTATTAGACCAGTACCATTCCTTCTTCCGACACTGGCTTTTCGGCCTGATCCTCTGGGCCCAACAGCATGTCGTTATGCGCCGCACCGGACGGGATCATTGGGAAGCAATTTTCTTCCTTCGCAACTCGGATATCGGCAATGACAGGGCCCGGCGTATCCAGCATCTGCGTGATCACACCATCAAGATCACCAACTTCATGTGCAACAAGGCCTGTCATTCCAAAGGTATCGGCAAGTTTGACGAAATCTGGCAGTGAGGCGCTGTAAGACTCTGAATAGCGGCCACCATGAATCAGTTCCTGCCACTGGCGCACCATGCCCATCCACTCATTGTTAATAATGAACATCTTCACAGGCAGGTTATATTGAGCAAGCGTCGATAGTTCCTGCATGTTCATCATGAAGGATGCCTCACCGGCGATGTCGATCACGACTCCTTCCGGATGGGCGACCTGGACACCCATGGCTGCAGGCAAACCGTACCCCATGGTGCCAAGACCACCAGACGTCATCCAGCGATTAGGAAGCTGGAAGTCGAAATACTGTGCCGCCCACATTTGATGCTGACCAACCTCGGTCGTCACATAAACGTCCTTGTCCGCCGTCATTTCACACAGGCGCTTGATCGCATATTGCGGCTTGATGATCCCGCCGCCTTGACTGAAGCGCAGGCAATCACGTTTGCGCCAGGTTTCGATCTGAGCCCACCACTTGTCCAGCGATGCTTTATGCGGTTGGAAAGACCGCTTCTTTAGCTCGGCAATCATGGCCTCTAGGATCATTGTTGCATCACCAATCACCGCCAGATCAACCTGGACATTCTTGTTCACCGATGATGGATCAATATCGCAATGGATCTTTGTCGAATTTGGCGAGAAGCCGCTGAGCAAGCCTGTTACGCGGTCATCAAATCGTGCACCCATATTTAACATGACATCGCAGCCATGCATCGCAAGATTGGCTTCATATGTGCCGTGCATTCCGAGCATACCGAGGAAATGTTTGTCAGAAGCCGGAAGAGCGCCAAGCCCCATCAAGGTCAGCGTTGTTGGCCAGCCAGTCATGTGGGTGAGTTCGGTCAGCAATTCAGATGCGCGTGGACCTGAGTTGATCAGACCGCCGCCGCCATAAATGATCGGACGCTCGGCCCGCATCATGATATCCACCGCCGCACTGATAGCAGCAGGGTCTGGTTTTACCGCAGGCTGGTAGCGCGCAGTAGCAACACTACGAATGACCTCGCCACGATAGGGCGCTTCCTTCATCAGAATATCTTTTGGCAAATCGATAAGCACTGGGCCCGGACGTCCTGTAGACGCCACATGGAAGGCTTCCATCACCGTGGCCTGCAGCTTGTCACCCTGTTTCACAAGATAGTTGTGCTTGGTACAGGCACGCGTGATCCCGGTTGTGTCAGCTTCCTGAAAGGCGTCGTTACCAATCAAATGCGTTGGCACCTGCCCGGTAAGGCAGATAACAGGGACAGAATCCATTAGAGCATCAGTCAGACCGGTAACCGCATTCGTTGCACCAGGACCGGATGTCACGAGAACGACGCCTGTCTTGCCTGTCGACCTTGCGTATCCTTCAGCAGCATGTACAGCAGCCTGCTCATGCCGGACCAGAATATGCTTGATCTTATTGTTTTTGAAAAGAGCATCATAGATGGGGAGCACTGCGCCGCCAGGATAGCCGAAGATCACTTCGACCCCCTCGTCTTCCAGCGCCTTGAGAAGCACCTCGGCACCAGGCATCATCATCTCTTGCTCCATCGCGCTGTCGACATTTGAAGCGCCAGCAGATCCATCATTCGTCGGTGCAGATTTCGGCATTTATTTTTCCTCTACGATATGCCTGCCCATGACAATGCACCAGACAACGCCATTCCGTAGACGCCCCACCCATCTGAGCAAGGCACCCTTCAGCGAACGGCAGGAAGTATGAATGCATGCAATGGGACAATGTCCCTTACCTTTACTGGGATATAGTAGCAGAACCCTGTCTGGTCAAGAGGTTTTTGACAGAATTGAAAAGATTTCTTCGCCGATACTTTTTGAATATTTCTCGTTTATCATATATTGCGCATGAAAATTATTTCTGAGCCAGGTCAGCTGACGTTTTGCATAATGACGGCTATCGCGGCTCGCAAGTTCGATAGCGCGCAGTCGTGATATCTCCCCTCGCTGAAATGCCAGGATCTCGCGAACGCCAATTGCTTTCATAACCGGAAGACCAGGATCAAGCTCGCGCGCACCAAGACGGGCGACCTCCTGCTGAGCCCCCTCCTCCATCATTTTTTCAAAACGCCGATCAATTGCTTCATAGACTTTCTGTCGTGGCGGAAGGACCGCTACTGTGAAAGCCGTTCCCGGAAGAGCCCCTTGGTGTGGATCACGTTGCCAGGCGCTGATAGGCCGACCGGTGGCTCGCACAACGCCCATAGCCCTTACCAGCCTTTGACTATCACCATCAAAAAGCCTTTCAGCCGTCTCAGCATCCAGCACACCCAGCGCCTCGCGAAAGGCAGCACCGCCCCAATTCCCAAGATCCTGCATACAGGATTGATGAATGTCATCTGGCACGTCTGGGATCGGCGCGATTCCTGTCAGACCGGCTGACAGATACATCCCCGTCCCCCCGACAATAACTGGGATGCGGCCACGGCCACGAACATCAGCAATCGCCGCTGCGGCCATTTCAAGCCAGGCCGCAACCGATGCCCGCTGCCCACCATCAACCACTCCATAGAGATGATGGGGAATCCGTACTTCTTCTTCGGCATCTGGCCGCGCAGTGACAATGCGAAGATCCGCATAAAGCTGCATTGAGTCTGCATTTATAATCTCGCCATCCATCAATTCCGCCAGCTCTAGAGCAAGGCTAGACTTACCAGCTGCGGTTGGGCCGGCGATCATTACGTAGACATCGTTTTGCGTGTGGTCAGTCATGTAGTTCTATGCTTTATCGAAAGCTCTGAAGAGACAACAGAAAGGTACGGGTAAATTGCATCAGCTTGCGGTTTTTTCAAGTTCAACAAACACCAATCTCACAATGCAGGTTGTAGCCGACCTTCTGACCAAGGCGAACGTGAACGCTGACCTCAATAAAGGCAGGCAGCTTGCTCCTGGCTTTGCCTACGAAGTTCCAGTCTCGACTGACAGCCAGTTTGACTTGTTACGGCATGTCGCCAATGAAACGAGCATAGACGCCAATCTGGTGTCAGCAGCTAACCGTAAAAAGCGTCTTCTGATTGCTGACATGGACAGTACGATTGTGACCAGCGAAACCCTCGATGACATGGCGCAGCTTGCCGGACTTTCAGAAGCCATTGCGCCAATCACCGCAAGATCGATGCGGGGCGAGTTGGATTTTGAATCATCTCTTGATGAAAGGCTTGCATTGCTGTCCGACTATCCTGACAGCTTGATCACAGACACACTTGCCTCAATAGAGCTTACCGCCGGCGCACGCACGCTTGTCCAGACCATGCGCGGCAATAACGCCAAATGCTATTTGGTTTCTGGCGGCTTTACTGCGATGACAGAACCTGTCGCGGCAATGTGCGGGTTTCATGGCGACCATGCCAATGTGCTTGAGACTGCCAATGGAAAGCTTACTGGAACTGTGCAAAAACCTGTCCTCGATCGCGAAGCCAAGCTGACCTTTCTTGACCAATATTGCCGGCAGCACGGCCTCACCCGTGAAGACTCTGCTTGCGTCGGGGATGGTGCCAATGACCTCGCCATGCTTGAGGCTGCAGGTTTTGGTGTCGCTTTTCACGGCAAGCCATTGCTGCAAGAGCAGGTTGCCCTTCAGCTCAACCACACAGATTTGACGGGCCTTTTATATCTTCAGGGGTATGGGCAGGAAGACTTCATCACCTGACACCTTTCCTGGCCCATTTTGAAATTTAGACGTAAAAAAGGGCCGGTTCCCCGGCCCTTTTTAATCCGTTATATTGGCCTCAGGCCTTATTCTTCTGCAAAACTGATCTGAACAAACCGCTCACGGCCATCCCGTTCAATCAGCAGCAGCACCCCGGCTCGCCCAGCAGACTTGGTCTCCTCAATTGAGCTTGCGAGATCACCTGCATCCTTTACCTGGCGCTGGCCAAACCGGCGAACGATATCGCCAACCTCAAGCCCTTTTTCAAAGGCTGGGCTGTTGGGGGCAACCTCAGTTACGACAACACCGCGCAGGTCCTGATTGAGGCCCAGTTCCTCAGCCAGTGAGTCTGTCAGATTTTCAACGGAGAAACCGAGCTTGATAAAGCTTTTTGTCTCGCCTTCTTCCTGCTCACCAACAAGCCCTACAAGTTCCGCCTTTTCAAGCTCGCCAAGAGTAACCTTCACGGTCATTTTCTTGCCATTGCGATAAAGAACAACGTCGACGGTTGCACCGATATCAGTCTCAGCAACAATACGGGGCAGATCGCGCATGCGCTCAATCGTCTTGCCGTCAAAACTCGTAATAACATCACCGGGCTCGACACCTGCCGCTGCCGCAGGGCTGTTTTCATTCACTGAACTGACAAGCGCCCCTCCGGCTTCGTCGATACCAAGCGACTCAGCAATGTCCGGCGTGACTTCTTGAATGAAAACACCCAGCCAGCCACGACGAGTCGTACCATATTCAGCAAGCTGCGAAGTCACACGCTCGGCAAGATTGGAGGAAATGGCAAAGCCAATACCAACAGAGCCTCCCGTCTGCGAGAAGATGGCTGTATTGATACCAATCACCTCACCATCCGTATTAAACAGCGGGCCACCAGAGTTGCCGCGGTTAATCGAAGCATCTGTCTGGATGAAGTCGTCATAAGGACCGTTGCCAATATCACGACCACGCGCTGACACAATGCCAGCCGTCACCGTTCCGCCAAGGCCAAACGGGTTGCCGATCGCCAGCACCCAGTCACCCACGCGAAGACTGTCAGAGTCACCAAAAGTGACTGCAGTGAGGTCTGTGTCGCCGGGGTCAATTTTCAGAACAGCGATATCTGTTTTCTGATCTTGCCCCAGAACCTCTGCAGTGAATGCTGTCTCATCTGCGAGCGTCACTGTAATTTCTTCGGCATTTCGATAACGTGGAAATTCGTAACAACGATGCCCGCCTTATCAATGATGAAGCCCGAGCCTAGCGAGGCCGCACGCCTCTGCTGGTTGTTGTCACCAAAGTTTTTGAAGAAATCTTCAAATGGCGAGCCAGGTGGAAACTGGGGCATATCCATGGAGGGGCCACCGTTAACGATGGTGGTGGTCGAAATGTTCACCACAGCTGGCGACAAAAGTTCAACCTGATCAGCAAAGCTGTCAGGCCGTTCGCCAGCACTTGCACCAAAAGACATGAAGGTCACCATGATGCCAGCAATCACAGGCCTTGCAACTGTCCGGTTCATGGCGCTGATAGGACGCAGTAACGTCATCAACATAGGATCTGATCTCCTGTCAGATAAAGAGCCAAATAATGGGCGGGACCGGAACTCCGCTCCCGCCAACTGCCTGTATCAAAGGTCACGTCCGTGACCAAAAAAGGGCAGATGTTTGTTTATTTCGGCGCAGCGCCGTCCTTATCCTTGAAGAACCGGAAGAAGCTGCTGTTTGGCGACAGCACCATCGAGGTGTCCTGCTGGCCCATCGACTTGCGATAGGCTTCCATCGAACGGTAAAAGGCAAAGAAATCGGCATCCTGACCAAAGCTATCCGCATAAATGCGAATGGCTTCACTGTCACCGGCACCGCGTGTCTCCTGTGCCTGGCGCTGCGCTTCAGACAGAATAACGGTCCGTGTCTTTTCAGCATCTGCCCGGATCTTCTGTGCTTCTTCCTCACCTGTCGCGCGGAACTCCTTGGCTTCCCGCTCACGCTCAGATTTCATTCGATTGAAGATGTTTTGACTGGTTGCCGTTGGATAATCCGCCCGGCGCAGGCGCACATCAATAATCTTGATACCAAGAGACGATACAGATGCATTCACCTCTTCACCGATTGAACGGGTGATGTCGTTTCGCTGGCCAGTCAGGATGGACGCCAGGGTTTCGCTACCTAGTGCCCGACGTACAGAAGAGTCGATGATGGCTTCAAGCCTGCCACGCGCACCAAGTTCGTTGCGAACCGTCTGATAGAACAGCAGCGGGTTTTCGATCTGATATCGAGCATACGCATCAACCTGAAGACGCTTTTGGTCTGACAGAATGACCTCTTCGGCATCCTGCGGGATCAGGCTGAGCACGCGCTTTTCATAATAGATGACGTCCTGAATAAACGGCATCTTGAACGCGAGGCCTGGCTCCTGAATGGTACGCTTCGGCTCACCAAACTGCAGTACAAGTGCCTGCTGGGTCTGGTTTACGGTGAAAAAGGAACTGAACGCGGCAACGCCAAGAAGGCCCGCAGCAATCAGACTGAGCAAACGTGTTGCACCCATGTTAATTGCCTCCCGCTTTTTTGTTCAGTTCACGGAGTGGAAGGTAGGGAACAACCCCGCTTCCTCCATTCGGCTCGTCAATGATGATCTTCTCAACGTTAGAGAAAATTTCTTCGACTGTTTCGATATAGATACGCTCTTTGGTCACGTCAGGGTTACTTTTGTATGCCTGATAAACCTGATCAAAGCGTGACGCATCACCAGCCGCGCGATTGACAACCTCTGCCTCATAGGCTTCGGCTTCAGCAATCAGCTTTGCCGCAGCACCGCGTGCACGCGGCACGATATCATTACGAAACGCTTCGGCTTCGTTCTTTGTCCTGTCACGGTCTTGACGGGCACGCTGAACTTCATTGAAGGCGTCAATCACGTCAGATGGCGGGTCAACAGCCAGAAGTTGAACATCCCGCACGCGCACACCAGCACCATACTCGTCCAGAAGCTCCTGCAGCTGGGCACGAGCCTGTGCCTGAATGTCCTGTCGACCTTCGGTCAGCGCTGTCTGGATAGGTGTTCGGCCGATGATTTCACGCATCACAGCCTCTGCTGCCACCTTAATGGTATCGTCAGGCTCGGCAAGATTGAACAGGTACTGACCAGCGTCAGAAATTCGCCAGAACACGACGAAATCGATGTCGACGATGTTCTCATCACCAGTAATCATCTGGCTTTCGTCTGCGATATCCCGGCGCGACGAACTGTTTCCGCTAATGTCGCGGAAGCCAATCTCAATCCTGTTATCCCGGGTGACCTCGGGAGTCATGACACTCTCGACTGGATACGGGATATGATAATGCAGGCCTGGCGCGGTAGTCCGAACCCACTCACCAAATCGTAGTACGACACCCTGCTGCTGTGGATTGACACGGTAAAACCCTGTCATCGCCCAGATTGCAATGGCAACGATGATCAGCAATGAAACGGACTTGCCGCCTGTTGGCATCATCCGACCAAGCGCTTCACGCCCCTGACGTACAACTTTGTCAATGTCCTGCTGCGATCCCCCGCCGCCTGGGCCCCAAGGGCTACCGCCGTTTCCACCGCCGCGGCCGCCACCCTGGCCCCATGGGCCTCCCGGGTCGCCGCCGCCCTGATTATTCCATGGCATGATGTGCCTGCTCCGTCGCAAAAAGTTTCGAGTGAACGCCGCCCTGACTTTCAGTCCAGCGCCTGATCTTGTCGGCGGCATACGACACCAATCCTGCCCGCTTCGCAATAGCATCCTTCGCCGCGTGGACATTAAGCCGCGTGGCAGCAATATTGCAAAAGCGAGTGGGACGGATTATGTCACCTCCAAGTCCACCTCATATTTGTACAAAAGCGGGTAATTTCAAGCATGGCCACCGAATTGACCGAACAGCAGATCCGGGCCGCGTTGACGGCCGTCACCCTGCCAGGGCGCAAGATCGACATTGTAAATGGTGGGCAGGTTTCCGGCATTGTCATCAAGGACGGACATGTTGGCTTTACCCTTGAAATCGACCCTGCAGAAAAAGACAAGGCCGATGAATTCCGTAAACTAAGTGAAGGCGCCATCCGCGCTCTTGATGGCGTTTTATCTGCTACCGCGATGCTTACCGCCCATCAGGGTGCGCCTGCTGCACCGTCTACAGGCGACACCCCACCAGGCACCCCGATTGGTGACGGGGCGGCCGCAAGCCGAGAGCCGCTGAAGCCGGCCCGCCATATGATCGCCGTAGCCTCGGGAAAAGGCGGCGTTGGCAAATCGACCACTTCCATCAATCTGGCACTGGCGATTGCTGCAACAGGGCAGCGTGTTGGCATATTGGATGCAGACATTTACGGCCCGTCACTGCCCAGACTAATCGGTCAGAACCGTAAACCACAGAGCGACGGCAAGAAAATCTATCCGATTGATGCTTGGGGGCTTCAAACCATGTCGATCGGCTATCTTGTGGCTGAAGACGCCCCTACCATCTGGCGCGGCCCCATGGTTATGAGTGCGATCGAACAGATGCTGCGTGATGTAGCGTGGGACAATCTTGATGTCCTGATCATCGACATGCCTCCTGGCACCGGTGATGCACAACTGACCCTGTCACAGCGGGCTGCACTGTCAGGCGCAGTAATTGTGTCCACACCACAGGATTTGGCGCTGATCGATGCCCGTAAAGGCCTGAACATGTTCCGCAAGGTCAACGTTCCTGTTCTGGGCATTATTGAGAATATGAGCCACTTCATCTGCCCAGATTGTGGCGGCCGACATGAAGTGTTTGGGCATGGTGGCGCAGCAGCTGAAGCCGCTCGCATTGGCGCACCATTTCTTGGTGAGATACCGCTTGAAATGAACATCCGCGCCACATCTGACGCCGGGACACCGATTGTGGCCAGCCAGCCCAAAAGCCCGCATGCGGCGCATTACATGGCGATTGCAGAAAAGGTGCTGGGGCAACTTGAAGGTGCCGTTAAGGCCGGCCCAAAAATCGTCATCGAGTAAGCAGAAAACGCTTTTTAGACCCGCACGGGAGTTGCACGGACCAACCGCTCATAACGGTAACCAGGCACATCCCCGTCGGCTGCGACTGTTTCCAGAACCTCACGGCACCACTCAGCTTCGTTAAGTGCCGGAAACATTGCCGCCTTCGGCCCGCCATCCGGTGTCAGATCGACAATCGTGGCCTCAATTCTGCTACACACAGCCATGCCGGCAGCATATATCTCGCCACCACCAAACAGGATGATTTCAGACCGCGCGCCCTCTGTCTGGGAAATCCACTCTCGCGACAAATCAATAGCCTCTTCCAGCGAAGACGCCCGTAGCGCTCCTTCTGCTGACCAGCTTTCATCTCGCGTCATAACCACACTGGCGCGCCCCGGAAGTGCCCTCCCGATAGAATCCCATGTGCGGCGCCCCATGATCAGTGGACAGCCCATGGTCAGCGCCTTAACGCGCTTCAGATCAGCAGGCAGATGCCAGATCAGCCCGTCCCCATCACCAATCACGCGGTTCGCAGCCATCGCAACGACAGCCACCATTTCCAACCTGTCAGTCATTCTTTATCTCCAGACCGCATTGCGATAGACCTACACGGCAATGGGCGCAGCGATGTGCGGCTGAGGCTCATAATTTACAATCTCAAAATCGTCATAGGTAAACTCATCGATCTCAGCTGGAACCCTGTGCATGACCAGCTGAGGTGGCGGACCCGGTTTGCGCGTAAGCTGCTCCCGCGCCTGATCAAAATGATTCGCATAGAGATGCGCATCACCCAGCGTGTGTACAAACTCACCGGGTTTCAGGCCGCATACTGCCGCGATCATGTGGGTTAATAATGCATAGGACGCGATATTGAAGGGAACTCCGAGAAAGATGTCTGCGCTGCGCTGATAGAGCTGGCAGGACAGACGACCATCGGCAACAAAGAACTGAAAGAGACAGTGGCATGGCGGCAGCGCCATATCTGGCAAATCTGCAGGGTTCCAGGCAGAGAGCATCAGACGGCGCGACTCCGGATTGTCACGAATCTGCGAGATCAGATCGGAAAGCTGGTCAATTTCACGTCCGTCGGCAGCCTGCCAGCGTCGCCACTGCTTGCCATAAACTGGTCCAAGATCGCCGTTTTCATCGGCCCATTCATCCCAGATCGAAACACCATTTTCCTGAAGATAGCGGATATTGGTGTCTCCTTTGATAAACCAGAGGAGTTCATGAAAGATGGAGCGCGTATGCAGCTTCTTTGTTGTCAGCAGAGGAAACCCCGCTGCAAGGTCAAAGCGCATCTGGTGCCCAAATACAGCTCGTGTTCCAGTTCCTGTGCGATCCCCGCGATCGACCCCATCGGACAGAACACGGTCAAGAAGGTCCAGATATTGCTGCATGTGGCGCTGTCCTTGGGTTTAGGTCGTAGGCTTACTTTGCGGATTGTTCCGTCAAGGTGGCATGCACCACCGGCATGTTCAAGAGCAATCCCGACCGATGACTGCCATTCAAAAACAGCGCTTTCAAAGGGGAAGCGCTGGCCCTATATTGGGGGTGTCGGCTTGCCGACTATGGCGATAAACGTGCTGTGAAATAAGCAGAGCGGACCCGGGGGCGGTACCCG
>WTJS01000194.1 GCA_011524735.1 Alphaproteobacteria bacterium
CTGATACGAAGTGGCAGCGTTTCAAGACCTTGCAAAAACTGGAAGGCATTTGCCGGACTCAGTGCGCCACCAAGATCACGCAGAAGCGTAACTCTTGCCTTCAGCGCAAAGGCGACGGGCCCCAGCGGTGCGGCGGCCTCTGACCAAATGGCACCATGATAAGATGCATCAGGCTCATTCAGCGCCGGTTGCTGAGCCTTGTGGGCAGCCCAGTCAAAATTGCCACCATCAACAATGATGCCGCCCACTGATGTGCCATGTCCGCCAATATATTTGGTCAGTGAGTGCACAACGACTGCCGCCCCGTGATCAAACGGCCGCACCAACAGCGGGGCTGCCGTATTGTCGACGATCAGCGGAATGCCACGCTTTCGCCCGATCGCAGCCACCTCACCAATGGGAAAAACCTCAAGCTTTGGATTAGGCAGAGTTTCTGCATAGTAAGCCCGCGTTTTTTCATCACTTGCTGCAGCAAAATTTTCTGGATGAGAGGGGTCCACAAACCTGACCTCTACGCCCTGCTGTGCAAGTGTATTCTGGAAAAGATTCCAGGTCCCTCCATACAGATCGGTTGAGCTGACGATATTGTCACCCGCCTTAACGAGATTCTGTATGGCGTAAGCCGAAGCAGTCTGCCCGGATGAAACGGCCAGCGCTGCAACGCCGCCCTCCAATGCGGCGACGCGCTTTTCCAGCACGTCCGTCGTCGGGTTCATAATGCGCGTGTAGATATTCCCAATTTCGGTCAGGCTGAACAGGCGTTCGGCCTGTTCAGCCGATCCAAACTGGTAAGATGTCGTTTGATAAATTGGCACTGCCACAGCGTTGGTCGCAGGATCACTTCGGAAACCTGCATGCAGAGCCAATGTTGCTGGGTGTGCAGTCTCGATCTGAGACTCTGATCCAACTCTCGGCAGTGGATTGGTAGATACAGTGCCTGTTGTTTTTGGATTCAAGGATGTGGTGTTTGAAGATGTGGGGTTCGACATTGTCGTCTCCTCTTTAGTGCTTTCGGCGGAATGCCTGGGCGCACAAGCTGAAATCAAATCGCCCAACCTGATTAAGGGAGGTCACCCCTTGCCCCCACAGACCACCCGTGGGGACGAAAAACCTGTTGCGCATTAGAGATGACGGTGTCCATCAGACATAAAAAAACCGCCGCGGCTCAAGCGCTGTATGATGCGCTTTCCGTGGCGGTCGAAAGGACCTGTCGGTGTGACACAGCCCCGTGGGACATAGCCAAGCGCGCTTTAGCTGTATTTTTTAATCGCCCGCAAGTTGATCGTTAAATCGGCGATAGACAGACGGTAACATTAGGACATTTGATTTCAAGAGAAAAATGACAAGCAGCCTTAATCAGCAAATCTTTTGCTGGTCGTACCAGTTCACAACAACTTCATTCCACTTTCGGACAAGGCAGCTCATTTCGATTGCGGCAATTACGCCGCATATCCCTCTGTCACAGTGACCTTGCTTGCCAATCAAGCATGCCCTTCATATAGTCACCGATCTTATCACCTAGCCTGTGAGCCGTAGTCCTATGTCCACCGTCATGCGCATTCCACTGCAAAAGCTGACAGAAGGCGAAATGCTGTCGTCAGCTGAAATTCATGATTGCTTTAATGCCATCATGGAGGGTGAAGTCAGCCAAATACAGATCTCTGCTTTTCTAATTGCTTTGAAAATGCGCGGCGAACGTGTTGAAGACATTGCGGCAGCGGCGACTGTCATGCGCGAAAAGGCCACAATCATTAAGGCACCCGATGACGCCATGGATATTGTGGGCACTGGCGGAGACGGTATCGGAACATACAACATCTCGACGGCCTCAGCCTTCGTCGTTGCCGGTGCGGGCGTACCTGTTGCCAAGCACGGCAACAAGGCTGTGTCTTCAAAGAGTGGGGCGGCAGATGTTCTGGGCAGCCTTGGCATCAAACTCGACTGCGAAATGGACCTGGTCTCAAAAGCGCTGAAGGAGGCAGGAATCTGTTTTCTTATGGCGCCCCGTCATCATTCAGCCATGCGACATGTCGGACCCGTTCGTGCCGATCTCGGCGTACGCACAATTTTTAACATGGTCGGGCCACTGGCTAACCCTGCATTGGTCAAACGAATCATTGTTGGTGTTTTTGACCCCGCGCTCTGCACACCATTTGCTCACGCGCTTTCTGCCCTCGGCACAACGCATGCTTGGGTTGTTCATGGAGATGGCGGCCTTGACGAAGTGTCAACAACCGGACCGACAATGGTGGCATCGCTTGTAAATGGGGCTGTAAGCGAGTTTACCATTGCACCAGACGATCTTGACCTGAAGACAGTCTCGATGGACGAGCTGCGTGGCGGGACGCCTGAAGAAAATGCAGAAAGCCTACGTGATGTTCTTGGCGGCGCTCAGGGTGCCTATCGCGATATTGTTATTTTCAATTCCGCGGCGGCGCTGGTTGCTGGCGGACATGCTTCCAACCTTGCTGAGGGCGCTACCCGCGCTGCGGAATCAATCTCAACCGGCAGGGCGATGGCCGCCCTCGACAGGCTGGTTAGCATCACCAACAGTACCAGCGGGTAACAGGATAGTGTAATGAGTGACGTTCTGGCAAAAATCATTGACGGCAAAGCTGAAGAAGTTGCGCAGCTCAAACGCGAGACTTCACTGTCCGATCTCGAAGCCGCAGCAGCAGCAGCGTCACCCGTGCGTGGCTTCACCTCCGCACTGGCCACCGCATCGGTTGCAGGTTACGGGCTAATCGCAGAATTGAAGAAAGCATCTCCTTCAAAGGGGTTGATCAGGGCAGACTTTGATCCTGCAACCTTGGCGAAAGCTTATGAAACTGGCGGTGCAACTTGCCTATCCGTATTGACGGACCGCCCATGGTTCCAGGGCGCACCTGAATTTCTGGTTGCCGCGCGCGATGCAGTCAGTCTCCCTATCCTTCGTAAAGACTTTATAATCGATCCCATTCAGATCGCAGAATCGCGAGCCCTTGGTGCGGACTGTATTTTGTTGATTATGGCGGCGCTGGACGATGACCAAGCACTTGAGCTTGAAGCCTGTGCCCACGATTTCGATATGGACGTGCTGATCGAGGTTCACGATGCCAGCGAACTCGACCGCGCCTGTAAGCTGAAATCTCCTTTGATGGGGATCAACAACCGTAATCTGAAGACTATGGAAATATCCCTCAATGTGGGCGCTGCAATGCTGCCAGCGCTTCCCGATGATCGCATCGCGGTTGCCGAGAGCGGCCTCTTCGAGCCGTCGGATCTTGCCCGCATGGCCTCAGCTGGCGCGCGCTGTTTCCTGATCGGTGAGTCACTGATGCGCGCAGATGACGTTGCCAGCGCAACTGCAACAATCCTTGCCAACCCAGTGCCATCCAAGGAGGCCGTGAATGGCTGACCTGACACATTTCGATGCAGATGGTAAGGCCCATATGGTGAATGTGGGTGAAAAGCCATCAACTGATCGGGTAGCTGTCGCCAGTGGACAGATCCGCATGGCCCCCGAAACCCTCAAGAAGATTGAGGAAGGCAGCTTTGGCAAAGGCGATGTTTTGGGGGTTGCGCGACTGGCAGGCATTATGGGCGCGAAACAGACGGCAACGCTAATACCACTTTGTCATCCACTTGGTCTTGACCATGTAGCAGTAGATTTGGCCGCTGACGCGAATCTCCCTGGAATTATTGTCGCTGCAACCTGCAAGGTAACCGGACGGACCGGTATTGAGATGGAAGCCCTAACAGCCGTTTCTGTCGCTGCCCTGACCATCTATGACATGTGTAAGGCCGTTGATCGGGGCATGGTGATAGACAATATCCGCCTGACCCATAAATCCGGTGGAAAATCTGGCGTTTTCAATGCCGAGTAACGGTGCAAAGCAGCCATTACTGCCAGTCGACGATGCCTTAGAACGCATACTCAAAGGACTTGCACCTTCACAGGTTGATGAAAGCCCGCTTGCTGCAGCGGTAGGCCGGACTCTTTCGCGGGACATTCAATCAGACCTCAGCCTGCCACCAGCTCCTGTTTCCTCAATGGATGGGTATGCTGTACGTGCAGAGGATTGTACCGGCGAAAAGCCCCAATTAACCCGAGTTGGAGAATCTGCGGCTGGCCACCCATGGCAAGGTAGACTTGGCGCTGGGGAGGCTGTGCGCATATTTACTGGTGCGTTTATCCCCGCCAATTCAGATGCTGTGGTGTTGCAGGAAGATGTGGACGCAAGCTCAGAAAGTGAGGGCGCCAGAATAACAATCCATGAGCCACCCCACAGCGGACAATTTATCCGGCCAGCAGGTCTTGATGTATCTGCTGGTGACACCATCCTGCGGAAAAACAGCCTGTTGTCTGCACGCGCTATCTCTCTGGCGGCATCCGCTGGCCTTGCCACCCTCCCCGTCTGGCGTCAACCTCATATCGGCATACTGTCAACGGGTGACGAGCTTGTTTTGCCAGGCGAAACACCAGCTCCAGGGCAGATCGTATCGTCTAACGCCATATATCTTGCAGCTTTTGTGCAGGCTAGCGGCGGTATCCCGATTGACCTTGGGATTGCAAGGGATCGCGCTGGCGCGATGCTGGATCATGTTCGCAAAGCGCCCGTCCCGCTCGATATGATAGTCACCTCTGGTGGGGCTTCCGTAGGAACTCATGACCATATCGTATCAGACCTTCAGGAAGCTGGATCAGCTCTAAATTTCTGGAAAATTGCGATGCGCCCCGGAAAACCCCTGATCCATGGCATGATTGACGGTGTGCCTCTGCTTGGCCTTCCTGGCAATCCTGTATCAACCGCTGTATGCGCC
This sequence comes from Alphaproteobacteria bacterium, assembly GCA_011524735.1. Taxonomy (GTDB): domain Bacteria; phylum Pseudomonadota; class Alphaproteobacteria; order Puniceispirillales; family Puniceispirillaceae; genus UBA8309. Next base: position 4,804 of record WTJS01000194.1, read on the forward strand.
ACTGTATTCCTAGGGCCGGCAATTGCGCGACTGAGCGGTCACGACTATGTACCCCACCAAATCAGCGCCGAAATCACCTGCGAACTGCAACCAAATGACCGCCGACAGGACTATCTTCGTGCTGTTCTTGAATATGACGTCGATGGCTTACCGCTTGTGACGCCTGCACGAAAGCAGGACAGTTCAATGGTCAGCATTTTTGCCAATGCAAATGCCCTGATCATCCGCCCGCCATTTGACCCGTCAATTGCGGCAGGGGATCGGGTGACAGTGATGCCCCTCGCACCACTCCTTTAACAGGTAAAACCCTGATCCCTGGTTCGGCACTTGCCATCTCACAAGAACATTGATAGAACATAGTGAGAACGAGGCAAGAAAACTGAGGTGGATCATGCTGACCCGCAAACAGAAAGAACTTCTGGAATTTCTCACCACTCATGCCGAAAAGCATGATGTACCGCCTTCTTTCGATGAAATGCGGGACGCGCTGGGCCTTGCCTCAAAGTCGGGTATTCACAGACTGGTGTCGGGGCTGGAGGAACGCGGGTATATCCGCCGTCTCGCCAATAGGGCACGTGCGATTGAAATTCTGAAACCTATCAATGCAGCTGCAAATAACGTTGGCCAGGCTGTCACTGCGGCTGTGAATGCCGTATCTCTACCGCTGCTGGGGCGCATTGCGGCAGGCACGCCGATCGAAGCGTTGAGCGACCCAACCAACCAGATGGAAGTTCCGGCCAGCATGCTGGGGCGCGGTGAGCATTTCGCCCTCGAGATTGTTGGAGATTCCATGGTAGAGGCTGGCATTCTGGATGGGGATACAGTCGTGATCGAGCGCTCCAACACCGCCAATCACGGGGAAATCGTCGTTGCCCTGATCCAGAAACAGGAAGCCACGCTGAAGACATTGTTGAAAGAACCGGGACGTATTGGGC
>WTJS01000166.1 GCA_011524735.1 Alphaproteobacteria bacterium
TTCACATCCTTTGCGAAGGCATGAAGGTGCTGGGCAAAGCTTTGCATCACTTCGCGCCCGCGAGGATCGGTGTCGTCACCGAAATACCCCATGAAGACATCGGTGCTATTGTCCTTGGTCACGTTGCGCATTGATAATGCTTTCTCTGAAAGTTTTGGTCAGTGTGCATATTAGACTAATCACTCGCAGACAGACGACAAGGGCAAACACTTTGCTGATTGGTTGAAACTTTGCATTCATCAGGATTGTCGCAGTTCTTTTTGCATCTTTGGCTGACCAGTCACTTCCGCTTCTTGCCGGTCCTTGTTCGGACGGCTAGGCTCAACCCCAACATCATTTTCAGGAGCCCTGTCCATGCTGACCCTCTATCATGGTGCAAATTCCGTCTGTTCAATCAAGGCGCGCATCGTCCTTGCGGAAAAGCAGCTGGAGTGGGAAGGGCGGCATGTCGATCTTCCTAAGGGGGAGCAGTTTCATCCTGACTATCTCAAAATTAACCCGCGTTCGATTGTGCCAGTTCTGGATCACGATGGGGTTCGCATCCACGAATCGACTGTCATCTGTGAATATCTTGACGGGCTGAGTGACCACAACAGGCTGATGCCAGATGATCCGGTCAAGCGCGCCCGCAGCCGTACCTGGGGCATTTATACGCTGGAATATCATGACAGCGTAAATACGCTGACCTTTGGCAGTTATCAGCGCAAAATGCTTCTCGACAAACCAGCTGAAGAGCTAGAGGCCCGCTGGGCTGCCATGTCGGACAAAACACGGGTTCGCAAGACGCTGGATCTCATGGAGCATGGAGCGGCTTCGGTTCATGTTCCAGTGGCACTGTTCCGCCTAGCCCGCATGTGCGCTGAAATGGAAGCAGATCTTGCCAAGGGCGACTGGCTGCTTGGTGACAGCTATTCACTGGCGGATGCGATGCTGTCAGCCTATTTCTTCCGCGTGGACTGTATCGGGCTTGAATCGCTGTGGGAATCACGGTACCCGCGGGTCACCAACTGGTGGGCACGGATCAAGGCCCGCCCGTCTCTGGCGGCGGCTACCGATCCTTGGCTTGATGAAGCCATTATGACCCGTATGCGCAAGGTCGGGCGGGACACTTTCATTGGCGCAAAAGGGCTGGAAGAGTATTTCTAGTTTGGTCTGCCTGTCTGCCCGTCGGTCTGTGCGTCAGGCAGCTTCGCCAGCGACAAAGCCGGACGACCAGGCCCACTGAAAATTGAACCCGCCAAGATGCCCGGTGACATCGACCACTTCGCCAATGAAAAACAGGCCGGGTTGATGACGTGCCTCCATCGTCTTGGCGGAAAGTTCCGACACATCGACCCCGCCAAGCGTGACCTCAGCCGTGCGATACCCTTCCGTGCCACTTGGTTTGACCGTCCATTGGTTCAACCGCGCTGCGACAGTTGCAAGCTTTGCATGCGACAGGTCGGCAAGTCGCCCGCCTATACCAATCTCCTCCAGAATATCCTCAGCAAGGCGGCGGGGCAGATGTTCTGCAAGAGCGGTCAGCAGATCTTGTTTTGGTGTGGCCGTCTTGCGTGCCTTCAACCAATCTTCCATGCCGACATCCGGGACCAGATTGATTTCTATCGTGCCCGCCTCATCCCAGTAGGAGCTGATCTGCAGGATCGATGGGCCGGACAGGCCCCGATGGGTGAACAGCAACCCTTCGCGAAACAGCGTCTTGCCAAATCGCACTTCAGCGTCGACTGACAGGCCGGACAGGGCGCGGCACCGGTCCAGGAAGCCTGCCTGAAAGGTCAGTGGCACCAGCGCTGGTTTCAAATCAGTTACCTTCAGTCCAAACTGCCGCGCTACATCATAGCCAAAACGGGTTGCCCCAATCTTCGGTATCGACAGGCCGCCTGTAGCGATGACCAGCGAATGGCAGGCGATCACACCGCCGCTGGTCTCGACATGGTAGCCGGCGTCTACGGCTGTAATTTTTCCAACCTCTGTGTTCAGCCGGAGTTCGGCACCGGCATTTCGGCATTCTGACAACAGCATGTCGATGATCTGCTGCGCGCTGTCATCGCAGAACAGTTGGCCAAGTTTCTTTTCGTGAAAGGCAATCGCGTGTTCGGTGATCAGCTGAACAAAATCATCCTGAGTGTAGCGGGAAAAGGCTGATTTGCAGAAATGCGGGTTGGCCGACAGAAAGGCGCGGGGGTGAGAATGCAGGTTGGTGAAATTACATCGCCCACCACCTGAAATACGAATTTTCTCTGCCGGTTTCTTGGCGTGATCCAGAATGAGAACTGACCGGCCACGTCGCCCGGCAACGCGGCCACACATCAGCCCGGCTGCACCACCTCCGAGAATGAGGACATCAACTGTTTCACGCGGCGTCATGAGGTGAAAAATCCCATTTCATTCTGGCAATAGGGCGCGATGTTTACGGGTTGAGACACCGCCTACGGTATGAGACATTGTGACTGTCAAACATCCGTCCATGTGCTCATCCGCATCTGCAGACCGTGACGGCTGCTCACGGTAATCATGTGGTGACGTGCTGTCACATAAATATTCGGCGCTCAGACACAATAATTCGGTTGCCAGCAGCTTCATCTTAATTACAGTTGTGTAAACAACTAAACAGGTCGTCCGGCCTGTTTTGCGTATTCTCATGTGGGAGGAACTCATGAATAAGGTATTCGCATCACTTGCGACTGCTGCGTCGCTTTTTGCGTCGTCCGCTTTCGCTGGTGACCTTGTCATCATCTATGATGACCCGAACCCAGGCCCAAAGGCCGCTTTTGAAAAAGTTGTTGCTGACTTCAGCGCAGCCAACCCTGACATCAATGTTGATCTCAGCATCAATGACCGTGAAGCGCACAAGACAGCGATTCGCAACTTCCTGTCAGCTGACGCCCCAGACGTGACTGCCTGGTATCCTGGCAACCGTATGGGCCCTTTTGTTGACGCCGGTCAGTTCGAAGATATTTCTGATCTGTGGGCATCTGATCCAAACCTCAGCACTTCCTTTGAGGCAATCAAGCCAACCATGAGCCGTGATGGTAAGCAGTGGGGCGTGCCTTACTCCTACTACCAGTGGGGCATGTATTACCGTAAAGACATCTTCGACAAGATGGGTATTGCCGAGCCAAAGACATGGGACGAGCTTCTTGCTGCCTGTGAAAAGCTGAAGGCAGCTGGCATCACGCCAATCACCATTGGTACCAAGTATCTGTGGACTGCTGCTGGAGTGTTTGACTATCTGAACCTCCGCACCAACGGCTATGACGTCCATAACGACCTTACCGCTGGTAAGATCAAATACACCGACGATCGCATTCGTGCGACATTCGCCAAGTGGGAAGAGCTGGTTCGTCCGGGCTACTTCGTCGAGAACCACGCTTCGATGAGCTGGCAGGACGCCATTGCACCATTCGCCAAGGGCGAAGCTGCAATGTATGTCATGGGTAACTTTGCCGTCGGTGCAATGAAGGATGCTGGTCTGACCAACGACCAGATTGACTTCTTCCAGTTCCCGGAAATCACCCCAGGCATGCCACGTGCTGAAGAAGCGCCTGCTGACGCCCTGTTCATTCCTTCCGGTGCCAAGAACAAGGCCGACGCGCGCAAGTTCCTGGCATTTGTGGCCCGCCCAGACGTTCAGTCTGAGTGGAACAAGGCCATTGGCCAGCTGCCACCAAACTCCAAAGCCGAAGTTGGCAGCGACAAGTTCATCCAGGAAGGCATGCAGACCGTGTCCACTGCGGCTGGTCTTGCCCAGTTCTATGACCGTGATGCCCCAGCCGAAATGGCAAAGGCCGGCATGGAAGGCTTCCAGGAGTTCATGATCAAGCCAGACCGTCTCGACGCTATTCTCAAGCGTCTGGATAAGGTTCAGGGCAAGGTCTACAAGTAAGCTAAATCTCAGCCAGTCCGTTTTTTTGCGGGCTGGCTGTTTCTTTTTTTATTTTCAGATCAGGACTACTGCTGGGGGACATGATGGACCGTCGTCGCATGAATGCGCTGACCGTTATGCCGGTGCTGTTTCTTGCGCCGGCTTTCCTGTTTTTCACGGTCTATGTGATTCTGCCGATCTTCCAGTCGATCTACATCTCCTTCTTTGAATGGGATGGTCTCGGCGACATGACCTATGTTGGCGTTGAGAACTATCTGGAGATGTTCGATGACGATAGATTCTACACATCACTGAAGAACAATCTTCTCTGGCTGATCCTGTATATGCTGGCTGTGCCTGCAGGCCTGTTTATCGCGTTGTTTCTGAACCAGACTGTTCGGGGGATCAGGCTCTATAAGTCGATGTTCTTCTTCCCGTTCGTGATTTCACAGATTGTGGTCGGGCTAATCTTTTCATGGTTCTACAACCCGAATTTTGGCGTTGTGGGGCATATGTTTGAATTTTTTGGCGCATCGCCTCCCTCTATTCTGGGGGATGAACGCTACGTGACCTATGGCATTATTTTCGCCGGGCTGTGGCCGCAGGTTGCCTATTGCATGATTCTGTATTTGACCGGCCTGAACAATGTGGCGCCTGAGCAGATTGAAGCCGGCAGGCTTGATGGTGCCAAGGGCATACGCTTGCTATGGCATGTTGTTCTGCCGCAGCTTTGGCCGGCAACATTCCTTGCAATCGTGGTGACTGTGATTGGGGCGCTGCGTTCCTTTGACATGATCGCCATCATGACTCAGGGTGGCCCTTACGGTTCATCTAATGTGCTGTCTTATTACATGTATGAAACAGCACTGTCCGAATATGGGTTTGAGATGGGGTATGGCTCGGCCATTGCGGTTGTGCTGTTCATGATCATGCTGTGTTTCATCGTGGCTTTCCTATGGAAGATGTATCAGGACGAAAAGGACTGGCGATAGATGTTCCCGCGTCCTATTGAACAGGCTTCAGTGCCGCGCCGCATGATCTACCAGGTGATGCTGCCGATCTCCCTTCTTGTCTGGTTGCTGCCGCTGATTGCGATTTTCATGACGTCCATTCGGTCGGCCAAGGACATCAACACTGGCAATGTGTTCGGCTGGCCTTCCAGTTTTGAGATGGTGGATAACTATACTGGCGTATTCATGAACTCGAATGCTGGGCAGTATTTCCTGAATTCAATCTGGATCACGCTGCCAACCGTTGCGGTGTCAATTACGCTGGCATGTCTGGCGGGTTATGCTCTGGCGATCTACCGGTTCCGCTGGTCAGTGCCTCTGTTCTTTGTGTTCATTGCTGGCAATTTCGTGCCGTTCCAGATTTTGATGGTGCCGGTGCGTGACCTTTCAGTACAGACTGGCCTGTATAATACGGTGACCGGATTGGTGCTGTTCCATGCTGCCTTTCAGACTGGTTTCTGTACCCTTTTCATGCGGAATTTCATTCGGGCCCTGCCGTTTGAACTGATCGAATCCGCGCGTATTGACGGGGTCAAGGAATGGCGGATCTTCTTCTTTCTTGTGCTGCCACTTGTCAGGCCTGCGATTGCGGCGCTGGCCATTCTGATCTTTACCTTTGTCTGGAATGACTATTTCTGGGCGACGGTGCTGACACAGGGTGAGAATTCCAAGCCCATTACGGCTGGTCTCAATGCTCTGAACGGTCAGTTTGTCAGCAACTGGCACCTTGTTTCGGCGGCTGCCATTCTCGCAGCGCTGCCACCCGTCTTCATGTTTTTCCTGATGCAGCGGCATTTTATTGCCGGGCTGACATTGGGTGCGACCAAGG
>WTJS01000239.1 GCA_011524735.1 Alphaproteobacteria bacterium
GTCATGCGCTTCGTGGAGTGCCGTCAGGAGTGCAACCTCAAAGGCCGCAGATGAAGATACCCCAGCTCCAGCCGGCATTGTCGAATCTACCAGAATGTCGACACCTGTCATTGGTGCGCCAGCTTCAGTCAGCATTGAGACGGCGCCACGAACATAGGCAAGCCAATGCCCGGACGGCACTTCATCCATCGTGAAATCGGCATCTCCGAAGGTGGCTGAGCTACCCTGCAGCTGACTGTCAGCCCGCAATGATAGCGCAACTGTGGTCTGGCGTTTCAGGATGCAGGGCAATACCAGCCCGTCATTGTAGTCGGTATGTTCGCCAATCAGATTAACCCGCCCATGACCAGTTGCGACCGCGGCGGGAGGAAGACCAAACCTGTCTTTAAACTGGGTGTGAAGCGCTTCCGTCATTGGTTGCTTCCTTCTTCAAAGGCAGCGTTCAACTGTGCGGCCGCATCCTCTGGGGGCAGGTCAACAAGATAGAAGCCGGTGAACTGTTCAACACTGGCAAGATATTTCATCTTGTCACTGGCCCGTTTCATTGGCTGGAAAACACAATGCATATGAAAGGTGTCTTCAAAGCCTTTTGGCGCTGTCTGCCACCCAAATGTGTAAGGCATTGGTGCCTCAAAAACGGCATCCAGCTTTTGAGCTGCCGTTTCGATCAGCGCGGCCATCCCCGCCCGTTCAGACCGTGACAGTCCGGCAAGGCCCGACGTCCTGTCATGTGGCACGATCCAGGTTTCAAACGGGTATTTCGCCCATGGCGGCACAAAGGCCAGACCGGCATCATTTTCGTCAAGCTTCAACTGGTCGGGAATTCTTGTGGTCAACCCTTCCAGAGGGTCGGTCTTGATAAATCCTTCGGCGGTGGTCCGTATTTTTTCTGGAAGATGGGGCAGCGCATAGAGCTGTCCATGCGGGTGATCAAGCGTGACACCAATTTCGCGCCCACGGTTTTCGAATGGCAGGACCCACTGGATATCCGGATTGGCCAGAAGTGTTTCCAGGCGAATGTCGAGGGCGTCAATGAGCAACTCTATACGGTCAGCCCCGATTGTTGACAGGCTGGCATGATGGTCAGAGCTGTAGGAAATGACGTCACAGACACCAATGCCCGGCCGTGTTGGTAGATCAAGCTGTGGTGGGCCTGCCGCATCCGGTGAAAGGGCGGAAAAGCGGTTCGTAAAAATAGCCAGTTCATAGGCATCAACCGGCACATCCGTCAGCTGTTCATCATCGGTCATGGGGCAGAGCGGGCATTCACTGACATTTGGCAGCATGGTTCTGTTCTGGCGGGCGCCAGAATAGGAAATCCACTCGCCAGTCAGAGGGTGCTGACGCATATGGGCGCTGGCCCCACCGACAGGGGGAAGGCCTTCATGAAGTTCGTAGCTGCGCGCTGCACGGCTGAACAGCTGCATCATCCGGCCTTCACCACGATCAATTTCGGCAATGTCAATGTTTCGATCTGCCAGCTGTCTGCTAACAGATGATACTGTGGTGGAATTGTTTTCCATTACAGTCGCATGCCGCTTTCAGCATCAAACAGAAAGGCGTTAGCAGCATCAAACCCGATGCTGGCCTCGCTCCCTGCCGCAGCTGCCAGATCACCAACCTCGACCGTGAGTTCGGTGCCATCTGGGCCACTGACATAGGCAAAGGAAGTGCTTCCCAGGTTTTCGACAAAATTGACTTTCACACCAAGCCTGATTTTGCCCTTGGCTGAAAAATGTTCGGGGCGAATGCCAATCATCACCTTCGTGCCCAAAGTGGCATCAGGACGTCCGCGCTTCATTTTCACTGAAACACCGTCATAGCCGTCCAGTGACACATCAACAGACCCTTTGGATTGCCCGGTGACTGTGCCGGCAACAAAATTCATTTTGGGCGACCCAATGAAGCGCCCGACAAACATATTGTCTGGGTCTTCATAAAGCGTCTGGGGTGCGCCAACCTGTTCGATCAGGCCGGCATTCAGTACCACGATCCGGTCAGCTAGCGTCATCGCTTCGACCTGATCATGGGTGACATAGATCATTGTTGCATCGAGGTCTTGATGCAGGCGTGCTATCTCAAGACGCATCTGAACGCGAAGTTCTGCATCCAGATTGGACAGCGGTTCATCGAAGAGGAAAATCTTAGGCTCGCGGACAATTGACCGGCCAATGGCAACACGCTGTCGCTGCCCTCCGGACAGAGCCTTCGGCTTACGCTCAAGCAGATTGTGAAGCCCAAGAATGTCGGCCGCCTTGCGAACCTTGGCATCAATGTCGGCAGGTTTCGCGCCGTTCATCTTCAGACTGAAGGCCATATTGTCATAGACATTCATATGCGGGTATAGCGCATAGGACTGAAACACCATCGTGACACCGCGCTCAGATGGCTCAGCATGGGTTACATCCTGGCCGTCGATCGTCACACTTCCGGCAGAAACGGATTCCAGCCCTGCAATCATTCGCAGCAGGGTTGACTTGCCGCAGCCTGACGGGCCGACGAATACGGTGAATTCCCCGGACGCCACCTCTAGGTCGACGCCGTGGATAACTTTGGTGTCACCGAAAGATTTGTAAATGTCCTTCAGACTTAGCTGCGCCACGGTTCTGCCCCCACACCGAAAATGGTACCAGTCGAGATTTGTGTGTTTGCCAAAAATTATCAGATATTTGACTGCGCAACTAAGCTAGTTTCCCGAACTCAAAATTCAAAGCAAAATCGCGGTGGTTCCGTTGGTATGGCCCCTATCGCTGCACTGTTGAGGTTACGGTTGCGACGTGACAAATGAGCTCGCTGCCGTTAACAAGAATTCAGCATTTAGGTTTGGCCAAGCATGTCATGTTGTTCCAGCGCAAATTCCTGCCCTCACAAGCACCAGTTGTCACTGAACAGGACGGTTTCTCATTAATCGAACTGCTTGTGGTGATCGCGATCATAGGCATTCTGGCAGCTGTCGGCGTGACATCCTATCAGGCTTATATCTCAGCGACGCGTGACGGGGTGGTCAAGGCCGATACGGAAAATCTCAGCCGCATCCTGGAAACAGATCATGTTGCCCTGACCAGCGATATCAGCGCGAGGTCAAAATTTTCTGAGACAATGACTGAAACATCCTTGTGTCGGGATCAGGCTGACAAGATGGTGCATGAGATCAACACTATTCAGAACAAGAAGAACCCTCACAACAAGAGCTGTCCGTTTGCCTTTAACGGTAACCGGGCCTGGAGCAGCTCGTCCTATCTCGATTCGGCCAATGCGGTGAATTATTTCGCGGCACCACAAGGGTGTCCGGTGACGGCCTCGGGTGGTGTTGTTACTGTGCCGCGTGGCCGAATGATGGTGGCTTGCGTAAAATCGACGGCAGCAGTGAACAGCAGCGAATACCGCCTGTATCTTTGTGCCTGTGAGGGTGATGATAGTTGTAACACCACTGACTCCTATGCCATCTGCAATGGTGTCGGTCATGGTGGCTATGCTGACAAGGCGACCTGCCTTGCCAACTGGATTGACGACAATACTGACAAATGTGCTTCACCGGGAACGTTCTGACATGACTGACATCAACACAACATCCAAGATTTCCGGCCGTCTACGCACAACGCCAGGCGTACTCATCGGCGGCCTGTCACTGTTGCTGCTGGGCGGCAACGCCTTTGCCGGTTTTGTGACGTCATCTGTTGGGACTGGCGCAGCCACAGACCTGACTGCATCGCAGCCGCTGAACGCAATTTTTCCAGATGGTGACAGTTCGGCTCCAACTTTCACCACGACAATGAATGATCTGTACAACTGCCTGTCAAATCAGCAGACCTGCACAACTAACGCAAAAACGGCAGCTCTCGATACCAACAATGACGGTGAGTTGAGTGATGCGGAAATCCTGGCGACGTTCACTGCGATGAGCTGTCTGACATCGGTGCCGTCAGCCAATAAATATGCGCGGGCCATCGTTACCGAGGTCAAACAGTTGAGCGACCTGTCTGACTGTGACGCGGTTCAGACGGCGATCACAACGGCTTCCACTTATGTTGTCGACGCACCAAGCATTGACGACATGTCAGATGTGTCGCTGGCCCAATATGGAACCACAAATGCGCAGATGACCATCACCGACGGGGCGGGTAATGCCCACAATACAGCTGACTACAGCGTCTCCAGCACTGTGACATTGACTGATTCCAACAGCATGACAGTAACCCAGAACTGGTTTGAACTTGGCTCAAACGGCATGTTGCAGCTGACGTCTGGGACAAGCATCGAGGATGTGACTCCCGGCACGTATACTGTTGATGTGTCTGTCACAGACACCAATACCAACAGCTATGGTTTGAGCGGCACACAGCAGTTCGGCCTGACTGTCAGCAACCAGCGTGGTTGCATTATCAATAATGGCATTGCGTCTGCCAATTTTGACACCAACGGAGACAACAGCGCCATTTCGGGCGCCAAGGTCACCATTAGTGGCTCCCATAATACGAATGATCTGCTGTTTGTTCGCACGGCAACAAAGTCAGGATCTGGAAATACGGTCACCTACACTAATGTCGGGACCTCTGGCATCACGGGCACCTATAACAAGACGAGTGGACAGCTGGAATTTACCGGTTCCACAACGATCGACAACTGGATCAGCATTTTCCGCAAGGTTGGCTATATCTATGACGACAGTGGTGCGGCGGCTTCGACCACTCGCTCCCTGATCTTCTCGCTGTCCACCAACGTTGTGTTCAACCATAGCGATGGGAAGAGCCATTTCTACAAATTCAAGGATGAAAGCGAGAATGGCATCGATTTTGACGATGCCCTGGTTGCGGCCGGCAATTCCACATTGTTTGGTCTGCAGGGCTATCTCGCCACAATCACCTCCGCAGCTGAACAGCAATATATCCAGCCGAAGCTCGGCGGTATTGGCTGGATTGGTGGTTGTGACCGGCTTGGTGATTCGACCATTCAGTCCAATTGCGGCATCAGCGCGTCAGATCTCACAAACCTTCAGGGTAAGGCCAAGACGGCCTGGACGACGACAACCGGGCACCACGCCACTGGCGATGGTGAGAGTTACTTCTACTGGGTGACTGGTCCAGAGCGTTTGGAATTCATTGGCGAAGATACGCGAAACTGCAGCTCGTCCAACTATGCTGAGCGCAAGCAGGAAACACTGCCGATCTCCAGCGATTCCTCTCTGACCGATCCGGCGGTGTCGATTGTTACGACTGGCAGTAATTATCCCTATCACAATTTCCAGGGCTGTGAGCCGAACAACTACCGCCATGACAGCAATGGTGAAAACTACATGCATGTCTATGCCAGCGGCGCCTGGAATGACTACCGTGTTGATGACAGCAATATCGCTGGCTACCTCATCGAATATGGTGGGATGAGCGGCGACCCTGATGTCGATCTAACCGAGGATAAAAGCTACAACGTTGCAACCGAAGGTCAGTTCTGCGTCCATCAAAGCTGAGATAATAGCTGAAGCCATCGCTTGAAAATCACGCCGTCCCCTATATCTAACTCAGAGCGTGGAGTCATCCCGCGCTCTGATAGACCAAAGGACCGGAGCCGCCTTACCATGACTGACCCAACTGCCGACAGTTTCCGCAACTTCAGTTTTGGAACACAGGTTCGCAAATCGCCGTTTTCGGATGCCGCCCTGCGGTGGGGCGCGCGCGGATTTTCCGTCTATAACCACATGTATATTCCA
>WTJS01000288.1 GCA_011524735.1 Alphaproteobacteria bacterium
GATCTTCCTCATATCGCAGATAATGTTCACAGGCGCGGGCACCATCTTCACCATTGACCACATTGCCGCCAGTTGCAGCAAAACTGTCCCAGTGACAGGGGCCGGCACCACCAAAGGACTGGCCTTCGATCTGATAAGCTGCGGTCGCAGCGCCAAACAGGAAGTCGGCTGGCAGGTCGGCTCGGGAAAATTTCATGGACGTCACCTTGGTGCTATGGAATGAAACGTGGCAGTGTGAATTGGCAAGACATTTTGGTGGCAGGCGTCAGTTAGGGGCTTGCCGATGTGAAAAACATTTCGGCATTATATTATGTAAATGTCGGCAGCGGCCTCAAGCTGTGATCCAACCAACTTTGACTGTGACGAACAGTGTATGAGGAATTCAGGGGGAATTCATGTCCGAAACAATGACTGATGAAATTCGTGCGGAAATCCGCGGGGTTAAGGCAAATCTGAAATCGTCAGGCCTCGATGTTGCCGCGACCTTTGACAAAGTCGACGCCATCCTTGAAGCGCAGATCCAGAAAATCGAATCAGAAGTGGCCGCCGGCGAGTCACCGGTGCCGGTGCTTGATTATGCCGATGTTGCGGCCGGCCGGATCGATGATGTGGCAACGAACCGCATCAAGGAACGTGGCGTTGTGATCCTCCGTAACACCTTCGACGCCGACCGGGTGACCGGCTGGAACGAATGGCTGATGGACTATGTGGCGAAGAATGATTATTTCGAGCGCCAGAAGGCCAAAGACGGGATGGATCAGTATTTTGCCAACCTGTCCTCCTCGCGCCCGCAGATTTTTGGCCTGTACTGGTCAAAGCCGCAAATGGAGGCGCGCACATCCGAAGAGCTGGCAACCGCGCGTCGTTGGCTGAACCGTCTTTGGGATTTTGATTCTGACAATGGGCTTGAATTCGACCCTGACCGGGAATGTCTCTATGCCGATCGCCTGCGCCAGCGTGAGCCAGGGGATAACACCCTTGGCCTCAGCCCGCATGTTGACGGTGGATCGGTCGAACGCTGGATCGACCCGGGCTATCAGCAGGTCTATCGCCACCTGCTTTCAGGCGACATCTCGTCCTATGACCCGTTTGACGCTGCCTTCCGCACGGCCACCAAGGAAATTCCATCCCCAGCCGTCTGCTCCATGTTCCGCACCTATCAGGGCTGGACGGCGCTTAGCCGGCAGGGACCGGGTGACGGCACGCTGAATTTGGTGCCGATTGCCAATGCCATGGCATGGGTGATCCTGCGCGCCCTTCAGGATGATGTGCCGGAAGATGATCTGTGCGGCGCGGCGCCGTCGCGAGCGCTGACCATCAGCAAGGACTATCATGCCAAGCTGCTACGCGCCTATGTACCGATCCCGGTGGTTGAGCCGGGTGACACTGTATGGTGGCACCCAGACGTGATTCATGGGGTTGAGGATAAGCATACCGGCACCGGCTACAGCAATGTGATGTATATCGGAGCTGCCCCCGCCTGCGAAAAGAATGATCGCTTCCTGCCAAAGCAGCTGAAGGCCTTTGAAGCCGGGGAAAGCTCGCCTGATTTTGCGGCGGAAAACTATGAAGTGGATTTCGAAGGCCGCTTTACGCCGGATATGCTGTCGCCGCTTGGGCGCGTGCAGATGGGTTATGGGGAATAAGTCACCATGAACGTCTATCTGGACGCCGGGCATCATGTCAGCTTCGGCACCTTTCCCCTGCGTGGGGTTGAGCTTGCTACGGCCATGCGCAGTGCTGCCGAAATTGGGTATCGCAGTTTCGACACGGCCCAGATGTATGAAAATGAGCGTGAGGTGGGTGACTGCCTCAGCACACTTGGCCTTGCCCGCGACGACCTGTTCATCACGACCAAAGTTAGTCCGAACAATTATGCGGCCTCCGCTTTCCTGTCATCGGTTGAGCAGTCGTTGAAGGATTTGCGGCTGGATCAGGTTGATGTGCTGTTGCTGCACTGGCCGGATCAGCATGGTGATAACGCAGAGGCCCTCGACCTGCTGCAGCAGGCCCATGACAGGGGCTATGCCGCCCATATTGGTGTGTCAAACTACACCATCAGCATGATGGAAGACGCCGTCAGCAGACTGTCGGTACATCCTGTTGCCAATCAGGTGGAATTTCATCCCTTCCTGAATGCCGAAAAACTGCGTTCAGCCTCGGCACGGCTCGACCTGCCACTGACAGCCTATTGTGCGGTGGCGCGGGGGAAAATGGCGCAGTCACCCTTGCTTGATGATATCGGGCAGGCGCATGGCAAAACTGGGACGCAGGTAGGGCTTCGCTGGACTTTGCAAAAAGGTGTGGCAATCAACGCCATGTCGACGAAGGCTGACAATCTTCGCCTGAATTTTGAACTCCAGGATTTTCAGCTGAGTGATGCCGAGATGAGCCGTATCGATGCGCTGATGGAGGAAGGCTATCGGATCGTAAACAGTGATCTGGTCCCAACTGCTCCACAGTGGGACTGACCGGTCACTGTCTCAGTTGGCTGGTTCTTCAGGCTCATGCGGAACAGTTTCAAAATCTGCCGTCAGGCGATCAAAATCAAATGTGCAGCGCAGCCGCTGTGAATCTGAAATCCGGTCAAAGATGATCTGGTGATCCCCGCCCGTTATGGCGGATATTCTGTTGGACTCCATCATCGCCGGCTGTGATTTGCGCCATGCAAGGAAGGCGGCAAATTCCCGATAGACGGAGTCTGGCCGTGCGGCCTCATCCAGCCCGGCGCGATCAAGGTGCTGGTCACTGATTGGCAGCCAGGTGCTGTTTGCGGTTGAAAATCCACCATTTGGTGCTGCGCCGTCCCACACCATTGGTGTGCGGCAGGTGTCGCGTCCCAGAAAGGTTGGTGCGAATTCAATGCCCCATGGATCACGCATTCTGTCGGCGGGAATGTCCCGCACATCTGCACATGCCAGCTCTTCGCCTTGATAGATGCAGCATGACCCGATCAGTGAAGCCTCAAGTTTGAGAAGCAGAATCTGAAGCGCTTCTAGCCTGTCTTCTGTGAGGCCCAGCGGGGCAAGTTGACGGGTCGCCGCCCGTGGCACATCGTGGTTTGAAAAGGCAAATGAAAGTCGTCCTGATCCATTGAACCGTTCAGTGGCATTGGCAAGGGCGGCCTTCATCTCCGCAACAGTCAGCCCCTCCCATGCCAGCAGGTCAAAATTATAGGTGGCATGAAGCCGATTGGGCGCGGTGAAGGTTTCACTCACAAGGGCGGCATTGTCATTGTCGCCATCCACTTCGCCCATCAGGAACCTGTCATCATATGTTTCAGCAAGGGCGCGCAATGCTGTGCAGAAATCCTGAATGGCTGGCTGGTTCAGCTGTGCTGCATCATGAAGCTGCATGAAAAAGGGCTGCTGGTCTTTTGGCAGGGGGCCAGGCCGGAATTCCGGATTGACCGGATTGTCGCGATAGGGTGGCAGGTCGGCATTGATGGTGTGGATGGCATCCAGCCGAAACCCATCGACGCCGCGATCAAACCAGAATCTGGCAACATCAAGCAGCGCGTCGCGAACCGCCGGATTGGCGTGATTGAGATTCGGCTGCTCGGGAAGGAAATTGTGAAGATAATATTGCTGACGGCGTGGCTCCCAGCTCCAGGCTCTTCCGCCGAAGAAAGACAGCCAGTTTGTCGGCGCCGATCCATCTGGCATCGGATCGGCCCAGTGGAACCAGTCGGCCAGATCATTGTCACGGGACTGCCGGCTTGTCCGAAACCAGGCATGCTGCTCGGAACAATGCGCAGGCACAATGTCGATCATCACTTTCAGGCCAAGCGTGTGCGCCCGCTCAGTCAGCCTGTCAAAGTCATCAAGGGTGCCATATTCCGGGTTTACATCACAGTAATTGGACACGTCATATCCGAAATCGGCCTGCGGTGACATGTAAAACGGGCTGATCCAGATCGCGTCAACACCAAGGCCTGCAATATAGTCAAGGCGCGTGGTGATCCCGGCAAGATCACCAATCCCGTCACCATTGGAGTCCTGAAAGGATCGCGGATAGATCTGATAGATCACGGCGGTTTCCCACCATTTCAAAGCCGACATGGTTCATCCCCCAAAGTGATTGCCCATTCAGTGTGATTGCCCATTCAGTGTGGTGTTCTGCAATGGTCTTCGGTGGCAGGAGCGCCTTTCAACTCTGGATGCCACGCTGCACCTGTTTGCTGTTGATAAATCTCCCGACCGACCTTGGCAATCCCAGCCTGATCTTGGCATTCAATGTCGTGGAGCTGGGTGTCAGCCCATTGCTGTGGTGCGTTTTTTGCACCGCATTGGGGCAAATTGAGCAGTTTTACGTAGCGCGCCTGTCATTTACACCTTTGTCCATACCGGCATGCACCAACTGAGCGCGTGTCGGTACCGAATTACTGCATGGGTTGGGCTGTCTTGAAGGGAGGGTGTTGTCGTGCATACGATCTTTATAACTGATCTTGATGGCACCTTGCTTGGTCATGATGATTTCAGCTTCTCCTCCATTCACCATGAAATCCATGAACTGCTGGCCAGGGGGATCACGATAATCCCCAATTCCAGCAAGACGCGGGGTGAGATAGAGCATTTCTGTGATCAGCTTGGCGCTCGACTTCCTTTCATCTGTGAAAATGGCGCGGCCCTGGTGCGTGCGGATCTCTTGAGAGAGACGCCCTGCGTGGGTGTCACCACCAGCAGTTCGGCAGCTTTGTCGGGGAATGGTCCCACAGCATATGATTCGACCGGGCATCAGCGCACGGTTTTGGGACGCACTGTCGACAAGTTGATGAGTGACTGGGTCAATTGGATTGACCCGATGTTGCGTCAGCAATGCCGTTTTTTGGATTCGATGCCTGAAGAAATGCAGTCCGCCATTCTTGGGCTGAAGGGCGATGATCTCGCGCGCGCGCTGGCCCGTGAATATTCGATACTTTTCTGTTTTCAGGGTACACAGCAGGATTTTGCGCGGCTTCGTGCTGAAGCGGCTGTGGCGGGGCTTCGCATTCACCGTGGTGGTAGGGTCTGCTGTCTGTCTGGGCAGCATGACAAGGCAAGTTTCAATGGGATGATTCGCCGGTTGTGCAGCACGGTGCTGGCGCCGGCGAGACTGATCGGCTTTGGTGACAGCGACAATGACATTGCGCTGCTTTGTGCAGCGGATGTGGCCTGTGTTGTGCCCCGTTACCGCACGCCGGCACTCAGCCTGCCAAACCCACCGCCTACGGTAATCACCGTGCCGCAGCCGGCACCGTCAGGATGGGTCATGGCAGCGAACCGGGCGTTGACAGTGCTCGACGGGTAATGGGACGCCACCCGGTCCTTTAACGGTGGCTGCTGGTTATCAATATGAATTGGGAGATTGAAATGGGTGACTTTGCACAGAACGGGATTGTCACGACACTTCATGATTTTGGAACCAGAGACACCGCCACGTTGGAAAGCGAATTGAAGGTGTTTTCTGGTTACCGCCCGATGGAACTGGTTCTGCCAAGCCTGTTTTCAGAACTGGAGGGGCCAGCGCTTGCGCATATTGTCGATGAGATCAGCCAGATTGATTATGTTGGTCATGTCGTCATTGGTCTCGATCGGGCCACGCAGGAACAGTACGAATATGCCTACAGCTTCTTTGCAAAGCTCAACAAGCCGTTCTCCATCCTCTGGAATGATGGGCCACGGCTAAAGGCCATTCAGGCTGAGCTTGAAGAAAAGGGTCTCGCCCCAACAGAGCCGGGCAAGGGCCGCAATGTCTGGTATTGCATTGGTTTTACCAACGCCCGCGGCAAGGCCGACGCGGTGGCGCTTCACGATTGTGACGTGCTGACCTATGACAGGCGTCTGCTGGCACGGCTGTTCTATCCGATTGCCAACCCCGCCTTTCAGTTTGAATTCTGCAAGGGGTATTATCCTCGCGTTGCGGAAGGCAGGATGAATGGGCGAGTAACCAGACTTTTGGTGGGGCCATTATTGCAGGCCATGGAGCGGGTTCTGGGTCCAAGCGACTACATCACCTTCATGCGCAGCTTCCGCTATCCGCTGGCGGGCGAGTTTTCCTTTCGTCGATCGCTCATTCCCGAACTGCGTATCTCTTCCGATTGGGGGCTTGAGGTTGGTATTCTGTCAGAAATGCAGCGCAACCAGGCCAGCAACCGGATCTGTCAGGTGGATCTGGCGGCAAGTTATGACCACAAGCATCAGTCTCTGTCCGCCGATGATGTCAAATCTGGTCTGTCGCGCATGTCGATCGATATTTCAAAAGTGCTGATCCGCAAGCTAGCGACAAAGGGGTATTGTTTCGGGCCGGACAAGTTCCGCACTCTAAAGGCGACTTACTATAGAATGGCACTGGATATGGTGCAGTTCTATCAGGTGGATGCTGAAATCAATGGACTGTCTTATGACATTGATGCCGAGGAGCGTGCTGTCGAACTGTTCGCTGAAAACATCATGCGGGCTGGGGATGATTTTACCTATGCCCCGATGGAGACACCGTTCATCCCCTCATGGGAACGGGTAACATCGGCCATACCAGACATTGCCTTCCGCCTGCGACAGGCTGTCGAAACCGACAATGCTGAACAGCAGATGAGGCTGTCTAGGCGACAGACCGCGGCCTGAAAAATGGCTGATGTCTGGTGTGCACAGGCTGTGGATGCACGCTCTTAATCCATTCATTTTTGCATAAATCACTAAATATTTTGTGTTTACAAATGGCTCTATCCCGCCAAGGCTAGACTTGGAAACAAGTGCACTTCCGAACCAATCGGCAGGCACGCCAAGGGAGGAGACATTGATGAAAAGCCTGAAGAAACTGGCCGTTCTTGCAACGGCTATGACCTTTGCATCATCGGCGGCGATGGCGCAGGTCAATCTGACATTTCATACTGCGGGTTCTGGTACGCCGGTGGCCCTGACAGCCACTGCTCTGGTTGAACAGGCTTCTGAGCGGGGTGTTGCCAACATCCAGTTGAAAGAAGGCCAGACCGCAACAAATTATCTGCAGGCTCTCGCCGAGGGTAAGATTGACCTTGCGAACGGGCCGTTCATCCTGCCCTTCCTGATGACCAAGGGGGCAGGTCCTTATGCCAAGCTTGGCAAGGAAGCCGGTGCAGAGCTTGGTCAGAACATCCAGCTGCTTTACCCATACACGCTGGCGATCTTTACCCTCTACGCCTACAACGCCAAGGGAATCTCGGGGTGGGATGATCTTGCTGGCCGGAAAATCCTGAATGGTCCGCCACGCGGTGCAGCCACTGGTAATTCACGTGCGCTCGCGCAATTCTTTGGCGGTGTAAAGCATGGCCAGGATTACGAATCTGTGACCGTGAATTGGAACCAGGCGTCGGCTGCCATCGTGGATGGTACGGCAGATGCCGCTGTTCTGACCGTGCATTTCCCGGGCCCGCGTGAAACACGCAACATCGCCGCTGGCGCGATGACCATGTGGTCGATGCCAAAGGCAATGTTCGAATCTGACAAGGCGCAGAAGCTTTTGAACAAGCCTGGGTCTGGTGCCTACACCGCGCCTGTTTCCTTTATTCAGGAAAAAATGGGGAGCGACTGGACGATCGTGTCGGAAGACGACACCTTCCGCGGCATGGCCGTTACCGGCGGGGATTTCGTCAATAAGAGCATGGACGAAGAAACAGCCTATCAGCTGACCAAGGCGCATATCGACAATCTTGAGGCCATCAAGAACGTTGCGCCATTCATGTCGACGCTGAATTACGGCATCCTCGATACCAAGGTGGCTGGCCTGTGTGGTCCAAACCCAGTGAAGTTCCACGCTGGTGCGGTTCGTGCCTGGGAAGAGGCTGGTCATAGCGTTCCAGATTGCGCCAAGCCGTAACTGACCTGTCGAAATATCTGTCAGGCGGTCAGCTGTGATCGCCTGACAGGGTCATTTCATTATGTAATATCTGCTGAAGATTGGTGCCATGAGTCAAAGCAGCGAAACGCCGGCAAAGGCTGGGTCCGGTCAGGGGGTAAGGTCAAATAGCCCGCTGGTCTACTGGCTTGCCGTCTCTCTTGTTATTGTTGGACTGCTGAACGTGACGCCGGCCATTCCGGGCTGGGACGGGCTGTGGAAAGCCATGACCGGGATCGATTCCTTTAAGATCAGGCGTTTCCCAAGCGAGTGGCTCTATCCCATCGTGTTCATCTGGATGATGGTCATTGTTGCGCTGAACCATTCCATCTGGCGAAGGTGGAAAGATCAGACGGTGTTGCGTCGACGTTTCGGGCTATTTCTGGATGTAGCGCTTATTCTGGCTGGGCTTGCCATTTCGCTGACCTATCTCATCGAGCTAGAAGCCGTTTGCCTGATTGACATTATGACAGGTGATCGTGCGCGGTTAATGGCAGAAGCGCTGCAGTCGGAAATCGAATATTCGGAAATGATGGGCCTGCCCATTCCGGCGACGGCGGATGACCCGTCCTGTTTGAACACCACGCATGATCTTCTGCCGTTGATTCTGTTTGGCTCGGTGGTGATCTTCCTCGCCTATAATATCAAGGTCTGGGGTCTGCCGCTGGTTATGGTGTCCATCCTGATCGCGGCCTACACCTTTCTGACGGTGATGAATTGGTATTTCTTCGGAGCCGATGGTCAGAACAAATATCTGGTGA
Source organism: Alphaproteobacteria bacterium (assembly GCA_011524735.1). Taxonomy (GTDB): domain Bacteria; phylum Pseudomonadota; class Alphaproteobacteria; order Puniceispirillales; family Puniceispirillaceae; genus UBA8309. The sequence goes on from WTJS01000288.1 coordinate 8,613, forward strand.
CCATCCTCAGTAGTGAAGAGGTGCGCAGCCTGACATCAGGGCGTGAATTCGTGCGTGATGCCCTGGTCAACAACACATCAGGCCTGCTTGGCAGGTTTATCAACATCCTGATGCTTCTTGTCTTCCCTTACATCATTCTGGGGGCGCTGTTCGGGCGCTGCTCAGGCGGCAAGGCGCTGATCAAGCTGGCCTTCTCGTTGACCCGTAATCTGCGCGGCGGCCCGGCCCATGCGGCGGTGGTGTCCTCAGCGATGTTTGGCACGATCACTGGCGGGCCAGTGGTCAATGTGCTGTCAACGGGCGTGCTGACCATTCCGATGATGCTGAAGCGCGGGTTCTCCCGCGTGTTTGCGGGCGGGGTTGAAGCTGCCGCTTCATCCGGGGGGTCCATCATGCCGCCGATCATGGGAGTGGCCGCCTTCATCATGGCGGCGCTGACCGGTGTGCCCTATCGCGACATCATCATCGCGGCGGCGATTCCGGCGCTGTTCTATTTTTTCTGCCTGTTTCTGTCGGTGATCTTTCAGGCGCGTAAGCAGAAGATTGAGGCTGTTGGCGAGCTGACCGATGACATGCGTCTGACGCCGCAGGACCGCTTACAGCTGCTGCAGATTTTCGGGCCAGTTCTGCTTGTTCTGCTTCTGCTGCTTACCCCAAAGGACGCCATTGGATGCAGCTGGATTTCCATTGCTCTCGGCGCAGTGGTCGAGACGGATGGCGGGGTTTGCCGGATCATCTCGCTCCCATGGATCATTGAACTGCTGCAGAATGCGGCCGGTGACGCCAGTGCCGCTGGCTGGTGGGCGGTGGCATTGCTGATGGGACTGATGTTTGTTGATAAGGAATTCCGTGCCGAGCCACGCAAGGTTCTGGACGGGCTAGCCAATGCCGGGGTGCTGGTATCAACTCTGTATCTGATGTTCCTGGCGGTGACCGTGATTGATGTCTGCCTGAACTTCACCGGTCTGGCGAAATTCGTTGCCGTTGATGTGCTGGCCTTCCTGAAGTCGTTTGATGTGTCCGCGAATTCGGTGGGATCGCAGCTGCTTGCCCTGTCACTGACAATGGTGCTTGCCGTCATCCTTGGCATGGGAATGCCCGCGGTGCCGGCCTATATCAACGCTGCCCTTCTGATGGGCCCGATGTTGGTCGGGCTGGGGCTGGCGACCTTCACCGCGCATATGTTCATCTTCTATTTTGCAGTCGCATCTGCGATTACCCCGCCGGTGGCACTGGCGGCTTTTGCGGCATCGTCAATCACCAATGCCGATCCGATGAAAACTGGATTTTCTGCGGTGAAATCGGGGATTGTGATGTTTACCATTCCGTTTGTTTTCGCCATCTATCCCGAACTTCTGCTGATCGATCAGGCGCTGATCGATCCGGCCACAGGTGCCTTCCTTGCCGGGTATGATGGTGGGTTTGATGCACCCTGGATGCTGCTGCTGATTGGGCGGGTGGCGCTGGCGCTCTATCTGGTGTCCAGCGCGATGGCGGCCTATGACCACCGCGCTCTCGGTGCTGTGCAGATCGGGGTGCGTGTGCTCCTGGCCGTGCTGATCATGGCAAAGCCGGTGATGATTTTCGGGCCGGCCATGGCAGCAGCGCTTGCCATCATCCTTGTGCATGTTTTCGGAACCAGACTGAAAGGGGCTGCTGCCTGAAGCAGGATGTGCCGATATGACTGATCGTCCCAGCTATATTCTCTTCATCACCGACCAGCAGCGGTATGACCATCTGGGATGTAATGGTCACCCGGTTCTGCGTACGCCAAACATCGATGCCATTGCCGCTGAAGGTGTGAGCTATGACCGCTTCTATGTGGCATCGCCAGTCTGTATGCCGAACCGCGCCAGCCTGATGACTTGCCGTATGCCATCAAGCCATGGCGTGCGGTCGCTTGGTGTGCCGCTGTCGCATGACAATGTCACCTTCGTCGAACTGATGCGGGCGGCGGGATATGACACCGCCCTGATTGGCAAGAGCCATCTGCAGAATGTGTCGGACTGGGCGGTGCAGATCGAGCCGCCGGAATATCGAGATGGTTTCACTGCGCCACCAGAGGATCTGGCAGTAGCGGTTCGATCCGATCTCGACAGCGACGAATATCAGTATGAGCGCCAGCCATTCTATCTGCAGGATGATCCGCAGGTGCCGCTGCCATTCTATGGATTTGATAAATACGTCTCGGTTCTGCGGCATGGTTTCAATACCGGCGGTGATCATGAACTTCATGTCAAACAGACAGCGCCTGACGTCCATAAGCTGCGCTCCCGCGATATTCAGTTCCCGCATGATTACAGCTGCCCTCAGGCCATTCGCGTGAAAATCCCGGAAGAGCATTATTCCACCAGCTATATTGCTGACCAGACTGTGGCGTTTCTGGAATCCCGTCGTGGCAATCCAACCCCGTTTTTTCTGATGGTGTCCTTTCCAGATCCGCATCATCCCTTCACCCCACCTGGCAAATACTGGGATATGTATGACCCTGACGATATGCCGGTGCCGCAGGCCTATGTGGCAGATGATTGGGACCCACCTGAATATGTGAAGATTTCCGAACGTGACCGCGCCGCCAATCCATCACTTGGGCAGAACGCCGGCTTCACTGTGGCCGTGTCCCAGCGCGAGGCACAGGAAGCCCGGGCCCTGACCTGTGGGATGATCTCAATGATCGATGATGCCGTCGGCCGGATCAGACAGGCCGTCGACGAAGCCGGTGTGGCGGACAATACCGTGCAGATATACACCTCTGATCACGGCGATCATCTTGGCGAACATCGGCTGCTGTTCAAGGGTGCCGAGCAGTATGACAGCCTGAACCATGTGCCCTTCATCTGGGCTGACCCGAAAGGCGAGAGCGGCGCCAGGTCATCCGATCTGGCGCAGACCCTGGATATTGGGTCAACCATTCTGGAACATGCCCGGATTGAAGGGGCAATCGGCATGCAGGGCCAGGTGATGGCGGTTGCTGGTGGGGCAGGGCGCGATGCCGCCCATATCCAGTACGAGACACAGCGTCCGCAGGAAGCTTTTGGGTCGCGTCCGCGCGTGCATACCATCATCCACGGTCAGTGGCGTCTGTCGATGTATCTTGGCAAATGTCAGAACGAACTGTTCGACCTGAAGAACGATCCGGGGGAAATGACCAATCTGTGGGACAGTGCCGACCATGCCGAGGTCAGGGCAATGCTGATTGAAAAGCTCGCCGAAATGGAAATTGCTGTGGCTGACCGCGTTCCCCTACCAACAGCCATGGCCTGACAGGGAGGTATCCATGACCGACGTCAAATATGAAAGCCGCCAGGAATTCGAAATGGGTCACTGGCCGGAACTGCGCGAGGCCTGGAACCAGATGATCCAGCTTGTCTTTCCAGCGCGTGAGGTTTCAGGCGAGTTGAAGCAGCTTGTCTTTACCGTCGCCAGCCTGTCCAGTGGCTGTCTGCACTGCCAGTCGCATGGGGCCTATCATCTTCACAAGATTGGGGTGTCGGACGAGAAGATTCAGGCGCTGTGGAGCTTTGAGACATCTGATCTGTTTACCGACGCCGAGCGCGCCGCCCTGCGTCTTGCGATGTCGGCCGGGGTGGCGCCAAACGCCACTCAGCCTGAGAATTTTGTCGAGATGCGCGAGCATTTCACCAACATCCAGATCATCGAAATCCTCGCGGTCATTGCGGTCGGTGGCTATCTGAACCGCTGGAATGACACCATCGCCACGGTAACGGATCAGGAGTCGATCGATTTTGCCGATCAGGTGTTGCGCCCGGTGGGGTGGAATCCTGGCAAGCATGTCGGTGAAAGTGAAGAACAGCGCAAGGCGCACCCGATCACGCTTGGCTGGTCAAAGAAATAGCGCCGCGCCGCCATCAGGAGAGACCATCATGCATCCCGAACTGAAAGCCCATCCGGCGTATTTCAAAAAGGAAATTGTCCAGCTGGCTGACAATGTCTACCAGGCCTTCGGCTTTGCTGCTTCGAATGTCTATATGATCATCGGCGATGATGGTCTGATCATTGTCGACACAACTGAAACGACTGCGGCAGCCACCAACATTCTTGCTGAGTTTCGCAAGATCACCACTCTGCCGGTCAAGACCATCATCCTGACCCATTCACATCGCGACCATGTCTCAGGCGCGTCTGTTTTTGCCGGCGATGATGCGCCGGAAATCATCACCAGTGACATCAGTTCAGAAGACCCGCTTCTGGAGGATACCTCGCACCCGCGGGCGACCAAGGCCATGCAGGCCCGAACCAAGCGGCAGTTTGGCATTGGTCTATCCTATCCGGATGAGATCATCGGGATCGGTGTGGGGCCGGGGGATCGCCCGCTTCAGGGCATGGGAGCCGGCATGCTGCCGCCAACCCGCCTGATCAGCGCGGCCCGCACCAGCATCACTCTGGCAGGTGTCGATCTGGAGCTTGTCATGGCCCCGGGCGAGACCCCGGACCATATGGTTGTCTGGTATCCCGAAAAGAAGGTTCTGATTTCCGGCGACAATTTCTATCGCTCCTTTCCCAATCTCTATGCCATCCGCGGAACCGCCTATCGCGAATTTGACGTCTGGGCGGATACGATGGATTTGCTGATGGAATTCGCGCCCGAGGTGCTTGGCCCGGGTCACACCAAGGCGGTGTTTGGGGCCGATGCCATTCGCGATGTGCTGACCGATTACCGTGACGCCATCCGTCATGTGGTGACGGAAACCCGTGCTGGCATGGATGCGGGGCTGACGATCGACCAGCTGGCACATAGCGTGAAGCTGCCGCCAGAACTGGCAGAAAAGCCGCATCTTCGCGAATATTACGGGTCCGTGGCCTATGCCGTGCGGGCCTATTTCGTCGGCACGATGGGCTGGTTCGACGGCAATCCGACATCCCTTTGCACCCTGTCACCGCAGGATGAGGCGACGCGCATGATCCGGCTTGCCGGCGGGGCAGAGGCGCTCTGGGCGGAAATTGAGGCGGCGCGGTCTGCAGGTGACCATCAGTGGGCGTTGCAGCTGATCGACCGGCTGATCCATGCCGACATGGATGCCGATCGGGCCCGCGCGGCCAAGGCAGCGGTGCTGCGCGATCATGCGGTTGGTCAGATCAACTGTCCGACACGCCATTATTACATTCAGAGTGCCAAGGAGCTGGAACAGCAGCTTGATGACGGCGACAGCTAAGCGTCGGCGAATACAGGAATTTGGGGGAAGCCATCATGACAGACTATTTTTATCTGGCCGCTCTGGGGCTGGTTCTGACGGAACTGACAAAAGGGCTGAGTGCCAATGGTACGCCGCCCGTTCTGCAGCGGTTTTCCTGGCAGATGGATCTGGCACGCTTCATGTGGTCGGGCATCATGCTGTTTCGGATTGCCTATGTTGCCGTCTTGGTGATTCTGTTCATCAACATGCCGGTGGAAGACAGACTGTCTGTCCTGCCGGGCGGCATCGCGCTTGGCCTTCTCTGGGGGTTTATCTACTGGCTTTTCAATCGCTACTGGGTTGGTCGTTTCAAGTTCCTGCCGATCACCCAGAAACGGTTTGAAACCGCCGCTGGCAACAGTGTTGGTCTGAGCGAGCAGGTGCTGGGCATCGACCATGGTGGCGAGCAGAAGGCCTTTCCGGTCAACATGCTGTATTACCATCACCAGATCGCTGACGAAGTTGGTGGCCACCCCATCTGGCCAACCTATTGCGGGCTGTGCAACAGCGGGCGCATCTATGACCGTCTTGTTGATGGCAATGCGCTGGAATTCACCCTTGTTGGCGCGATCAACTATAACGCCACCTTCCGCGACCATGTAACCAACAGCTGGTGGCGTCAGGAGACCGGTGAAGCAGCCAAAGGCGCGCTGAAAGGCAGAATGCTGGAAGACATGCCGTGTGAGCAGATGAGTCTGGAAAGCTGGCTTGCCAAACATCCAGACAGCCTTGTGCTGCAGTATGATCCGATTTTCGAGAAACAGTACATGGTCCGCTCTGGGTTGCTGAATTATGAGATCAGTCTTCCCGGCTGGCACATGCAGGCGTCACCGCCGCTGGTCATTGGGGTTGAGGTTGGTGATGTCGCCCGCGCCTATGACTGGAACAATGTGGTCAAACAGAAGCTTGTTCAGGACGAGGTTGAAGGCGCACCGCTGCTGGTGCTGACCGATGCCAAGGGGGATTCCGCCTTTGTCTATGACCGTGTGGTTGACGGGGAGACGCTTGAGTTTGAGATGGCGGGAGACGTGATCCGCGATGTGCAGACCAAATCCACATGGGATTGTTTTGGCCGCTGCCTCAAAGGCAAGATGAAAGGGGCCGAGCTGCCCCGCCGCCAGAGCTACAAACAATATGTGCGGGCCTGGCTGACCTTCCATCCCGGGGCCACTTTCTATCAGTTCTGATCGGACTGGCCATGCCAGCTTGATGCTACAGGATCGCCGGCCTCTGGGCCGGTGATTTTGTGTGGTCTGACAACAAGGATGGTTGCCCTCAGTGCGATCATGCGTGTCTGCCGGATCCGCACCTTGGTTGATTGATAACCTCATGGCATGAATGTTTTTCCATAAAAGGTGATTATAAATGCGGCAATTCAGGCGCATATTCATCATGGTAAAAAACAAAGGGACAGGGATGAGCTGGAACCCCTCGATTGAGCCATTGAATGGCGACATGACCAACGCAGATGCCATCGAAACGGTCCTGGTGCCTCGCGCGCGTGATCTCGGTGGTTTTGAGGTGCGTCGTGCCCTGCCAACCGTTGAGCGGCAGATGGTGGGACCTTTCATCTTCTTTGATCAGATGGGGCCGGCGGAATTCATCACCGACGCTGGGATCGATGTGCGCCCGCACCCGCATATTGGTCTCGCCACGGTGACTTATCTCTATCAGGGTGAATTCCAGCATCGCGACTCCCTTGGCACCAATCAGATGATCTATCCTGGTGAGGTCAACTGGATGATCGCTGGAAATGGAGTGACCCATTCGGAACGGACCAGCGCTGAGACCCGCAGCGGTCCCAGCAAGCTGTATGGGATTCAGACCTGGGTTGCCCTGCCGGAATGGGCCGAGGAAGTTGATGCCGGCTTTGAGCATCACAAGCAGGATGTGTTGCCCTTCCTTCAGGGGGAAGGTAAGGACGTGCGGCTGATTATCGGCAGCGCCTGGGGTGAGACGGCGCCGGTCAAGACCTTTACCGACATGTTTTACGCCGATGCCGTTCTGAAAGCTGGTGCCAGCTTGCCCATGCCGGACAATCATGAGGATCGCGGCATTTATGTCGTCAGCGGTTCCATTGAGGTGGCGGGCGACATCTTCCAGGCTGGTCGTATGATGGTCTTTCGCCCTGGCGATGCCATTACCGTCACAGCGGGCGAAGCTGGCGCTCGGCTGGTTCTGCTAGGCGGTGAAACGCTGAACGGCCCACGTCACATCTGGTGGAATTTTGTCGCCTCGTCACAGGAAAAGATCGATGCTGCCAAGGAAGCCTGGGCAGCTGGAGATTGGGAACATGGCCGCTTCACCCTACCGCCGGGCGACAGCGATGAATTCATCCCATTGCCCTGACGTGGGTGCCTCTTAAGGATCTGTCACGACTTGTGCTGACCGCTCGCGCTTGATCCCTGTCCCGTTTTTCTGATTACATGGAACTTGGACAACATGGATGGGAAAGAGAGGGCGGAGATATGGCCGAAGAATTTGTGATAGCACCGCATATGCGGCTCCATGAATGGGTCGCGGTCGAAAAGGGATATTTTGACGACGAAGGTCTGGTCTACACGCTGGAAGACCAGCTGAAATCCGCGACCAATCACGTTCATGACCTTGGTGACAAGGTTGGTGCCTACCAGACCTTCGAGAAGGGCCGCTCTAGCCATGTCAGCTGTGCCTGTCACTGGACGGTAAATGTGGCGGCGGCGTCCGGACATGGGCGTCTTTATGGCAAAGCGTATTCGGTTTCACCTTGCGGCATATTTGTGCCGGCAGATTCGGACATCCGAACACCTGAGGATCTGGCCAATGTGCCTATTTCGGTCGGGTATCAGTCGGGAAGCCATTATTCGACAATCCAGGCGCTGGAGCCGTTTCTGTCCCATGAGGAAATCAACCTGTCCTACTCGGACGGCTTGCTATTCCGTCGCATGGAGCATCTGATAGACGGTAACGTGCCGGCCGTCAGTCTGTTCAGCGGTCCGTATTACTTCATGCAACAGCTTGGCTTCCGTAAGGTTTTGGACACGAGTTTCATGATGGCGGCAATGGTGGCAGAGGACGCTCACCTTGATGACATTGAGAAGTATTTTGCCGCGCTAAAGCGGGCCCAGGCAGATATCGATCTGCGACCTGAACTTTACACGCATTATTACCGCGAAGAATTCCCTGAGCGTTTTCGTGATCAGATTGATACGCGGCTGTTCGGCCCAGGAGAGCGGATTGTTTTCGAGGAATATTCGAAGGATATCTACGATAAGTCGCGCGCGTGGATAGATGAGCGCGGAATTTTTGAAGAGGGCATTGGGGATCGCAGCTTCGAACAGGCCGTGATTCTCTGAAGTGGCGATCAAGCCTGCGCGATGTCCGGTCAGAACAGTTCGTGATATTCTGCTGGCGCGCTTGAATGTTCCCGCATCATGGCAAAGGCGCGGCCCGCATCCCCCTTTTCAATGGCTGTCTTGATGATGACGTGCTGGCTATGGCTGATAACAATCCGGTTCAGTGACCATGTGACCTGATCACTTGGCAGAACTTCGCCGATACCACTGTCAGGCATGATCTGAAGGCGGCGCAGACAATCTTCAATGAAGGGATTGTCCGCCCCCTGCATGATAGTGCGGTGGAAAATCAGATTTGCCACGCGGAAGGCTTCAATCGCGTTGTCATCCACAACCCCATTTGCCACGATTGCAGCCGTTGCTTCCAGTGACTTTTCCAGCCGCTCTCTATTGATCGATGAAAGACCCGTGCGCGCCATTCGTTCGGCGGCGAGGGCCTCTAGCACGCCACGAACCTCGGTCGCATCATGCAGCGCATTGTCCGCGAATTGACGCGGCGTGTAGCCACGACCTTCCAGCTTAATCAGAAGTCCTTCCGCATGGAGAAGTTTCAGCGCCATGCGTACTGGTGTGCGTGAAACACCAAGCTGACGGCTGATGTCGCTTTCGGTAATCCGGTCTTCAGCAGCAAAATGGTTATTGCCAAGCATGTCGCGAAGAGCGTTGGCAACCGTCTCTTCATTATGTGGTCGGCTTGGTTCCTTTGAAATGTTCAATATCCGCCTCCTGAAAACAATGCTGTTGTTGTGATTCGGTGTGGTCCAGCCATTTGCGCTTTCAACAAGTATATAAATGAACTCAATATTAATCAAAATATTTCAAAAAACACAATATAGTCCAGTATTGAATTCATTATTTCAATAAATGAGTTCATTATTATAAAAATAAGGGGGCCTGCTTTACGACATGTCAAAAATATACGTAAGCTCTTCACACCGGTAAAAAGGCGGGACGCTGACCACGGTCAGCCAACCCGCTCACATAAAACTCTGGAGGAAACCAATGTTGAAGAATGTTCTTAAGGCTGCGGCGCTGACAGTGTCCGCATCCATGCTGGCCTTCAGCGCACATGCAGCTGATGTGATCAAGATCGGTCAGGTTGCGCCCAAGTCTGGCCCGCTGGCTGGCGGTGCTACCGTAACGCAATGGCCGAACCTTGAATTATGGTCAAAGCAAGTCAACGAGGCTGGTGGTCTGAATGTTGGCGGTACGAAAATGATGGTCGAAATCATCGAGTATGATGACAAGACAAACCCCGGCGAACACATTAAGGCTGCTCAGCGTCTTGCCGAAGTTGACAAGGTGGACTTTATCGTTGCGCCTTATGGCACGGGCTTCAACCTGGCGGCGGCCCCTATCTACGCAAAATACGGCTATCCGCAGATTGCGGTGTCGGCCATCTCCGACAAGATGCCTGAACTGACGGCTCGGTATGACAATCTGTTCTTCACTCTTGGCAACACAACATCTTTTACGGATTCGGTTATTGATATCCTCAAGGACATGCGTGAAGCCGGCACGATTGGTAACCGCGTTGCCATGGTGAACGTTGCCGACGCGTTTGGCATTGAACTTGCCGAAGCTGCACGCCCCAAGATGAAGGCGGCTGGTTTTGACATTGTCTATGACAAATCCTACCCGCTTGGCACACCCGACTTGTCGCCAATCATCAAAGGCGCCAAGGACAGTAACCCTGATGCGTTCATCGCCTGGTCCTATCCGCCTGACACGTTCGGTCTGACCGAGCAGGCCATCATTCAGGACCTTGACGTGAAGATGTATTACACCGCTGTGGCAACCTGCTTCCCGGCCTTCAAAGGTAAGTTTGGGTCGAAGATTGAAGGTGTGTTCGGGGCTGGTGGCGTGAACCAGGATTCGGCGAAAATCCAATCCTATTTCAAAGCGCATAAGGACATCACAGGCAAGGATGCTGACGCATGGGCATCGGCGAACACCTATGTGTCGCTGGAAATTCTTGGCCAGGCCATTGAGGGTGCCGGCACCCTCGACCGTAAGGCTGTGACCCAGTACATCAAGGACAACACCTTCGACACCATCATGGGTCCGATCAGCTTCGAAAACCAGATTTCGAACAAATACTGGACTGTTGGTCAGTGGCAGGACGGCAAGTTCCGTGGCGTGAAGTCGTCGCAGATGGATGGTGCCGCTCCAGTTGTTGCCAAGGATGGCTGGAACTAATCCAAACCTGACTTGAGGCCGGCCGCGTCACGTGGCCGGCTTCCCCTTCCTTGATCTGTTTTCTGGATTTCCGGCATTAGGTTCTCTGTCGAAGGGGCGGCTGGAACTCTATCTTGGGGTGAGGTGAGATGGATATCATCATCACAGGGCTGTTGCTTGGTGGCACCTATGCGTTGATCGCCTTCGGCCTGAACATGCAGTACGGCGTTGCCAGAATCATGAACCTGGCCAATGGCGAATTTCTTGTGCTGGGTGCCTTGGCTGCGTTCTGGATTTTTGTGGCCGATGCCATCAGCCCGCTCCTGACAATGTTGCTGGTTGCCCCGCTATCATTCTTTGGCAACTGGATTATTTATCAGCTGCTCCTGCGTCCCCTGGTTCGGCGGGCCAAGAATCAGGGCCAGCTTGAGGTCGACTCCATTCTGGCCACCTTCGGTATGAGTTTCGCGCTCGTCGGGATAATGGTGTCGATCCATGGCGAATATTTCACCTATTCTTATCTGGCAGAGCCATTTGAAATTGTTGGCGAGACATTTGCGCTGAACCGCATTGTGGCGTTTTGCTTCGCTGTTCTCATTGGTGGTCTGCTCTGGCTGTGGCTGTATTTCACCCGTCCCGGCATGGCCATGCGTGCTGTGTCTGTCAGCACCGAGGCCAGCGGCCTTGTCGGGATCAATGTGCCCAAAATGTCGGCACTGGCCTTTGCCCTTGGTGGGGCGGTCACCACCATGGGTGGAACGCTGATTTCTACATTCATTACTCTTGATGCGTCGGTCGGGGTGATTTTCACCATGAAGGCCCTGATTATCATCATTATGGGCGGCGTCGGCGATATTCGCGGTGCGATCGTGGCGGCCCTGATACTCGGCCTTGTTGAAACCATGGTGGCACGCCTCATTGATCCTGGTCTGACACTCGCAGCAGCCTACGCCATTTTCGTTCTGGTGCTGCTGTTCCGACCTCAGGGTTTGTTCGGGAGGAAGCCGACATGAGCCACGCATCCGATATCAAATCGCTTGTATGGGGCGCTGTGCTTCTGGCGTTGGCGGCCTGTGTTCCCCTTGTAGCAAACGGCTATTGGATGTCGATTGCCCTGACCATCGCCATGTTTACAGTGCTGGCAACAAGCTGGTCGCTGTTTTCCGGTCCAACACATTACATTTCGCTTGCGACTGCCGCCTTCTTTGGGGTTGGTGGGTATCTGGTCGGCACCGGCATGTCCGATTACAACATGGACTTCTGGACAATGGTGGCCATCGCACCAGTTGTCGGGGCCGTGCTGGCATTCTTGATTGGCATTGCCACGCTGCGGCTGTCCGGGGTCTATTTCGTGATCTTCACTCTCGGTCTTGCCGAGATGATCCGGACGCTTGTGTCCTGGATTCAGAACAATTTTACCGGGTCCCGTGGTCTGTATGTCCTGACCGATCTGACTGAAGCTGATATCTACATCTATCTCGTGATCCTGGCGGCGGTGGTCTATCTTGCTGGCTGGTGGATCAACCGGTCTCGCCTTGGCTTTGCGCTGCGGATCATTGGCAATGACGAAACGGTGGCCCGCCATGTCGGGATCAACACGGCCACATCAAAGGTCATTCTGTTTACCTTCTCCGGCTTTGTGGCGGCGCTTGTCGGCGCGCTGATTGCCCCTCGATACACCTATATCGAGCCAAATGGTGTGTTTTCACCTGAGATTTCTTTCATCGTGGTGATCATGGCGCTTCTGGGGGGCACAGGCCGACTATGGGGGCCGATTGTTGGGGTGATCCCCTTTGCCCTGCTACAGGAATATATCAACGCCAATTATTCGAGCTATTCGACATTGGTCATGGGCATCGCCTTTCTGGTGATCGTCTATTTCCTGCCAAAAGGTGTGGTGGGCCGAATTGAACAGCTGCTGGCAAAGCGGGGGCGGTCAACATGGTAGCGACGGTTCTCAGCGTGGCGAATGCCACCAAGAGGTTTGGCGGCCTTGTTGCCGTCAATAACCTGTCATTTGAGGTTCAGCAAAACGAGGTCATGGGGATCATCGGGCCGAACGGGTCTGGAAAGACAACCATGATGAACCTGATTTCAGGAGCATTGCGTCTCAGCGAAGGGTCTATCAGCCTTGAAGGCCGCTTCATCAGTACCTTGAAG
>WTJS01000114.1 GCA_011524735.1 Alphaproteobacteria bacterium
ACTTTGCAGGGTGGGCACAGGCAAGTGCCACAACCGGGACGCCTGCCGGAACAATTCCGTCAGCAATCGCCCGGCGTGCGGCAGAGACGCCAACCGCGCTGTGCGGATCCAGCACCATGCCGTCCTCACGCTGGGTCGTTGCAATCTCTGCCAGGGTGCCTTCATCATCGAGCCGGTAGGCCGAAAAATGTTCATGCGCGGCCTGCATTGCCGCAGGCGGCAGATCAAACCGGCCGGTTTCGGCAAAACGCTTCATGATGGTGGCAACCTGTGCACCATCACGGTTCAGCAGTTCAAACAGCAACCGTTCAAAATTGCTGGACACCTGAATATCCATGGACGGGCTGAGAGATGGGGTGACGCCTTCACGCTGCATGGCGCCCTGTTCAAAGAAGCGGGTCAGAATGTCATTGCGATTTGAAGCGACGATCAGTCTTTCGATGGGCAGCCCCATCCGCATCGCCACATAGCCGGCGAAAACATTCCCAAAATTCCCGGTGGGGACCGAGAAGGCCACTTTCTGTGCTGGCGCACCAAGCTTCAGAGCTGAGGCGAAATAATAGACAATCTGGGGCATCAGCCGCGCCCAGTTGATCGAATTTACCGCCGACAGATTGACCGTGTCACGGAACCCGTGATCATTAAACAGGGATTTCACAATCGCCTGACAGTCATCAAAGTCGCCAGCCACGGCAACAGCATGCGCGCCATCCGCAATCACAGATGTCATTTGACGCTGCTGTACCGGCGAGACACGCCCGTCCGGGAACAGGATAAAGATGTCGACAGCATCACGGCCCTGAAAGGCTTCGAGCGCAGCTGATCCTGTATCACCGCTGGTCGCCCCCAGAATGACGGCATGCCGACCCTTGGCACGCAGCGCACGGTCAAAGGCCCGCGACAGGAACTGCATGGCATAGTCCTTGAACGCAATGGTCGGACCATGGAACAGCTCAAGGACATGAATATCGCCGTTAAGGTGACGAAGCGGCGCAACATCAGGATCGGTGAAGCTGCCATAGGCATCTGCTGCCATGGCGGTGATTTCAGCCTCATCAATCTCACCATCGGTAAAGCGTGCCATGATACGGCCGGCAAGCTCGGCATAGGACAGGTCAGCCATAGCCGCGATTTCGTCAGCCGAAAAGGCCGGATAGTCTGTTGGCAGAAAAAGACCGCCATCACGGGCCAGGCCACTTAACAGCGCTTCTTCATATCCAAGCGGGCCATCCTGGCCCCGTGTGCTGATATATTCCATGGATTGTGTCCTTTAGCTCTGGTCACCAGTTCCAGATGAGTCATCGCGGCGCCCGCCGCCAAATGTCAGCCTGCCAGCCTGATAATGAAAGGCAAGATACACGCCGATCAATGCACAGGCGATCCCATACCAGGTGATGGCATAGCCCAGATGGGAATTGCGAAGATTCGTCTTGGTCCGCGCCGCAATCGGCAGCTCAATCTTGTCGGATGTCCTGACAGTGGCGGCGTAGAACGTTGTTTCAGCCACACCGTCAAGACCGAGATGCGCCACAATCTGCTCTGGCACAAGGGTAAACCAGAACCCGTTTTCGGGCTCGTTCTCAGGCACGAAATAGCCTTTCTTTCCCGGGAAGCGAACAATGGCAGGAATGGTTGTCTGGCCTTCGGTCAGGGTGAAGGGGCGCTTTGACTGATCGCGGTAGGATTCGGACACCCAGCCTCGATTCACCAGGACGACACGTCCATCCGTCAGGATGAAGGGGGTTACAATATGAAAGCCGGCATTCCCCTCATAGGTGCGACCGGTCATGAAGACTTCCTGCGTGTGGTCAAAGCTGCCTGTCAGCGCAAGACGACGGAATTCCATATCGGCACCAACCGGTGCCTCCGGAAGGTCAATCGGCGCTGCCGTTGCACGACTTTCAAATCTGGCGATCAGGTCATTCTTCCATTCGAGGCGCTGAACCTGCCAGGTGCCAAGCCACAGCAGCACGAGCAGCGCTGGAAGGGCGACAGCAGTTGGCCAGAATAGAGGACGCAGTTTCATCGTTTCACCTGTAGCTTGGGCGCCATTCAATAGCACCAATGAAAAGGGAGCGCCTTCAAAAAAGCGCCCCCTCCCCTTTTTGAAGTGTTATGCCCGTGATGATGTCATCGAACGGGCATCGGCAGTCTGATCACCCACCCCACCAATAAACGGCGGCGAACAGGAACAGCCAGACAACGTCAACAAAGTGCCAGTACCAGGCGGCAGCTTCAAAACCGAAATGCTGCTTCGGCGTGAAGTGGCCAATCGCACCGCGATACCAGCAGACCGCAAGGAACAATGTACCGACAATCACATGGAAGCCGTGGAAGCCTGTTGCCATGTAAAAGACTGATGGATAGATGCCATCCGTGAAGCCAAAGGGCGCGTGGCTGTATTCCAGAGCCTGGAGGCCAGTGAACAGCACGCCCAGAACAACGGTAATACCAAGACCGGTCATGAAATCGCGGCGGTTGCCAACCTGAAGGGCATGGTGCGCCCAGGTAACGGTACAGCCAGACAGGAGCAGCACAAGCGTGTTGATCAGTGGCAGGTCGAACGGGTTGAAGGTCTCAACACCCTCAGGCGGCCAGACACCTCCGACCGGGAACAGCGCACGGTCGAAGAAGGCCCAGAAAAAGGCAACGAAGAACATCACCTCAGAGGCGATGAACAGCATCATGCCGTAGCGCATGCCAATCTGAACGATTGGTGAATGATGCCCCTGATATTCGGCCTCGCGGACAATATCGCGCCACCACATGAACATGGTCGCCAGCACTAGCGCCATGCCGATGCCGAGCACCGTTACGCCATGCTGCACTTCGTGCATATACATGACACCACCGATGACGGCTACGAATGCAGCAGCCGATCCGACGGCAGGCCAAGGGCTTGGCTCAACAAGATGATAAGGGTGTTTGTTCGCACCGCTCATTTTCGGTCTCCTCTCAATCTGGCCACACCATCAGGCATGACCACCTCTCCCGCGATTAAGTCCTGTCCTTCTTACCATCTTCCAGCACGGGAAAGAATGTATAAGACAGGGTAATCTCACTGACGTCACTGGCGCCAGCATCGTTGACAATTTCAGGGTCAATATAAAAGCGAACTGGCATCAATACCGACTCGCCCGGCTGCAGCTCCTGCTCAATGAAGCAGAAGCAGTCAATCTTCATGAAATGCGGCCCAGCCTTCACCGGTGTGACATTGTATGTCGACGTGCCGGTGGAGGGCGCATCACCAAGATTGGTCGCGCGATAATTAATGATGATTTCTTCGCCAGGATTCAGCGTAACAGGTGCGTCAACTGCCTCAAACTTCCAGTTCAGCGACGGGTTGGTATTGGCGTCGAACCGCACACGCACCGGATGGCCATACACAACCTGTTCAGCGGCACTGTCGGACACCTGTGTGGTGCCGCCATATCCGGTCACCTGGCAGAACAGCTGATAGAGTGGCACCGAGGCGTAGGCAAGGCCAACCATGCCTGTCACGACAAGCGCCAGCACCATCAGGATGCGACGGTTACCGGCATCCGAAGCTGTCTCTGGCGCACCTGTCTGGGGCGCACCTGTCTGGGGCGCACCTGTCTGGGGCGCACCTGTCTGGGGCGCATTGATTGGGGCGACACTCATGATGTTGCTGCCCCCATCCGCACAATGGTGAGCACGAAGAACAGCACCGCTAGACCCGCGATCAGACCCACGATGGCAAAATTACGCCCGCGGCGCATTTTCACCATCTCATCAGCTGTTTTCGGATCACGACGTTCAGTCATCACAGCACCGCCACCAAGCCGGACAGCATTCCCATTTCAACCAGAAACCGGTCAATAATCAGTCCAAGGAAGATCAGGAACAGATAGAGAATGGAAAAGGCGAACAGACGCTTGGCAATGTCATCACTTGGGCGACGCAGCAGCGACACCGAGAGGCGCACAAAGTTCACGCCGAGGGCCGTCGACAGAACAGCATAGGCAAGAGAGGTCATGCCAATCAGCGCTGGCACAACGGCCAGCGGGGCCAGGATCAGGGCGTAGATGACGATCTGACGGCGGGTTTCCGCTTCACCGCATACAACCGGCATCATCGGCACGTCAGCAGCGATGTAATCTTCGTTCCGAAACAGTGCCAGCGCCCAGAAATGAGGCGGTGTCCACATGAAGATGATGGCAAACAGAATCAGAGGTTCGATTGACAGGCCACCGGTAACGGCTGCCCAGCCAATGACCGGGGGCAGGGCCCCGGCAGCGCCGCCAATCACAATGTTCTGCGGCGTACTACGCTTCAGCCAGATGGTGTAGACGACACCATAGAAGAAAATGGTAAAGGCCAGCAGACCGGCAGCAAGCCAGTTAGCAGCCAGCCCAAGAAGAAGCACGGAAAGCGCCGAGACCACCAAGCCGAAACTAAGCGCTTCGGCTGGCACTACGGCACCTGACGGAATGGGGCGACCGCTGGTACGTTTCATTACCGCGTCAATATCCCGGTCGTACCACTGATTTATGGCACCAGAAGCCCCGGCCCCCGCGGCAATCGCAAAAATGGAAATGGCAAACAGGAGAGGATGCATCTGACCAGGCGCCAGAAACATGCCAACAAAGCCGGTGAAGATCACCAGACTCATCACACGTGGCTTTAGAAGTTGCCAAAAATCCGCGACCGACGGGCCATAAAGCACGTCGGTCGTTTCATTCATGTTCTGGTTCGATGAAATCGTCATCTTCTCCAGCCAGGTCAGGATCCGGGCCAACGGCCCGGTCCAGGTTAGAGTTCAGCTTTGCCGTCCAACTTTGCCGGGGGCAAAGCCCGTCCTTACTTCACCTTCGGCAGATCGTCGAAGGTATGGTAAGGCGGCGGTGAGGACACCTGCCATTCAAGCGTGGTTGCGCCTTCGCCATATGGGTTGTCAGCCGCACGACGCTTGGCAATGAAGGCCTCGACAATCACCACAAGGAACAGGATCGCACCGAGGGCACCAATGTAGGAGCCAACCGACGCGACATAGTTCCAGCCTGCAAAGGCGTCAGGATAGTCGATGTAACGGCGTGGCATGCCCGCCAGACCCAGGAAGTGCATTGGGAAGAATGTCAGGTTCACCCCAACGAACGTCACCCAGAAATGCAGCTTTGCCAGTCCTTCGGAATATTCGTACCCGGTCATCTTGGAGAACCAGTAATAGAAACCGGCAAACAGGCCAAACACGGCACCAAGCGACAATACGTAATGGAAGTGGGCAATCACATAGTAAGTGTTGTGAAGCACCACATCCAGACCAGCATTCGACAGAACGACGCCGGTCACGCCGCCAACGGTGAACAGGAAAATGAAGCCAATGGCCCACAGCATCGGAACGCGGAATGTAATTGACCCGCCCCACATGGTGGCAATCCAGGAGAAAATCTTCACACCAGTTGGCACGGCAATCACCATGGTGGCCGCTGTAAAGTAGGCACGCGTATCAACGCTAAGGCCCACAGTATACATGTGGTGCGCCCAGACGATGAAGCCGATAAAGCCAATCGCCACCATCGCATAGGCCATGCCGAGATAGCCAAAAACAGGCTTCTTGGAGAAGGTCGAGATGATGTGGCTGACAATGCCGAAGGCCGGCAGGATCATGATGTACAC
>WTJS01000149.1 GCA_011524735.1 Alphaproteobacteria bacterium
CTGTCATGATGTGCGGGTGATCCGCCTCCCTCGACATGGCGCGTCATGCCCCATCGGCATTGGCGTATCTTGTTCGGCCGATCGGCAAGCACTGGCAAAAATCACGCCTGAAGGCCTTTTTGTTGAAAAGCTTGAGCGAGACCCTGCACGTTTTCTACCGGCAGCTGGCGCTGATGATGACATGCCAGCGGTGCCGATTGATTTGACTCGCCCGATGGAGGAGATCAGACAAACGCTTAGCCAGCATCCAGTAGCAACCCGTCTTGCCCTGACAGGCCCTCTGATCGTGGCAAGAGACATTGCCCATGCCAAGCTGCTGGAGCGCCTTAATAGTGAAGGTAGCCTTCCGGACTACTTCAAGAATCACCCGGTCTATTATGCCGGACCCGCAAAAACACCAGAAGGGCTGCCCTCCGGCTCGTTCGGACCGACAACGGCCGGCCGCATGGACAGCTATGTATCCACCTTCCAGGCGGCCGGTGGCTCTATGGTCATGCTGGCCAAAGGCAACCGCTCGCGTCAGGTGCGCGAAAGCTGCAAGGAACATGGCGGGTTTTATCTTGGAAGCATCGGCGGCGTCGCCGCAAAGCTGGCGTTGGAGTCGATCAAAAAAGTCGAGGTTCTGGAATATCCAGAACTGGGCATGGAAGCCGTTTGGAAAATTGAAGTTGAAAATTTCCCGGCCTTCATCATCACCGACGACAAAGGCAATGACTTCTTTGACATCAGCTAACAGGTGCCCGCTGATTTCGCGCCTTTCTCTGCCTTGACAATTTCTTGGCCTTAACGGTCAGTACGCTGGTGGACCACCTGTAGCCCAGTCGATGTACTGGATCGTATGCCTTACCGGAATGTCTCCATCCAGCTGTGTGATACAACCTATGTTGCCAGCCGCAACGGCAGGTGCGCCTGCTCTGCGCAAATTGTCGAGCTTGCGTGCCTTCAACCCGTCAGCCATTTGTGGCTGAAGGATATTATAGACGCCAGCAGAACCACAGCACAGATGGGGCTCCAACGGTTGCCGCACGTCAAAACCAGCTTCACGAAGCAGGGTGATAGGCAGATCGTGGATTTTCTGCCCATGCTGCAGTGAACATGCGGAATGATAGGTCACAGCACCCCACCCACCATCCGGTATCGGCTCTAGGATATTCTGCAGCGGCATATCCGCTAGAAATTCGGTGATATCCATGGTCAGGCTCGAGACCCGCGCAGCAATGTCTGCCAATTCGGGGTCGCCTGCCAGCGCATGACCGTAGTCCTTGACCATGGTGCCGCACCCAGAGGCGTTGGCAATAATGGCATCAACAGGTTTCGCGTCCAGCTCCTCACGCCACGCCAGAAGCGCAGCCCGCATGGCACTATGTGCTGCATCTGTTTCGCCAATGTGATGGGCCAACGCGCCGCAGCAATGCGCCTCCTGACGGACCACCACCTCAACGCCAAGCTTGGTCAGCACCCGAACGGTACTGGCATTGATTGCCGGGTCAAGCGCACGTTGCGCACACCCCGCTAATAGAATGACACGTTTGGTAGCTGGCGACCGCGGCGCAAATTCCATGGTTTTGCTGCCAATACGGTCCATCGCAGGTAGACGCGTTGGCAACTTGGCCAGCGCTGCACGCATATTCCCAGGCATAAGTGGTGCAAACAGTCGGCCGATCCGACCAAGCCGCATCATCATCCTAAACCTACTGGCATGTGGAATAACCATCGCAAGAAGTCGGCGCATCATGCGATCCGCGAAGGGGCGTTTCACAAGTGCGTCCATACGATCACGGCCAATTTCAATAAGATGATGATAATCCACACCAGACGGACATGTGGTCGTACAGGCAAGGCAGCCGAGGCAGCGATCGAGATGGTACCCTGTATCGGCCGAAACGCTTTCCGGGCTCTCAAGTAGCTCACGCATCAACCAGATACGGCCACGCGGACTGTCCCGCTCATCACCGGTCATTACAAATGTCGGGCAGGTCGCGGTACAAAAACCACAATGAACGCATTTGCGCAGAATGCCATCGGCCTCGCGGATCTGGGGATCAAGCAGTTGTGCGTCGCTGAAATGTGTCTGCATCACCTACACCCCTTCATGCATGCGGCCGTAATTCAACACGCCCAGCGGATCGAATGAAGCTTTTACCCGCTTGTGCAATTCGAACATTCCACCAGTTAGCGGCTGCAAAGGGGCAACCTTCTGTTTGGTTGCGCCGACGTCCCGGACAAGCATGGCAAACCCGCTATTCAGACGGGCAACGGCAGAACGAAGCTGGGCGCCAAGGTCTGGCGCAGCACTCGACATCCAGATCAGCCCCCCAGCCCAGTCCGCAAAGAAACGCATTTCCTGGCGAAGATCGAGCGAATCGATCAACCTCGGCGCATCAGACGGCGCACAGGACACTTTCCAGATATCCTGCGGCCTTTCAGCGAGAGGCTGCACATCACGAATGCGAAGCCACAGGGCCTGGCTAGCCATGTCATCAAGAGACTCGCCACCAAAACCCGACTGCAGGTGCTGCGACCGATCATTCACCGAAGGCTCTATACCTTCCAGCCTGATCACGATGGTGAAGGCGTTACCCGTATCGGCCTGCTCACCAGCAGCGATGGGCTGGGGCAGAATGGCTGCCGATCCCGGCTCATGCGGTGTTGCAAAGATGGTTGCAATAAGCTTCACCGCTTCAGAAAAACTGTCCGCACCTACAAGCAGCGACCGGCTTGTCTCAGGCGCCGGAATGGTTTTCAGCGTGATTTCGTCCATCACAGCCAGTGTACCATATGACCCACACATCAGCTTCGACAGATCATAGCCGGTGACATTCTTCATTACCTTGCCACCAGACTTGAATTGCTCTCCCCGCCCCGAAATGGCTTCAAAACCCAGAAGAAAGTCACGCGCTGCACCAGCCGTCAAACGCCGCGGGCCAGACAGGTTTGTCGCGATGATACCACCGATGGAACCACGCACGCCAGCCGTAGCCTCACCAAGAATTTTAGTCATGCTTGGAGGCTCGAAGGCCAGCATCTGCCGGGCATCAGCGAGCGCCTTTTCAACCTGATCCATAGGGGTGCCCGCACGCAATGTCATCACCAGCTCTTCTGGCTGATAGTCGATGATCCCCGACATTGCACTCACATCAAGCACATGATCGTAGGCAGCCGCCACGCCAAGATGCCGCTTGGTGCCAGACGCACGAACCTCCAGCCGTGTCTTCGCAGCAACCGCCGCCTGAATAGCATCCTGCACGTCCCGCAGGTCTGTTGCTTTGATATCACTCATGAATTGGAATCCTGGATGTCGCGACTAAGAGCGCCCGTGGCAAGCCTAGAAACGGGGAAGATCCGGATGCGGCATCTTACCTTTGTGTACATGGAGTCTGCCAAGCTCGGCACAGCGATGGAGATGCGGAAATACCTTACCTGGGTTTAACAGATGCCCTGGATCAAATGCACATTTCAGACGCTGTTGCTGCTTAAGGTCATCCTCAGTGAATTGAATGGTCATGAGGTCCCGTTTTTCAACTCCGACGCCATGTTCGCCAGTGAGAACGCCGCCCATCTCAACGCAGCTACGCAGGATATCAGCACCAAATTCCTCAGCTCGCTCCAGTTCGCCCGGCTGATTGGCATCAAACAGGATCAACGGATGCAGATTGCCATCACCAGCATGAAAGACATTCGCGACGCGAAGACCATACTGCTGACTGAGAGATGCCATTCGCCGCATCATGTCGGGAAGCTTGCGGCGCGGAATTGTTCCATCCATACACAGATAATCTGGCGAAATCCGCCCAACCGCAGGAAAGGCTGACTTGCGGCCTGCCCAGAAAAGGTTGCGTTCTTCTTCAGACTGGCTGATGCGAACCGATGTTGCACCTGCCTTACCTACAATGGCCTCAACGCGGTCAATCAAGGCGTCTACCTCGACCTCCGGCCCATCAAGCTCAATGATCAGCAGCGCCGCTGCCTCCCGTGGGTAGCCGGCATTGGCAAAGTCTTCTGCTGCGTTGATCGCGAGACCGTCCATCATCTCCATACCAGCTGGAATGATACCAGCAGCAATAACATCTCCAACAGCGCGCCCTGCTGCTCCTGTATCGTCGAAACCAACCAAAAGCGCGCGCGCCGTAGCTGGTTTCTGGAGAATTCGAAGAGTGACCTCACTAACAACGCCTAGAAGTCCTTCAGAGCCCGTCATAATGCCAAGCAGGTCATAATCTCCGGCATCGAGGTGCTTTCCGCCAAGGCGAAGGATTTCGCCCTCCATTGTGACGATTTCAATCCCAAGGAGATTATTGGTTGTCAGGCCATACTTCAGACAATGCACACCACCGGAATTTTCAGCGACGTTACCACCAACCGAACAGGCTATCTGACTAGAAGGGTCTGGAGCGTAATAGAAACCATCAGCCTGAACAGCGTGCGTAATGGCAAGGTTGGTCACTCCAGGCTGGGCAACAACGCAACGGTTGTCGTAGTCAACTTCGAGAATTCTATTGAATTTGCCCAAGCCAAGCAGAACCGCATCTGCAAGAGGCAAGGCTCCACCGGACAGCGACGTACCAGCACCACGAGGGACAATTTTCACACCTTGCTGGTGACACCATTTCATGACTGCCGCAATCTGATTCACTGTTTCCGGCAGCACGACAGCCAAGGGGAGCTGCCGGTAAGCGGAAAGCCCGTCTGCGTCAAACGCTTTCATGCTCTCCTTAGAATCGATCACGCACTCCGCAGGCACGAGCTTGCGAAGCTCAGCGCAGATTTCGTCGCGGCGGTTGATCACATTCTGATCGGGATCAGGCATCAGCATGGCATTACTCCAAAAACCAGATGTCTCTCAGCAATAGCCCAAATTGAATGCCTTGTCAGCGTTTCACGCTGTTCGATTTGCCGCACCCAATAGGGAACCAAATTAAGACCACAAACGAAAAACGGCCGGCATGGCCGACCGTTTTTGCAAACCTTATCGCGCGGGATCAGCCCTGGCGTGCCTTCAGGCGCGGATTGCGCTTGTTGATCACATAGAGCCGCCCACGACGACGCACAACCTGACAATTGCGATCACGCGATTTCAGTGTTTTCAGCGAACTTACGACTTTCATTTTCGGCTCCATCACCACGCGGTGAAACTTAATGAGCGCGGAACCTAACACCGCACCCATTGCAGGTCAATTATGAATCACACTCTTTTTCAGGCATACATCATCAACACCCGCCAAGCGACACACCCTGCCCAGCAGCCTCTGCGCACACCTCGGCAGACGGCAATTCATAATCAAGCCCTTCGATGGCTTCGCCAGCCGCGATACGCGCTTCCTGTGCAGCCTGATCGACAGCTTGTTGCGCAGCCTCTGCAGCTTCAAACGCAGCCTGCTGCGCCTGTGCGGCAGCTATGTTGGCAGCCTCCTGTGCAGCAAACTCTGCCGCATACTCCGTTGCCTCCTGGAGATCCTCAACAGAAATATCGTCAGAAAACCCTTCTGTGATCTGGGAAATATTGGCGGTGTCGGCAGCCTGAATGGCTGCAAGAGCTTCCTGACGCTGTTCAAGCGTGGCAATGATTTCCTCATCCGTCATCGCGGCAAGCTCTTCGGCAGATGGAGGGGTGAAGCCTGGAACTGCGAGCGCTTC
>WTJS01000242.1 GCA_011524735.1 Alphaproteobacteria bacterium
GTGTTTGTTTCTGGGCCTGTCTCTAGGCCTGTCTCTAGGCCTGTCTCTAGGCCTGTCTCTAGGCCTGTCCGGGCAGCGGGGTAAAGGACCGGGTGAACACGTCGCGCATCACAAAGCTGCTCTCCATGCGCAACACATGCGGCAGGGCTGACAGATTTTCCGCATGCAGCCTGCCAAAATCGCCAACGCTGCGGGCCGCCACGCGCAGGATATAGTCACTTTCTCCGGCAATCAGAAAGCAGGCCAGAACCTGTGGGATCGCGGCCGCCGCGGCTTCAAATTCCGCCAGCATTTCGGCCGACTGTCCGACAAGCGTGATCTGGATCAGAACCAGCACATCATGGCCTAGCTTGGCCGCATCAAGATCTGCATGATAGCCGCTGATGACTCCGCTGCGTTCCAGCTGCGTGACCCGGCGAAGACAGGCCGATGGTGACAGCCCGACAGCGGCTGCCAGCTCGACATTGGAAATGCGGGCATTGTCCTGCAGCCGCAGCAGGATTGATCGATCAATGCTATCCATCAGACTGCCTTTCTCCTGTGGTGTCGCCTCTGGCGTCGCGCGTGCCCGTGATCAGGCCGATAGGATCGCGCCCCTCCAGATTTCACCCTTTTCTGAAAGTGATTCGGCATAATGTGGCGTGAATGACCCCATTTGCCTCACATCCTGCGATGTCATCTTGGTATGAACGCATTTAATTGCAAATAAGTTATCAAAATGTACGGAAAGTTGCAAATAAAGTGGATTTCACTGAATAAAAAGCACGGAAATGCCGTCAGCTTCGCCATATGCTCCATCCCAGTGAGACAAGCCGCCAGTAAGACAGTCTGGCCTAACAACCTGTGAAAGGGAGTGCGTAGCGATGCTGATCGGTGTGCCAAAGGAAATCAAAGTTCGTGAGTCCCGTGTTGGCCTGGTGCCTAATTCTGTGGCGGAACTGACCGCGCGTGGTCATCGCGTGCTTGTTGAAACAGGTGCCGGTGCTGGCATTGGGGCGTCTGACGATGTCTATCGCGCCGCTGGTGCCGAAATCGCCAACAGCGCTGCCGATGTGTTTTCGGCTGCCGAGATGATTGTGAAGGTGAAAGAGCCTCAGCCAAATGAGTGGGTGCAACTGTCGGCTGACCAGATCCTCTTCACCTATCTGCATCTCGCAGCCGATATGGCCCAGACCCACGGCCTGATGGAGTCGGGCTGCACGGCGATTGCCTATGAGACCATCACCGATGATGCGGGTGGGCTGCCCCTGCTGGCGCCGATGAGTGAGGTTGCCGGCCGTCTGTCCGTGATCGAGGGCGCCGCCAACCTCAAGGCAAGCGCCGGTGGCCGGGGTCTGTTGATCTCTGGTGTGCCTGGCACATCGCCTGCCGAAGTTGTCGTGATTGGCGGCGGTGTTGTTGGCACCAATGCGGCCAAGATGGCGGTTGGCCTTGGGGCCCGCGTGACCATTCTTGACCGGTCGGTACCGCGTCTTCGCCAGCTGGATGACATGTTCGGCACAGCCGTGACCACACGCTATTCGAGCCGGGCGATTGTCGAAGAAGTCTGCCGCAATGCCGACATGGTGATTGGCGCGGTTCTGATCCCGGGTGCCAGCGCACCAAAGCTGATCAGCCGTGACTTCCTCAGCGAAATGAAGCCTGGGTCGGTGCTGGTCGATGTGGCGATTGATCAGGGCGGCTGTTTCGAGACTTCGCGTCCGACAACCCATGATGACCCGACCTATGTTGTGGATGGTGTCGTGCATTACTGTGTTGCCAACATGCCGGGCTCGGTGCCGCTGACCTCGTCTGAGGCGCTCAACAACGCGACCCTGCCGCATGTTCTGGCGCTTGCCGATCACGGTCTGGCGGCTCTGGATGCCAACCCGCATCTTGCCAATGGCCTGAACGTCAAGGGCGGTCTGGTGACCTATGACGCGGTTCTTGAGGCCATGGCTGCCGAAGCCGCCTAAAGAATACCGCTAGGACGAATTTGTCTGGGACGGAGACGTCCGGGACGAAAACGTCCAGCACGAAAAATACTTCCTCCGTGAGCTGACCGGCATGCCTCGCATGTCGGTCTCTTTTTTGTGCGGAATATTGTCGGTGCGCAGGCCGTCATGAAAATCCGGGTTCAGGTGAAAAAAAGGTTGACCCGTCCGGCCCATTCGCAGATAACACGGCCTGCAACGACCTGCGGGTCGGTTTGCCACGCGGCGGTGCGGTTGTCCCGAACGGGATATCACCCAGCCGCAACCCTTATGGGGCCATAGCTCAGCTGGGAGAGCGCCTGCTTTGCAAGCAGGAGGTCGTCGGTTCGATCCCGTCTGGCTCCACCAATCCTTTCCTGCCAAATCTTGACGCAAACCCTTCCTGGTGCGAGATTCCCGACATGATGCTTCATTCGGATTGTTCGCGCTGGCTATATGGGCGGCGACATGGATGCAGTGTTATGAATGAGGCAGGGTTTTCAGGATCTGTTGCGTGAATGGTTGATGCCATCCTTTCCATGAATGATATCCGCTCTCGCTTTCGCGGGGCGGCGCTGAGGCTGGCCCTCGCCGCGTGGCTTGCCCTGCTTGTGGTCAGTCTTGTCAGTGGCCTTTCCACGCCATCGCACGCACAGAGTGCTGGCCTCGAAACAACAGTGGATATAAGCCCGTCAGCCGGTAATGCGGCCATTGCCGGTGGAGCAACCGCGGGTGGCGCTGCCGTGATACCGCCCTATGCGATCAACACGTCTGATGGCTGGCGCTGCATTGCCGGCTACGCCGCCGATGGGGCAGGCGGCTGCGCCCGCATCATTCCGCCGCGCAATGCCTTTATTCGCGGGAATGACTGGGAATGCTATCCGGCCTATCACCGCAAGGGTGACAAATGCGTGGCGCTGCGGGCCCCGGCCTATGGCTATATTGCGAATGACGAGATTGCCTGCCATCCCGGCTACAGGCTGACCAAGGACGATACCTGCAAACGCTACCGTGTCCCCAGGAACGCCATGGTGCAGGGCAATAGCTGGGTTTGCCAGACAGGCTATGTCTCCAAGGCCGGGGCCTGTGTCAGGCTGTCGGTGCCACAGCACGCCTTTATCCGGGGTAATCGATGGGAATGTCAGGCTGGCTATCGCCGTGTCCTTGACCGGTGCGAGACACTGAAGGCACCGGCCAACGCCACCATCAGGGGGAACCGCTGGACCTGCAACACCGGATATTTTCGGGATGATAATATGTGTCGCCGTCTGCGGGCGCCAGCCAATGCCACCATCCGTGGAAATGGCTGGAGCTGCAATCCAGGCTTTCTGCGCGATGGAGATCGGTGTGTTCGCCTGACCACGCCGGTTGGTGGGGTGTTGCAGGATGGCAAGATTGTCTGTCGCCCCGGATTTGCCGCTGACGGCAAGGGCGGGTGCCAGCAGATTGTCGCCCCGGCCAACGCCACCATCATGAATAATGGCTGGGCCTGTAACCCGGGCTTTGTCCGCGACGGGGATCGCTGTCGCCCGTCCTGAGGGGGGGCTGACAGGATGTTCGGCAACATCCCTGTAAATCTCCCGTTAACAATTACTTAACAGTAAAGTTCGTGACCTTGGTCATGAATCATGTTTGGCTTGTCAGATGCCTTGATCTGCGGATCGCGGTCTCTTCTGTTCCTGTGTCTGTTTCCCTGTCTTGAGGCTGTGCTGGTGGCGTCGGCCGTTCATCTGGCTGGTGGCCGGCTGGGCTATGGACAAACGCACGGGAAATGGGGACCGAAATGGGGTTTTTCCAGAAATGTGCCGCCATGTCGGCGGTCGTCACAATGATGGTGGCAGGGTCTGCCATGGCGGGTTGGAAGCCGGATGGCCCGCTGACCCTGCAGATCGGCTTTGGGGCCGGCGGGTCAACTGACACGATGGGCCGCGTTCTGGCCAAAGTGATGAAAGACCAGACGGGCTGGAACATCTTTGCTGAGAACAAAACTGGCGGCGGCGGGGTGGCCATGTTTACCGGCATTGCCAAGATGCCGCCAAATGGCCGTGTCATCGGGCTTGGCGTGAACATGCCGGTCCTGGTCAATTTGGTCCGGCGCGGGGATGAGTTGCCCTTTGATCTCGACAGTTTTGATTATCTGGGAACCATCGCCAAGGCCGAGCTGGCGCTTGTCGCCGCGGCCGACGCGCCCTTTGACGATCTGGATGGGTTGATTGCCCACGCCAAGGCCGAGGGCACGCTGCCTGTTGCTTATGGCGCGCCGCCGCAGAAACTGCTGATGGATGTCGCGGCCCGCGAAACGGGGGCAAAGTTCAACATGGTGACCACCAAGGGCGGTGCTGAATCCATGAAGCTGATCCTTGGTGGACAGGTGCTTGCCGCTTTCAGCGCCGGTGAACATTTTCCGCATGCCGAAGCTGGCACCATGAAGGTGATTGCCAGTGCGAACGCCGTCAGGCTGAGCTATGCCCCAGATGCTGGCACCTTTGTTGAGGCTGGCGTCAATGCCTATGTCGATCCCTATTTCTTTCTGGCAACCACCAAGGGCACTGACCGCAAGGCACGCAAAGCCATCATTGCGGCGATCAAGAAAGCGATGAAATCGCCCGAGATGGAAACGATTGTCGCCAATGCCATCAAAAGCAAGCCTCTCAATCTTGGTCCTGATGGCACCGAAGACATGATGCGTGACGGGCTGCAGAATGTGGGCGTCCTGTTTGCGAAATAGGGGGCTCGCTGGTGGTGCGCCAACGGGGCCTGGCAAGGTTGCGTCGGATGACGGTGTCCCTGTCTGCTGACCGGATTTCGGGCCTGGTGTTCCTGCTGGCGGGTCTTGCGATGATTTTTGGCGTCATCCCCGCTGAGGTAGAAGCGGTCGAAGGCGGCAATATTGCGCCCTCAACCCTTCCCATCGTGATGTCAGCCATCATGGCATTCGGGGGAGGGGTGCTGCTGGTACGGCCACACACGCCACCAGAATCGCCCCCAGAATCGCCCCTAGCACCACCAGCGCGGCAAGAGACGGTTCAACAGCATCTGCCACCCTGGCGCCAGCTGCTTCGGGGGATCGGCATTGTGCTGCTGCTGGCGCTGGCGCTGGCCGCCATGTCCCAATTTGGCTTCATGCTGGTGGCGCCGGCACTGGCCTTGGCCCTGATGTGGCTGAGCGGCGAAAGACGGTGGCGCTGGTATGCCATCGGCGCTGGGCTGGTGCCTGCCGCAATCTGGGTCTTTGTGGTTCAGATTCTCGGCCGTCAGCTGATTTAGGCCATATCATGCCGTCTTTGGACGTCATTATGGCCGGGTTCGGGGATGCCTTTTCGCTGGTCAATCTTGGCTTTGTGCTGCTGGGGGTCGTTGTTGGCCAGTTTGTTGGTGCGGTGCCCGGGATTGGTCCGGTAATGGCGATGGCCATCGCTGTGCCCTTCACCTTCAGCCTGTCGCCGCTGGCGGCCATTGCCTTTCTGATTGGTGTCAATAAGGGAGGGCTTGTCGGCGGGGCGGTGCCGGCGGTGCTGATGAACACCCCCGGCACACCAGACGCCGCGGCCACTGCGCTTGACGGTTATCCGCTGGCAAAGGCTGGCAAGCCGCTGAAAGCCACCAAGATGGCGCTTTTTTCCTCAGTCACGGGTGATCTGTTCAGTGATATTGTGCTGATTAC
>WTJS01000174.1 GCA_011524735.1 Alphaproteobacteria bacterium
CAGATGTGCTTCAGGCACAGGGGTCTGTTCTGGTCGACTTCTGGGCGGAATGGTGCGGTACTTTTAAGGCCATTGGTCCAGCGCTGGAAGAGATCAGTGACGCCAAGGGTGATTCGATTTCTATCGTCAAGCTGAATATCGATGAAAACCCGCTAACACCACAGCAATACAATGTGCGTGGCATCCCGACCCTGTTGATTTTCAAGGATGGTGAAGTTGTCGCCGAGAAGATCGGGGCGATGCCAAAGTCGCAGCTCGACGCCTGGGTCACAGAAAATATCGGCTAGTCTGCCTCGACGACAAATCTGCCAACCAGTGTGCTAACCAGTCTGATATCTGCAGTGTTAGTCAGGTTGGCAGGGTCCCATTTTCCAGAAGAACATGCCCGGCGAGATACAATGAGCCGCAGATCATGACTGGAGCGGTCGGCGCCACAGATCCATCAGTGATGGCCTGAATTGCACCCGCCACAGAGGTGGCAGCGCGGGCTGCTGGGGAATAAGGTTTTGCGGCATCTACCAGTTCCTCTGCTTCAAGAGCCGCAGGCTGGTCCGGAATTGTCAGGCAGTGAAGGCTTTCGGCCAATGGCGCGATTTCTTTCAGGAACTCTTCGGCTGGGCGCGTGTTTAAGGCCCCGCAAATGAAATGCCACCCGCCATTATGGATAGAGGGGAGGGCGGCCGCCAGTGCCAATGCCCCATGCACATTATGGGCTCCGTCGATCCAAATATCACGTCCACCTGCTAGCGCGGTCAGTGTCCCGTCATCCAGCTTATGTAGCCGTCCCGGCCAATGCGCTGCGGTCAGCCCATCTGTCATTTGCTTGACGTCAATATTCGGCATGGCAGTGACAAGGGCTGTAGTCGCTAGGGCTGCGTTCGCGCGTTGATGTTCACCGCGAAGTGCCGGTGCGGGTAGGGTGTGAGTATCACTACCGATCCTCAGTGTCAGTCCGCCATCAGAGCTGCCCTGCCATGCCATATCGCGGCCCATGGCATGGATGTCAGTACCAATCCGTTCCGCCTCAGCATCAAGAGCTGCCATGGCTTCACCTGTCTGGGCGGCGCTGAGGCAGGGGGTGCCTGCCCGCATGATCCCAGCCTTCTGGACGGCAATGCCAGCGATGTCGCTTCCCAGAAAATGCTCATGGTCGCGGGCAATCGGCGTGATCACTGTCGCGGCGGGGGTTGCTAGCACATTGGTCGAGTCCAGCGCCCCGCCAAGCCCTGTTTCAAGCAGCAGCAGATCTGCAGGTGTCTGTGAAAAGGCCAGCATTGCCGCAGCCGTGGTGACCTCGAAAAAGGTAACAGGTGTGTCACCATTGACCCTCTCAACCTCCTCCAGAAGATCGGCTAGGTCGCCGTCTCTGATCAGCGATCCAGCAAGGCGGATACGTTCGTTGAAACGGCAGAGATGCGGCGAGGCATAGACATGAACAGTCAGGCCAGCGCTTTCGGCCATGGCGCGCATCATGGCAATCACCGACCCTTTGCCATTGGTGCCGGCAACATGAATGGTCGGTGGCAGCTTGTGGTGTGGGTTGCCGAGGCGCTCCAGAAGCGCAAATGTGCGCTCCAGGCCAAGATCAATCAGCTTTGGATGGAGTTCTGCAAGCCGGTCAAGCGCGGCGGTGGCGCGGGCGGCGCTGTCCGAAACGCTGGTGTCTGTCATCAGGCGGCTCTGTTTGTCTCGCGCTTTTCCATCAGGAAACCAAGCACTCGACCGAGGAAGGATGGCTGGTCTGAGCGCGGAACGACGCTATCAACCATGCCATGATCCTGAAGGTATTCAGCCGTCTGGAAATCATCTGGCAGCTTTTCGCGGACAGTCTCTTCAATGACACGGCGCCCGGCAAAGCCGATAATCGCACCCGGTTCGGCAATCTGCAGATCACCCAGCATGGCAAAGGACGCGGTTACCCCACCGGTTGTTGGGTGGGCCAGTAATACGATGTGGGGTAGTCCAGCCTTGCGCACTTTCTCAACTGCCAGAATTGTACGCGGCAGCTGCATCAGCGATAGCACACCTTCCTGCATGCGGGCGCCGCCTGTTGATGGCACGGTGATCAGTGCCGCATCATGGTCAACGGCGGCCTCGGCGGCGGCGATGATGCCATTGCCAACCATGCGGCCCATCGACCCCCCCATGAAGCGGAAGTCGAAAGCGGCGATAACAGTCTTGTGTCCGCCAATTTTGCCATGGGCGACGGCAATCGCGTCGGTCAGGCCGGTGCGGCTTCGCGTGTCCTTCAGACGGTCAACATACCGCTTTGAATCCTTGAATTTCAGGGGATCTTCGATGATGGCGTCCAGCGTAATAGTTTCAAACTGGCCATTATCGAACGTCATTGCAAAGCGGGCTTCTGGCGGAATGGGAGCATGGTGACCGCAGGTCGAACAGCAGTTATGTGCCTGTTCATACTCGCGGTGGAAAATCATCTGACCGCAGGATTTACACTTCACCCATAGATCATCAGGCTGGTCGGCAGTGCTGACCCATGCCTTGATCTTTGGCAGGACGGCGTTTGTTATCCAGTTCATGCGCCCATCTCCTCAAAAATGGCTGCGAGACTATCTGCAAGGAAGCGACCTTGCGTCCCGATGCCTGTGTTTGGCGAAGCTATACCCGTTCTCCTGGAAGAATACGACCCAAATAGACATGTCTGTCCTGTCTTTCAGGTGAAATGTCTTCCCCTATTTGCTGGATGCTGCAGCAACACCTTGCGCAAGATCGCTGACAAATGCGGCAATTTTGGACACGATTTCAGGCGACCCGCTACCATCCTCATTGAGGTTGTCAGCGATGATGTCAACCACGGCGGAGCCGACAATAGCTCCGTCACTCAGAGAGGCCGCTTCGCCAGCCTGCTCTGGCGTGCGAATGCCAAAACCGGTGACAACGGGCAGCTCTGTAACCGAAGAAATGCGCTCATAGGCGGCCGAGATGCTCGCGCCAGCTGCGCTACGCGTGCCGGTGATGCCGGTAATGGAGACGTAATAGACAAAGCCACTTGCCGTGCCGAGGACCACTGGCAGGCGCTCAGCATCACTTGTTGGGGTGACAAGGCGGATGAAGTCAAGGCCTGCTTCCTTGGCTGGGAAGCACAGCTCGTCATCTTCTTCTGGCGGAAGATCAACGATGATCAGCCCATCTACACCGGCGGCAACAGCATCTTTAAGGAAGGCGTCAACGCCATAGATATAGATCGGGTTGTAATAGCCCATCAGTACCAGCGGGGTGTCTGGATGACGATCCCGAAAGCCGCGGGCCATGTCCAGGGTGCCGGACAGGGTCATGCCACCCTTTAGTGCCCGCAGTGATGCCGCCTGAATGGCTGGACCGTCCGCCATGGGGTCGGAAAAGGGCATGCCCAGTTCAACGATATCGACGCCGGAATCGACCAGCGCGTCCAGAATACCCTGTGATGTGGCGGCATCGGGATCGCCCGCTGTCACAAAAACGCCAAGTACGCCGCGATCTTCTGATCGGGCCCTGGCAAAGGCGGATTCAATTCTGGTGGTCATGGTCTGGTCTTTCCTTATTTACCGCTGCCCGAATTCGCAGTGGCGATGGGCGGCAACATTCATCTGGGGGTCATCTAGAGGCGGCCACGCTCTTCAAGCATGGGAAGTACGGCGCCGAGGTCCTTGTCGCCACGACCGCACATATTCAGGATCACGATCTGATCCTTATCCATGTCGCCAATCATTGTGCCGACAAAGGACAGGGCGTGTGATGGCTCCAGCGCCGGTATGATTCCTTCAAGACGCGAGCAGAGCTGGAAGGCTTCCAGCGCCTCTTCATCTGTTGCGCTGACGTAGTTCACCCGACCCATGTCGTGGAGCCAGGAATGCTCCGGGCCAATGCCGGGGTAATCAAGCCCGGCAGAGATCGAATGTGCATCGATGATCTGGCCGTCGTCGTTTTGCAAGAGGTAGGTGCGATTGCCATGAAGAACGCCAGGCGTGCCGCCGGTCAGGGATGCCGCATGCAGGCCTGATGGAATGCCATGGCCGGCAGCTTCGACGCCATAGATCGCCACACTCTCATCATCGAGAAATGGATGGAACAGGCCCATCGCGTTAGATCCGCCACCAATACAGGCCACAATGGCATCGGGAAGGCAGCCTTCGGCATCCATGAGCTGCTGGCGGGCTTCCTTGCCAATGACCGACTGGAAGTCGCGGACCATCTGTGGGTAGGGGTGCGGACCTGCAACGGTGCCGATAATGTAAAAATGCGTTTCGGCATTCGTGACCCAATACCGCAGGGCTTCATTCATCGCATCCTTCAGCGTGCCGGTACCAGAGGTGACCGGATGGATCTTGGCCCCCAACAGACGCATCCGATCAACATTCGGCTTCTGGCGGCGGACATCTTCTTCCCCCATGAAGACTTCACATTCCATATTGAATAGGGCGCAAGCGGTGGCGGTGGCCACGCCATGCTGTCCAGCGCCTGTCTCAGCAATGATCTTGGTCTTGCCCATACGCTTGGCGAGCAAAGCCTGGCCTAGCACGTTATTGATCTTATGTGCGCCCGTGTGGTTCAGCTCATCCCGCTTCAGATACAGCTTGGCACCACCATAATGCGCGGTCAGCCGCTCGGCAAAATACAGCGGGCTCGGACGACCGACATAATGCGTCTGATAATAGGCGAGTTCGCGTTCGAACTCAGCATCGGCGCAGGCCTCTTTATATGCCGTTTCGACATTCAGGATGAGTGGCATCAATGTTTCGGCAACAAACCTGCCACCATGAAGGCCAAACCGGCCACGCTCATCCGGCTGATTACGGAACGAATTCAGATTTACGTCTGTCATGATGATCCATACCTGCCGCGACCGCGGCGCTGCTGTAGACGGAGCTGGTATTCAACCTGCTCACGGATAAAAGATTAGTCGGCGAGGTTACCGCAATCGTGCCTGTGATACAAAGGTCCGTATAAGCGATGCGTCTTTTTTTCCGGGCGCTGATTCGACGCCTGAGGACACGTCCAGAGCCAGAGCGCTTGTCACCGCAAGCGCGCGTTCGACATTATCAACTGAAAGCCCGCCAGCAAGCATCCATTGTGTCCCCCCGGCGCGTCCATCAAGAAGAGACCAGTCAAAGCTATGCCCGGTGCCGCCTGGGAGTCCGTCTGGATCGCCCTTGGCGTCTAGGATTAGCCAGTCGGCGATGCCGTCCCAGTTGGCACATTCATCAAGGTCAGTCGCCTCAGCCACGCGAATGGCCCGGATCAGGGGTAATCCGTAACGGTCACGAATCTGCGCGCCGCGCTGCGGTGTTTCGGATCCATGTAGCTGAATAAAATGTGGCCGCGCGGCCGATACCACTTGGTCCATCTGCTCATCTGGCATGTTGACGGTCAGCGCAACACGTTGCGGCGTACCGCTTATGTCATCCTTGGCATCTGCATGGTCTGCGATCGCGCTGGCTGTCGCCAACGTCATGTGGCGCGGTGATCTTGGAAAGAACACCATGCCGATGAAAGCCGCTCCGGCGTCATGGCAGTCATCGAAATCCTTGCAGGAAGCTATGCCACAGATTTTGACTGCGACCTGTCTGTCTGATCTGTTTGTCTCCGCGGTCATCGTGGCAACATCA
>WTJS01000128.1:0-3490 GCA_011524735.1 Alphaproteobacteria bacterium
ACGGCGTGTGCGCGATGATCAGCAGAGATTTTGGCATGACATCAGGTTCCAGCGTTGACTAACATCGCCGTGAGGGTGGGTCCAACAAGGCTGGAGGGCATAATGACGCAAAAACTGTCAGATGACGAGACACGGTCAGCGCTGAATGAGCTGCAGGGATGGTCTTTGGTTGCCGATGGGACTGCCATCGAAAAAGAGTTCAGCTTCAAGGGGTTTAATGCAGCTTTTGGTTTCATGACCCGTGTTGCGCTTGCGTCCGAAAGGACCAACCATCATCCGGAATGGAGCAATGTGTATAATCGCGTGACAATTCGCTGGACCACGCATTCTGCTAGTGGATTAACTGATTTAGATCTACGCCTCGCGCGTTCCTGTGATCGATTTGCGGCAGATTAATAGACAAGCCAGTCGAGAACCCAAAGGGCTGCAAGACCTGTTCCGATTGTGATCACGACAGAACGGGTCAGTAAAGCCATTGTCACCGCGATCAGGGCTGCTGGCAGGCGCGCATTGGCCGCAAATTCAAGTCCACCATCTGGGGCGATGATGACGGCTGGAACAATGATTGCTGTCAGAACAGCCACGGGGACAAAGCCTAAAGCATCCTGGAGCCATCTTGGGAGTGCTTTGGGTGCAATATCCGAGAACATGACAAAGCGGGTCGCAAAGGTCAGCAGGCCGCAAATAATCATCACTATCCAGATCATTGGCCGGGCCTCCGGCTGTCATGGATATGCACCGCCCATCCAGCTAGGATGCCGCCTACGGCTGATAAAATAATCCAGCTTTTCCAAGGAAGAGGTTGGCCGACTATCGACAATGTTCCCGCGGTTAGGCAGGCGACGACATCGGCGCGTCTGCGAATGGCAGGGGCGACGATCGCGATAAAGGTTAGCGGGATGGCAAAGCCAAGAGACCACGAATCTGGGATTGTCGCGCCGAACACCACACCGGTTATCGTGGCAATCTGCCAGCACACCCACAGGGTCAGTCCTGTGCCAAGCAGATGGTAGTGCTGATAGGGACCGGCCGGTTCGTTTGTAAAGCGGTTGATCGAGACAGCGTAGGCTTCGTCTGTCAGAAGATAAGCCAGCGGTATGCGCCATCTTAGTGGTAAGGTCCGTAAGTAAGGGGCCATGGAAGCGCTGTATAGCGCGTGCCGCAGATTGATCACTGATACTGATGCCCCAACTATTGGCGCCGGCACCCCGCCTCCCCAGAGTTGGGCAAACACAACCTGGCTTGCGCCACCAAACAGAACAGACGATAGCAGTATGGTTTGGAGGGGCGATAGCCCACTGGCAAGCCCGAGCACGCCAAAGACGAGGCCAAACGGTACCACGCCAAGCTGGAGAGGTAGTTCTTGGCGAACGCCAGTCCAGAATTCGGTGCGTCGGTTAGGAACGGTCATGGTGTGTCTTTATTTGAGATCCACTGTGAAACAGTATGAAATGGGCGAGACTGCCTATCATGGGCTTCATGCCTTGTACAGATTAGTTCGGTGCATTGCTTGTGCATCGATAACTTGCCTCTTGAGGGTTTTTCCGTCACACAGAGGCGATTCAAGCATCGTATAGCAAGAGGTAGTCATGATTCTGAGTGTTCCGGTCTCGGTTGGCGAGGTTGTCGACAAAATTACCATCCTTGAAATTAAGGAACAGCGTATCTCAGACGCTGCCAAGGTGGCGAATGTGAAGGCCGAGCTCGCCGCATTGCGGCCGTTGGTGACAGGCGGTGTGTTTGATAGCGACAAAGTTCAAAACCTGACAGACGGTCTCCGCCAAGTGAATGCCGAGCTATGGGATATTGAAGATGATATTCGCGCCGAAGAGGCTGCGAGCCGGTTTGGAGATCGGTTCATAGAGTTGGCCCGCGCTGTATATGTCACCAATGACAGACGTGCAGACCTCAAGAAACAGATTAACCTCGCAACGGGTTCCGATCTTGTCGAAGAGAAATCTTATGAGGATTATTCTGGCAAAGGCTAGGCGTTAACGGGCTGACCGGTTTGTAATTTTTCAAAGGCGGTCAGGACCTTGTCGACGCTGATGCTGCCAAGATTGCCTGCTTCGGACGCCACAACTGGGCTTACTGTTGAGCGATATGTCAGCCGGTCTCGCTGTGACGCAAACATTATCACCGCCGGCAGGCTGCAATTCATCGCTAAGTTTGCGGTGAATGAGTCGACCCCGATATATCCGTCAGCAAGATGATAGAGAGCAACATCGCGCTCCATTGAAGCGTTATCATCAAGACTGTCGACAAGCTGATCCACTCTTAGCATTGGCTGGCGTTTACAGAAAGACCGCCAGGCGGACATCGCAGCCTTGTGGTAGTCCGCAGCGTCAGGGCCTGCATTTAAAATAAACGTTCCGCCGTGACGGGTGGCAATAGTGGCAATCGTTGTAACCGCAGCATCGACGGGCCATCGTCTTTTTTCGTCAAGCGCGAACATATTGACGATAAACACAGGGCCTTGCCTTTGTGACATCCATTTGTGAGTCAGCTCCCGCGCCGAACGATCAGGCGAGATCGTCGGTGTTTTCAGATCGAGATGAAGCCCGCTGTTCAGAATGAATTCATCCATGGCCGCGATGAATGGGCGGTGGCCCCATGCCTTGCGCCGGTTTCCCCCATTTTCAAGTGGCAACGCTTTGGTCAGCAACAAATTGTCTACCCAACCGTCAGACAGTCCAATCCGCGATCGGATACCTGCAAAAGCGGATGCAAGCTTGAAGCTAGTTGAGCGATGCATAAAAAAAGCTGTGTCATATCTGTGTAGCCGTAGCGCCCGGACAGTATCTGTACCGCGCAGGCCAGGCACATAGCGTCTTATGGGGCGGGCATCGATAACTCTGCCAACCCATGGTGTTGCCGCAAGAATGCGTGAAATGGGGCCCGGATGTATGCAAGCTATATCGATGGTGCCTGTCTGGCATGCACCTGCCAGAGAACGAAGCTGTGTCAGGTGATAGATTTGATCGCCAATTCCACCAGCCACAAATCCAACAGCGCGGCCGAATTCAATGCCGCCTGTTTCAGAGTAGGTTTGTTCTGATACCTTCACCACATTGCTGGTCCACAGAAAATAATGACGACACCGGCCCTACAGATCGCGAGCCTGCCAGCTTGTCTTGCGCCCATGTTTCGGCTAAGCGATCACGGTTACATTGTTGCATGCTTCATAACAGGAAAAACTAATGGACGCGCCCTTTTTGTTTGTCGATGAGGTGGACACGGCTGGCAAACGTTGCCTTGTAAGGCTTGATCTGAATGTGCCGCTTGCGGAAGGCAGAGTGACTGACGACACAAGAATTCGTCGCGTGCTGCCTGGGCTCAGGGCGCTTCGAGAGACAGGTGCCCGGATTGTGATTCTGACACATCTTGGTCGCCCTAAAGGAAAGCCTGTTGATGACTTATCGGTACGGCCGGTCGCGGCGGCTCTGGCTGCCCTGATGAATTGTGATGTTCCCGTTGAAGACGACCTACT
>WTJS01000128.1:3500-5551 GCA_011524735.1 Alphaproteobacteria bacterium
GTGGTCAATCTGCTGTTGCGGCATTGGCAGACGGCGATGTGCTGATGATGGAGAACCTGCGTTTCCATGCTGGTGAAGAGGGCAATGATCCTGATTTTGCAGCGGCGCTTGCAGAGCTTGGTGATGTGTATGTCGGTGATGCGTTTTCCTGCACGCATCGCGCACATGCCTCGGTTGAGGCATTGCCGCGACTGATGGACGTGGCAACGGCTGGCCGAGCGCTTGGAGAAGAACTTAACGCGCTGCATCTAGCACTAGCTGAGCCCAAGCGTCCGGTGGCGGCTATCGTGGGCGGTGCCAAAGTTTCAACAAAGCTGCAGGTGCTGGAAAATCTTGTCCAGCGTGTTGATGTGTTAGTGCTTGGCGGCGGCATGGCAAATACTTTCCTGCTGGCGAATGGTATTGAGGTTGGCTCCTCTCTGGTTGAGGCTGACATGGTGGACATCGCCCGCAAGGTTGCTGCGAGTGCTGATGCGCATGGTTGCCGGATCATTCTACCTGAAGACTTTGTCGTGGCTGAAAAACTGGCTGAAGGTGTGGAGAGTCGTGTTGCCTTGCCAGGCGACATCGGCGTAGAGGAGATGATCCTTGATGCTGGGCCTGCTTCGGCGGCAGCTGCGTCAGAGGTCTTGGCGTCCTGTAGGACAGTTGTCTGGAACGGGCCTATGGGTGCTTTTGAGTTCAAGCCGTTCGATGGTGCAACCAACAAGCTTGCGCAGGCCGCGGGCAAATTAACCGGTGATGGAAAGCTCATGTCTGTGGCAGGAGGTGGCGACACGCTCGCAGCTCTTGCAAATGCGGGTGTGAGCAACCAATTCTCATACGTGTCAACGGCTGGGGGAGCGTTCCTTGAATGGCTGGAAGGGCGTAAGCTGCCTGGGGTGGAAGCTCTCCGGGTGAGCTAACGCATCTGATCAGCTGTTGTGTCTCTCAGCAGCAGGAGTATCAGAAGGGAAAGCACTATGCTGTTTGGCAATCCGTTTAAGTCCCGTATGCCGTTGAAGGCTGAAGCTCTGCCAGGGCGAGATTTTGCCATTTGGGACGGGGCACCTCATGCGGTGCTTGGCACGCCGACTATGGCGCCCTTTTCAGAGCATTTGCAGGAAATTCACCTTGGTCTAGGGTGCTTCTGGGGGGCTGAACGTCTATTCTGGAACCTCGATGGAGTTTACACCACGGCGGTTGGTTATGCGGGTGGTTTTACACCAAACCCGACTTATGAAGAGGTGTGTTCCGGTCGAACGGGACATACTGAGGTTGTCCTTGTAATTTTCGATCCGGACGTCATTTCACTTGCAGCGTTATTGAAAGTGTTCTGGGAAGAGCACGATCCAACGCAGGGGTTCCGGCAGGGTAATGACACCGGAACGCAATACAGATCGGCGATCTACTGCACCACCGACGAACAGCTACAAGCCGTCAGGGAATCAGCAGCAGCCTATGGTGAAGCTCTGCAAAGTGCCGGTTTGGGTGCTGTGACCACCGAAATTGAGCGTGCCGGTAAGTTCTATTATGCCGAAGCGTTCCATCAGCAATATCTTCACAAAGTCCCCAATGGATATTGCGGCTTGAAAGGCACAGGGGTTCGCTGCGCCTGAGTTTTGGAAAAATTTACCCGTCTTTCTACCTAGTAAAAAAATGTAATCCTTTGGCGAGTGGTGCCACCCATGGCCTGCGATTGGCTTGTCTGGTAAGACAAATTAAGGTCGTTGGAATTATGTTGAGGTAATCATGCGTTTTGTTTGCATCGCCCTTGTGGCCTCCGCGCTGTCAACCGCTTCGGCAATCGCCCCGGCAATGGCCCTCACTTTCAAGAAAGGTGAAGTGCTTGGAGCTGATGGTAAGGTTTACTCTGGTGCTTCTCCTGCGGTTGCGGAAAACCTGGCTAAGAAGGCGCAGCAGGAAGACTTCTTTGGGAATAAGAAGACCGCCGGGGTTGTCGGTAACAATGTGTTTGTCGTTGTCAACGGCACGACAACTTTTATCCCGCTATCGGACATCAAGGGTAAGTCCGACGAAGCCATCGAAAAAATTATTGTCGATGCTGTGGT
>WTJS01000226.1 GCA_011524735.1 Alphaproteobacteria bacterium
GGGCGTGACCACAAGCGTCTGCGTGGATGTGCCATGTCGCGACAGCCGTTCACGTACAGCCGCAGCAACAGCCCCGCCAACGCCGGAATCCACTTCATCAAAGATCAGTGTACGGCCGGCGGCGTCACCTTCCAGCGCCACCTTTAAGGCTAATAAGAAGCGCGCCAGTTCCCCGCCTGAGGCAATGCGATCGATCGGACCAGCCTTCATGCCCTGATTGGTGCTGGCTTCAAAGCGCACCTGCTGCGTGCCATGCGGACCAAATTGTTCAGGCGGAAGGTCACTGATGGCGGTGATGAAGCTGGCGCCATCAAGCTTCAAGGGGGGGAGTTCAGCATTCACAGCGGCATCCAATGTCCCAGCAGCGCGCGCACGGTTCGCGGCAACCACGTCGGCAACCTGCCGAAAATAGTCGCGCCACTGACGTTCATTGTCAGCAAGTCCGGCAAGGGCACCGGCAGAATCCTCAATGCTGGCCAGGCTGGCAGCAAGCCGGGCATGGGTCTCGGCAAGCTCGTCTGGAGTGCAGTCATGCTTGCGCGCCTGCTGGCGAAGTTCATGCAGCCTGTCATCCACAGCGGTCAGCCGTGCTGGGTCGCTTTGCAGCGCATGTCCTGCGCTGCTGATCTCGGCAGCGGCCTCGGCAAGTTCGGCATCGGCACGAACAAGCGCCTGCTGCGCCGAATCCAGCAAGCCACCAGCCTGAGGCGCCACCTTTTCGAGAGCTGACAGGGCACGGCCAATGATGCTCTGCGCCCCGCTATCCCCGAAGATGGCGTCATCGGCAATGGCGAGGCTTTCGCCAATCCGTCCGACATTGGAAAGCCGCTCACGTTCAGCGGATAGCTCATCCTCTTCGCCGGGCTTCGGGGCCAGAAGATCAAGCTGTTCAACGGCATCACGAAGCCATTCTTCTTCCGCGCGTGCCTTTTCCAGCTCACGCTTGGCGTGGGCAAGGTTACGCTGCGCCTGAAGCCAGTTTTCCCAGCCTGAATGCAGTTTTGCCAGCACGTCATCGTGATTAGCTGCACGATCCAGAAGGCCGATATGGGTGGCGACATCCATCAGGCCGCGGCCTTCGAACTGACCCTGAATTTCAACAAGCATATCACCGACATCACGAAGCAGAGCCGCCGAAACAGGTACATCATTGATGCTGGCGGATGATTTGCCATCAGCCTTCAGACGGCGGCGCAGGATCAGCTGATCCTCTGGCGTAATGTCAGAGTCTGCCAGACGCTGCCAAACGGGGTGAGATGCAGATGGATGGAAGGTCGCTGTGACCTGGGCTGAGTCTGTGCCTTCACGGATGAGGCGGAAATCGGCACGGCTGCCCAGCGCAAGTCCAAGCGAGTCGAGCAGAATGGATTTGCCGGCGCCAGTTTCGCCGGTCAGCACCGTCAGCCCATCCTCAAAGGTCAGCGTCAGCTGCTCGATGAGGACAATATT
The DNA here is from genome assembly GCA_011524735.1 of Alphaproteobacteria bacterium. GTDB lineage: Bacteria > Pseudomonadota > Alphaproteobacteria > Puniceispirillales > Puniceispirillaceae > UBA8309. The sequence goes on from WTJS01000226.1 coordinate 1,450, forward strand.
GGATACAGTCAGGCTGTGCAGCATCACTCTTGGTCAAAAAGACTGGCCACGGATTCAATCGTGCGCTGGAACATGCCTTTTGGCAGTTCACGGCTGGGATCCTCGGCAAGTTTCAGAAGTTCCTGTGTCCAGAAGGAGTCAGGAAAATTATACACTGCTACCGATCCAATGCGGTCAGCCTCGTCAACGAGGCCAAGAGCAAGGTAGCTCTCTACAAGCCGGTACAGAGCCTCGGGCACCTGATTGCTTGTTTCATGGTCAGTCACAACTTTTTTGAATCTACGGATCGCCGCGGTGTAGTGGCCATTCTGGGCATAGAATCGGGCAACCGCCATTTCCTTGCCAGCGAGATGGGAACGGGCAAGATCAGCTTTCAGTCTGGCATCGCGGCTATAGGTGCCTTCCGGGAAGCGGCGCAGAAGATCGTCAAAGGCGTTCAGCGCCAGCAATGTCATTTCGGCGTCACGTTCAACATCCACGATCTGTTCGTAATAGCTCAGTGCCTTGAGATAATAGGCATATTCGACAAGCGGGTCTGCCGGGTTCAGTTCTATGAACCTGTCCAGCGAAGCAACCGCCTTGGGATAGTCATTGTCCTGATAGAATGCCCAGGCGGCCATGATCTGTGAACGAACCGCCAAATCAGAATAAGGGTGCTGGCGTTCGACCTCTTCAAAGATTGGCGCGGCTTTCTTTGCGTTTCCGTCCATCGCCAGATCCAACGCTTCGTCATAGAGTTCACCCGCTGGGCGTTCGACCTGCTCTGGTACTTCGGGTGTCGAACAGGCAGCCAGAACAGTCAGGCAGGCAAGGGCGGTCAGCTGGGTCAGTCTTTTGGCCAAAGCGGCTCTCCACAGGCGGGCGTTTTCAAGCAACCCAACCATAGCGGTAAGCATCGCAGGTGAAAAGACGAGAGATCGTCATGCAGGATGTAATTTCATCCAGCATGAATTTCAAACGGGGTGGAAGAGTGAAATCTTCAGGCGTGGGCAGCTGCGGCTGCAGCAACTTCAGGAATGGCAAAGCCGTCTGAATGGTCGACAAGCGTGCCTTCTTCGACAATCTGATAGCTTGTCGGGGAATTCCATAGAGCCTGAATCAGCTTGGCGCACATGGCATGACCAGGGCGTGACGTGGTCACACGGCCGCGTACCATCATGCCAAGGAGGTAGAGGTCGCCAAGACAGTCGAGGATCTTGTGACGTACAAACTCACCCTCCATGCGGAGCCCGCCATCATTGAGGATTCTGCCATCCTCAACAACAACCGCGTTGTTGAGTGAACCGCCGAGAGCAAGTCCAGCATTCTGCATGGCGGCAACGTCGCGCATCTGGCAGAAGGTGCGGGCTGATGCCAACTCTGCCTCAAACTGGCCGTCACCATGCTTATAGACAAATCGTTGGCGACCAATTGCAGGATCATCAAAATTAATCTCGGCGTCGATCTCCAGCATGTCCGCGGGATCAATGCGGGCCCAGCCTCCAGCATGTTCAACAACAATGGGCGCGGTCACCACAATCGTACGACGACGGGTCGACAGGGTGCGAATGCCAACACGATTAATGGCTTCGACAACAGGAAGGCTGCTGCCGTCCAGAATAGGGGCTTCGCCACTGTCGATACGAACAGTTGCATTGTCGATGCCAAGCCCAGCAAAGGCTGCCATGATATGCTCAACCGTTTCCAGGCGCACGCCATCGTCATTTACGATACGGGTACACAGACGGGCCTGTTCGACATTGTCGGGATGCGCGATAATCGTCTGCCGGCTTTCGCTGACATCGACGCGCATGAACTGGATGCCTGTGTTGGCGGCGGCTGGATGAATGGAAACACGGACGAAGCGGCCGGAGTGAAGACCGATCCCATCAAAATTGATGACATCTTGAACAGTGGTCTGCATCGGCTGATCTCTATACATCGGCATTCCTGACCGGCTTGACGCCGGGATTGGTAGTCCACATTTCGTTCATACGGGTGCCAAGTTAGCGCACGCGCCACAGGCCTTTCTGAACAGGATGAACAATAGGAAAGGTGCCCTGCCACAATCAAATCACATTTGGTTACTGGTTGTTACAACAACCATCTGCAGGTGATTGACCTATCGCAGAAATCTGAATGGCCGGCTTGCTGATGTTGGCGGAGTGCTCTGACGCACGAAATCAAAGCTCTAGCGCAAAAGGGCCCGGCATGGCTGCCGGACCCTAGAGGATTGGTCGGAGAGTGTTTTTAGATCAGTTTGCCTGACGCCGTAGGAACGCTGGAATCTCCAGATCGTCTGCTGGCCTGTCCAACGCTGTAGTGCTGGCCTTTTCAGGAAGCTCAGCTACCGCGTCGAGACGGGGCAGATCCAGAATTGATGGACCTTCTGACGCTTCGGCAGGAGCCTCGACCTCTGGCTCACGACGGATTGCCACAGGCTCCTCGTCTTCAGCCTTGCTTGTCCACAGACCTGAAATCTTGTTGATCAAGCTGGTCTTGCCGCCTGTTGGTTCGGCCGCTGGCACAAGCTCACTTTCAGGCATTTCAGCCGGCGCTGCTGGCACGAAAGGCTTGCGAGCAGTTGTCAATTGATCCGGGCTGTCCGCAACCATGACAGGCGCTTGCTCTTCAGATGGTACTGCCTCGGTGGTGGCGGTGTCTGAGGAAAGCTGGTCAGTCTGGGCTGGCATGCCAGCGCCAAACATCTGAGCACGTTCACGGGCGATGGCGTCGTCCAGCGTCATCTGCTGGGTGCTGTCTGCGGTGTCCACAGCAGCCTCGGCCACCTCCGCGTCACGCTCACCAATCGGCTCAAGCTGGCGCGGTGCCGGCCGACCCGTTTTCAGAAACGCAAGACGCGAGGTCTTCTTTGTGGGGATGAAGGCTGGAACATAAGGCGCATTGTCATCAACGGCTGGCGCGTCGTGTTCACCTTCAGCGACAGGCTTGTCGGCCGCTTCTGCCTCTGTCTCGGCCACAGCGGCAGTGTCAGTACGCAGTTCTGGAGCCTCCGGAGCTTCAGGAAGCGCGGCAGGCGCATCTTGTGCTGTGCTGTCACTGTCAGTCGCACCCGCGCCCACAGTTTGCATCACGGGGGCGCTCTCTTCGTCGGAAGATGCCGCAATATCCGGATGACCACCTGTCTGGCCGGTCGGTGCCGAAATTACGGTGGACCGGCGCGGAGTCAGGATTGGTGTAACAGTCGGCTGGGGGCGTGTCCGCTGTGCGCTGTTAGCATCAATGCCGGTGGCAACGATCGATACACGCATGACACCATCCAGCTTCTCATCGAAAGTTGATCCGAAGATGATGACAGCGTCGCTGTCGATTTCGCGGCGAATGCGATTGGCTGCTTCATCTACCTCAAACAGGGTCATGTCCATGCCACCAGTGACATTGATCAACACCGCCTGTGCCCCCTGCATGGTGATATCATCGAGCAGCGGGTTGTTGATGGCAGATTCCGCAGCCTGTGTAGCCCGGCCTTCACCAGACGCCTCGCCGGTTCCCATCATGGCCTTGCCCATCTCGCTCATCACGGCACGGATGTCGGCAAAGTCCAGATTGATCTGACCAGGCTTGATCATCAGGTCGGTGACGCCGGCTACACCCTGATGCAGAACGGTATCAGCAATGTGGAAGGCATCAGCAAAGGTTGTGCGCTCGTTTGCCAGCCGGAACAGGTTCTGGTTCGGAATGACGATCAGCGTGTCGACAAAGGACTGCATTTCCTCAATTCCGGCATCAGCCTGTGCCATGCGGCGCTGGCCTTCGAAGTCAAAGGGTTTGGTCACAACGCCAACGGTCAGGATGCCGCGTTCGCGGGCTGCCTTGGCAATCACTGGGGCAGCCCCGGTGCCGGTGCCACCACCCATGCCGGCGGTGATGAACACCATGTTGCAGTCAGCAAGCTCGCTCATCACGGCTTCGATGCTCTCTTCGGCAGCGGCGCGGCCTACATCAGGTTTCGAACCAGCGCCAAGGCCCTGGGTCACTGCCGTACCAAGCTGAATTTTGCGTGGGGCCAGTGAATGAGCCAGAGCCTGGCCATCTGTGTTAGTCAACAGGAAACGGACGCCATCAAGGCCG
>WTJS01000144.1 GCA_011524735.1 Alphaproteobacteria bacterium
TCAGCAGCACCGCCAGAACATTTACGTCACTGTGGCCACCTTCAGAATTGCTGTAAATCACCAAATCATTTTTGGCACCACCGCCGTCGACAGTGGCCAGACGATACCAGATATTCACCTGCGTTGCATCGGCAGCCGCACCATCATGCTTCAGGCGAATGACATCCCTGTTGCCAGAACTGCCACTCACACCAGAATTGAAATTCCGGATGATATCCGCCTCACGGATCAGCGATGGGGTGTCGTCGATCAGGAAGGTGTTGCTGTTATTGTCACCCTGCAGAAGATCCCTCGGCCTTGTGCCGGTTCCGTCGAGATTGACGTCATTGTCATCATTCGGGTTGTTCTGAACCGTAACGCGATAGGTGATCGTATCGCTCAAAGACCCGTCACTGACCTGAAGCCTAACCTCATAGGCATCAGTGAACGGTGCGCCGACGAAATTTTCATAATCAGGCGCGGAAATCCATCGCAGCACACGCTGGCCATTCACCTCAGCAAGTTCAAACAGCGCCCCATCCCGATACGCCGTGTCAAGGGTGATGGTGCGCGTGGCACCGCTATCCGGGTCGATGGATGACAGGCCAGCAACAACAGTACTCGCAGCGACGGGGTCAGCATCAGCAGCCACACGCGTCAGCACATGCTGGATGTTCTCGACATGCTCCACCAGCTGCACATTTTCAGCCGCAGCCGGATCACCACCAACAGTGAAGCGCGGCGCATCATTCTGGCCATTCACCGTGACGGCAATCACCTTCTCGGCCGCCCCAAGAGCGTCCAGAATTTCGAGCTTGAGCTTCTCAACCTTACTGGTGCCCGTCGCCAGCGCATCGAGCGCGGTCTTCTTCGCCGCCAGATTCAGAGGGCGAAGCCGCGCATGCACATCCAGCTCATCAGCTACGGCCGCATCGGCAATCATGTCGGCCTGATGATACGCCCACTGCCATCCCATCGGCGTGCCGGCTGTGCCAGGACCATTGATGTCGGTGGACCAGGTCAGCACGAAATAGCCATAGGCACCTTCGATGATTTTTTCACCATGGGCCTGATTGGCCCCTGTCTGCGCCGCATTGCGCGTGGCGTCGGAGGCATAGCTTGGTCCAGCGAGGGCCGTGCCAAACTCATCAGACCCATTGCCATCTATATCGCGGTAGAAATTGACGCCTAATCTTGTCGGGCTGTCATTTGCATCAACATCATCAATGGCGATGAAGCCGGTCACCGGTGGCGCAACCGCACTCTGGCTGCCGTTACCATGGGTGATCCGTTCATCGACGGATATTGTGACAGGATTGGGGTTGTTGGCCTCCAGATTGCCGTTGGCGAGATAGGCCACAACCGTCGGCGCGTCACTCCGGCCATTCACCGTCACGGCAATCACCTTCTCAGCCGCCACATCTGTTCCGGCGGGATCGTCCAGAATTTCGAGCTTGAGCTTCTCAACCCTGCTGGTGCCCGTCGCCAGCGCATCCAGCGCGGTCTTCTTCGCCGCCAGATTCAGAGGGCGAAGCCGCGCATGCACAGTCGGCTCACCAGCTGCGGCCACATCGGCAATCATGTCAGCCAGATAATACGCCCACTGCCATCCCATCGGCGTGCCGGCTGTGCCAGGACCATTGATGTCGGTGGACCAGGTCAGCACGAAATAGCCATAGGCACCTTCGATGATTTTTTCACCATGGACCTCGCCATCCGCGGCCTGCGCCGCATTGCGTGCAGCGTCGCGGGCATAGCTTGGTCCAGCGAGGGCCACGCCAAACTCATCAGACCCATTGCCATCTATATCGCGGTAGACATTGACGCCTAATGTTGTCGGGCTGTCATTTGCATCAACATCATCAATGGCGATGAACCCGGCTGCCGGCGCATCAGGAGCCGCCGGGGTCAGCGTTCCGTCGGCATTGCTAATCCGTTCATCGACAGCCCTTGTGACAGGATTGGGGTTGTTGGCCTCCAGATTGCCGTTGGTGAAATAGGCGACAGCCGTCGGCGCGTCATTCACCCCATTGATGGTGAGGGTGAAGGAACGGCTGATGCTGTCGGCATTGCCGTCATTCACGACAAGGGTGACGGTCTTGCGAATATCCTGGCTTGGATCCAGCATCCTCAAAGCCTGATGGCTATCATCGATCGCGAAGCGATAGCTGCCATCCTGATAGATATGCAGCGTGCCATGCCCGATATCGTAGCTGTGATAGGCCGTGCCCTCTCCCTTGCCATGATGGACAGTGCTGGCATCGGCATCTTCCTGTGCCGTCACCATGCCGCGTCCCCTGCTCTGTGCGGAACCTGAAGATCGTAATGCTCCATTGTTTACCGAATCAGCGACGTCCGTCACCCTGACTGTAAACCCGTCACCAGCATTGGCCGGGAACAGATTTGTCACATCATCATTGATATCAACATCCACCACGCTGATCTGGCCATCAATTTGCGACGCAGTGCCAACACGGTTGCCATCCGTCACGGCGGTGATGACCGGGGCGTCATTCGTACCGATAATCTCGACCTGGAACGTCTGCAGGTTGGAGACCCCGTTCAGACCATCAGTGATGGCCACCTGCATGATCTTCATCATACTTTGCCCGGCAAACAGCCCCTGAACGTCTTCATGGCCCTGATCTATGACAAACCGCCATGTCCCGTCACCGCGCACATAAAGGGTGCCCTCTGTTAGATCATAGACACGCGTGCCTGCGCCCTCGCCATGATTGGCCGCACTGGTCGTCGCCGTCACGATTGTCGGGCGCGGGGCGGCAGAGAAGGCACTCTGTGACGGGAGGTCTGCAGCGACGACGTCTGGCGCATTGCCTCTTATGGTGGCGTGCTGGATTCCAATCGTGAAATCATCATCCGCAGCGTCATCATCCGCATCCCACAGAGATGTGGCATCATGCTCGGCATCATCATCGGTGAAGGCGAACCTGCCGGTGGCATCATCGCCGGCACCGGTGCCGTTACCGGCATTGGCCAGCCCGCCCCGTTCACTGATGTCGTTATTGTCGGCATCAATTGTGACCGCCGCCTGTAGCGGATTGTCATTTGCGCCGGTCACGGTGACGGTGACGGTCTTGCTGACAGTCGCCCCACGCGAGTCAGTGAAGGTCAGCTTGATCTTCTCGACCTTCTGCTCACCCTCATTCAGAAGCTTCAGCGCATTCTGAAGCGCGGCAAGATTGCCCAGATCGCCAGCGGCGATGCCTTCCGGAGGATTGGCCGCATCGACCGCATCGGCAAGGTGGTAGTCCCACTTCCATCCGGCATGACCGCCTGCCGCGATATCCGCAACCCAGGTCAGCACGAAATAGCCATAGGCGCCCTCAATCACAGGGGTGTCATGGCTTGCCCGATCATTCGCCGCACCAATGGCGGCGATATCAACATCCGGGTTCCCGAACACATCGTCAGTGGCATCATCGGCAGCCTCGGACAGATGCTGCACCTCCAGGCCAAGATCGATCGGCGTATCCTCGCCATCCAGATCATTGATGGCGATGTGGCCACTGACCGACCCGGCGGTGACCCCGCCTTCATCGCGGGTGCCGTTACTGGCATTGCCCGCCTCGGCAACCGGTGCGGCCAGATAGCCGTCATTATTGGTACTGTCGCTATCCGCATCCGTGCCGTCCGCGCGCAGCGCCCAGGCCACCGGTGCATCATTCGCGCCGGTGATGGTGATGGTGATATAGTCGGTGGCCGATACGGCGCCTAGCGGATCGGCAATCCTGATGGCAAACTTCTCATAGACCCGATCTCCCTGATCCAGCGCCTGAACATTCGCATCCTCCTCGCGAAGTTCATAGCGCCATTCGCCAGTCGCTTTATTGACAATCCAGATGTCACCATAAACACCCGGCAGCGGGGACGAGCGCGTCGGATCCAGACTGAAATCAGCAACATCATCATTATCCACTACTCGCCCTGATGGATTAGCGGTGCTGGTCGCCTCAGTCAGAACGGACTTCAGACGATAGTTGAAGCTGGTCTTATCGTCTGCTGCATCATGATTGCCATCAAGATCGATGAAATTGATCCGGCCCGTTGCGACGGCGCCGTCCACATTGTTGGCAATCCCGCCTTTCTCGGTGGCGGTGCCGAGGAGGTCACTTCCCCCAATGTTGCTGGTTACGTCCGTAATCACATGCGCCTGGATCTCCGGCCGGTCATTCCGTCCGGTGACGGAGATGGTGATGTCGGCTGATTTCTTCACACCATGTGCGTCAACTGCAGTAACGGTAAAGACGTCATTGGCCTGTGTCCCTTCACTGAGGGACTGTACGCTCGCCCATTCATTCTCAAGCTCATATGACCAGCTGTGATTGGCGATTATATATGTCAGCGTTCCAAAAACACCCCTGATCATATGGCCACTGCCAACATCATCATCCGTGGCGGAGGGCAGGGCGGCGGCGACACCCGGTGCCAGCGTCACCGGGCGGACAATAATGGTTTTGACGTCGTCGGTCCCGTCACCATCAGGGTCATTGTTGGGATCAATATTGACCGCCGGAATCCCCACGCGCGACTTGGCAGTGATATGTATCCCCAGATTGCCGGCATGGTTTTCGGCATCCTCGTCAGTGATGGTGAAGCTTCCAAAGCCGATACTGTCACCGAAGAACACGGTCGATACAGCGGACGGCAGGTTGGTGTTAGGATCCTCTCTCCCGTCATCATCCCCATCCTCTATAACCACATTGTCACTGCCGATGGCGGTGCCGACTTCTATGGTCGGCGCGTCATTCGCGCCGGTGATGGTCAGCGTCAACTTGATCACGTTGGAGTCGAGTCCGGACCCATCCTGAACCTTGACGGCAAAGTGATCTTCGCGCTGATCGCCTTCATTCAGCTTCGTCACCCGCTTGATGATCGCCTCTCTCGCCGCGGCCTTGGAAATGGTCTCACCATCCTCAACCTGGTCCTGCGTCAACAGCCCCAGATGAACCGCCAGCCCGCTATCGACAGTGTCAGCGCCCTCCAACCCTGTGCCTGCAAACTGGGCGTCAACCTCGGCCAGAACATAGATCCAATCACCGTCACGGTCGAATCTAAGAACGCCGAACTTGCCGATGGCCCAGCCCGACTGCCAGTTGTCATTATCCAGTGTCGGCGATGACCCGGCGGCATCCTGAACCACCGGATTGCCATTGCTGTCATCCGTTGCATCAGCGGCGACATGGTTGCCGGTGTCGATCATCGACATGGCGTAGAAGGTGAAATGGGAGGACCCGTTAATCACCAGCTGCGCCTGGCCATTGGCAGACGCCACATGCGCGTGGAAGGCGACGGCGGCCTCCGCGCCATCATGGTCATAAACGCCAAAGGAGCCTGACGCGCGGGTGCCACCAATACTCTCTACCGGCGTGACTGACCGTTCCTGATTGGTTTCATCAACCCTGCTGCCAACCTCACCGACACGGGTGTCGTCATTATTGGTGCCTGCCGGGCTTGCGTCAGTTCCGTCATGTTCAAGATACAGCTTTGGTGCATCATGC
>WTJS01000059.1 GCA_011524735.1 Alphaproteobacteria bacterium
GTGTCAAGGAAGCAGAAGTCGTAGATGAGGGGCCGGTTGCTTCAGTTGATGATCCAGAAACTGCCGAGGCTGCGGAGCCAGACAGTGCAGATGCGACAGGAACCGAAGATAGTGTGGCTGACGAGCCTGCTTCTGAAGCAACCGCAACGGAAGAGGTGAGTGCGGATAACGAGGCGCCCAGCGGCACTGTTGTCGAAGCAGCGGCTCCGACTACGAATGAAGAGACTGACACCAAGCCATTAGAAGAAACACCGGCTGCTACAACTGAACTGGCGGTTCAGGTAGACGCAAAGCCTGAGGACAATCTGGCGCTGACGGAAGTTGCATCGGTGGAGTCCGCAATTGTAACGGGCCCCGCAACATTGCGGATTGGTGAGGACGACAAACCGCTGGCGTCTGCCAATCTCCCGGGTGAAGTGACAGAGCCTGAAGCGGCAGGTGGGCTTTCCGAGTTTGACAAGGTTGTCATGCGTGCTTTTGGCATGCTGGAGGAGGCCGACAAGACAGATGTAGCGCCGTCACCCGTCGTTGAGATCAATATGGTTGAAGCGCAGGTGAAGGAGGATCAGCAGACAGAAGCATCCAAAACTGACCAGCCCCAAGCGCAGACCAGCGAACCATCAGAGACCAAGGAAAATGAACCAGGTCTTGTGGTCGAAGAGATAGACGAACGAACAGTTGCTGAAGCCGAGCAGCGGCGTGATATCAAAATCGAAGAAGCAACGCGTGACCTGAAGGATGGTGAATCAACGGATAATGGTGAGACGAACTCCAATTCAACACCGGACCCGACCCCAAGCACCCCAAACACTGCGCCAACACTGGCCGCTATCACCGGTGTGGCCTTTTCTGACACGGCCGGCGACGACAGCTTTACCAATGCGTCAGGCGCATTGACCGGAAGTGACGCTGACAGTGGTGATACGCTGACCTATTCGATTTCAGGTGGTGGCACAGATACCTCACAGAGCGGTTACAACCAGTCTCGTGCTGGCACCTACGGCACGCTCTATCTGAATACAACAAGTGGCGCCTATCTCTATATCCCAAGCGACAGTGCCGTCGAGGGGACCACATCGAGCCAGTCCGAGGCTTTCACACTCGCTGTATCCGATGGAACGGCTTCGGCAAGCCAGACGCTGACGGCCACCATTTCAGGTGTAAATGATACGCCGATCCTTGGGTCGCTTGCGGGTATTTCCGTCACGGATACCGCTGCAGATGACACGTTTTCGGACGTTAGCAATAGCCTTAACACTACAGAAAGGGATAGCGGCGACAGCCTTGCTTATGCCATTTCAGGAGGGGCATCGGACACTTCGCAGAGTGGCTATACCCACTCACGGGCAGGAACCTATGGCACGCTTTATCTGAACAAGAGCAGCGGTGCCTATAAATATGTTCCGAATGACAGCGCCATAGAAGGGCTGAAGAATGCCCAGTCGGAGAGTTTCAGTCTGTCGGTTTCAGATGGAACTGCTACTGCAACACAGACGCTTACGACAACAGTGAACGGTGCAGATGATGCACCGACCCTTGCTGCACTGTCTGCCATCACCATAACCGATACGGCGAATGATGACAGTTTCACGGCTGTTACCGCTACGGCAACGGGAACCGAGCGCGACACCGCAGATACGCTGTCCTATGCCATTACCGGGGGCAGCGCAGATACCTCTGAGTCTGGTTACACTCAGTCCCGCACAGGGTCATTTGGTACGCTGTATCTCAATGCCAGCACGGGTGCCTATAAATACATCCCAAATGAAACCAATGTTGAGCGCCTGAAGACCCAGCAGACCGAAAGCTTTACCCTGACAGCTAGCGACGGCACGACCTCAGCGAGTCAGACGCTGACGACCACCATTGACGGTGCAAATGACACTCCGGTGCTCAGTGCGTTGACTGCGATGTCTTATACCGACACCACATCAGATGACAGTTTTGTAGTCAGCAATGGCACAATGTCAGCGACAGAGCGCGATAGCGGAGAAACGCTGACCTATTCCATCACTGGTGCCAGCGCCGATACCAGCCTGTCTGGCTTTACCCATTCGATGTCGGGAACTTATGGCACGCTGTATATCAACAGCGGAACGGGAGCCTATCGTTATGTACCGCAAGACAGCTCATTCGAAGGCGCAACCTCAGCTGTCACAGACGCATTTACCATGTCGGTTTCGGATGGTGGGGCCAGTGCGAGCCAGACGCTAACCGTCAATGTTGGTGGCGTGAACGATACACCAGGTCTTGCGGCGATCACCGGGCTGTCCTTTACAGATACCTTCAGTGACGACAGTTTCGCGGCCGCCACCGCATCGCTGTCGGCGACAGACCGGGACAGTGGTGATACGCTAACCTATGCCATTACCGGCGGTAGTGCCGATACCAGCCTGTCTGGTTATACGCATTCGGCAAGCGGTACCTATGGCACGCTTTACGTGAACAGTTCGTCAGGTGCTTACAGCTATGTCCCGAATGACAGTGCCATGGAAGGGCTGACGGGAACACAGACAGATAGTTTCACCATGTCGGTGTCTGATGGCACGGCAAGCGCCAGCCAGTTACTGGTTGCAACGGTAAATGGTGCAAATGATACGCCCGGTCTGGCTGCGATCACTGGCATCGCCTTCACTGACACCTCCAGTGATGACACATTCTCAGCCGCAACCGCATCCCTTTCGGCGAGTGATCGGGACAGTGGCGACAGTCTGACCTATTCGATATCCGGGGGCAGCGCTGACACAAGCCTTTCAGGCTATACGCATTCTGCAAGTGGGACCTATGGTACTCTTTATGTGAACAGCTCTTCCGGCGCCTATAGCTATGTCCCGAATGACAGTGCGATAGAAGGACTGACAAGCACACAGACAGACAGCTTCACCATGTCCGTCTCGGACGGGACGGCCTCTGCTAACCAGACCCTGACGGCGACAGTGACTGGCGCGAATGATGACCCTGTTCTTGGCTCGCTTTCCGGCATTTCGGTTACAGATACCTCAGCTGATGATAGCTTTTCGGCGACAACAGCCTCTCTGTCATCCTCGGATCGGGATAGTGGTGATACGCTGAGCTATGCCATCACGGGCGGTAGCGCGGATAGTTCGGAGTCAGGCTACAGCCAGTCTCGCACCGGCACTTATGGAACGCTTTATCTGAATACTGGAACTGGTGCCTACAAATATGTCCCGCGGGACAGCAATGTTGAACGTATAAAGACGCAGCAGACCGAAACCTTCACACTTACGGCTAGTGACGGCACGGCTTCGGCGAGTCAAACGCTGACCACTACCATTGATGGTGTAAACGACATTCCAGTGTTAAGCGCTGTGTCTGCACTATCCTTCACCGACACCTCCAGCGATGACAGTTTTTCTGCCAGCACTGCAACCTTGTCGGCAGCAGATCGTGACAGTGGCGAGACACTCACATATGCCATTACTGGCGGAAGTGCCGATACCAGCCTGTCCGGCTATACCCATTCGGCAAGCGGCAGTTATGGCACGCTCTATGTGAACAGCACATCCGGCGCCTACAGCTATGTCCCGAATGACAATGCAATGGAAGCCTTGAAGAGCACGCAGACAGACAGTTTTACGATGTCAGTTTCTGATGGCACGGCCAGTGCCAGCCAGTCACTGGTTGCCACTGTGTCGGGGGTGAACGACGCTCCAAGCCTTGCAGGGCTGAGTGGACTCAGCATTACCGACACGGCCAATGATGACAGCTTTACCGCCACGTCAAGCAGTCTGTCTGCCAGTGATCGGGACAGTGGTGACACGCTCAGTTATGAGCTTGCAGGTGGTAATGCAGACACATCGCAGGCCGGCTACACACATTCTGTGCGCGGCACATATGGCGCGATGTTCGTGAACAGTTCGACGGGAGACTATCGGTACGTCCCTCTCGATACCTTCATTGAAAGGTTGACGGATACACAGTCGGAGAGCTTTACCTTCCGCGTCACGGACGGCACGGCAGGCACAAGCCGGTCTTTGACAACCACGATCACCGGTGTGAATGACACACCGGTTCTCAGTTCCATCTCCGCCATCAGTGTTGTTGACACAACGGCAGATGATACCTTCACCGAAAGCACCGGCAGCATGAGTGCCAGTGACCGTGATTCCGGCCAGACCATCACCTATGGAACAACCGAGACGACAAGTGCTTCACCGGACACTGACTTCACTTATGTCATTCAGGGTGATTACGGCATGCTGCTGTTCAACCAGACGAATGGTAACTATGAGTACCGGCCAACCGATACGCTGGTTGAAGCGCTTGCAAGTGATGCCACCGATACTTTCAACATGACGGCCAGCGACGGCACGGCAAGTGCGGCACAGACCCTGACAGTGAATCTGACTGGCGCGGATGACGGTCCGACAGCCATCGATACGTCTCTTGTTTCAGGTAACCAACAGGTTGGCATTGATGGGCTGCGGATTGGAGTTACGCGTGATCCAGAAGGGGACACTGTTACTGATGCCTCCTCCTCGCTTCCTGTCTGGCTTACTTTCGGTAATCAGGTGCTAGGTGATGGTAGTGTGGAGTATTTCTGGGAAACGGGCGAAAATGAACTGCCGTGGCGCAACGGTGCGAAAAAACTCACATTGTCTGCGCAATCAAGTGGTCAGTCGACCTCAACGACGGTCACTGTGACCTTTGCCTGCACATCCTCACATTGTGGTGATTTTCTGAAATCTACAGATGCTGAAACCTCACCGGTGATTGCAGGCGCTGCATCGGCAAAAATCACGTCGGGGATGAAAATTGATGGCGCAGACTATGCTCTGATGAACAGCACTCAGATGAATTCACTGTTTGATACGGGAAGTGCGGCGACTGGTATTTTTCGGCAGCGCTATACCTCGGCTGAGAATGGTGGAGGTGGATCCTGGACCATGGATCAACAAATCACCGCAAATTATCAGGCCCGAACCGTCGAGATTCTTGGAGATGTTACGGCCTCCAACATTTCCTATTTTGATAATGCCAACGACAGTTTTACCTACTCTAAAACATTGACGTTTAGTGATATTCAAACGGGAACAAACTCGTATTTTGTGGGGACCTCTGCGTCACCAACCAACACCACGGGCTACAACCTGCAGGCTAAGAACAACACTGATGTCAACATCACGATCACAGATGGAATAGGCTTCATGGTGGATTCAAAAAACACCAGTAAGGCGGCTGTGATTGCCACGGACATCAAACCTTCTTCTAGCAATCCGTCGGGGTATAACAACTCCTCTCAAAGTTTAATCACGCCCGAGTGGCGGGTTCTTGAACCGCAATGATGTCGTCCCGGGCTTAGGCTTGTTATAGGATTCCGAATCCCGTCGACGAGGATATCAGCCTGACGCTATAAAGGCCCCAACGATATGAATCATTAGATCTGACCAGCAGGGAATATTCGCTGCCTGAAAAATGCTGCAATGACTGAAGACTTTAACATCAATGCTGATTTCAAAGCTCTGACAGAT
>WTJS01000238.1 GCA_011524735.1 Alphaproteobacteria bacterium
GTGCCAACATATCCAAAAGGCAGCCCAGGTTCATTGTGGATGGCAAAGGCATAGTCAGGATGGATTCTGTCATAGCGCGGATCGCCGACTACCAGCTTTGCACCACTGCCATCTTCTTCAGCTGGCTGAAACATCAGAACCACCCGGCCTGAGGCAACGGGTCGTGTCTCGAGGCGACGGGCAAATGCCAGAAGCATGGTCATATGACCATCATGCCCGCACAGATGTGCCTTTCCCGGGATGGTGGAGACCCAGTCACATTCATTCACTTCTCTTATGGGAAGGGCATCGAGTTCAGCGCGGAACAATAGGGTGGGGCCTGGTATGCCGCTGTCAAATATTGCGGCGACCCCATGCCCCCCAAGGCCAGTGATGATGTCGGTTGGTGCAAGCTTTGTCAGTGCATCATGGATTGTGGCAGCTGTCTGGCTTTCCTCACCCGACAGTTCGGGGTGTTGATGAAGCGCACGGCGAAAGGCGATCAGCTCTGCAAGCTCACTGTCAGCAGGGTCGAAGTTGATTAGCGTCACGTTTGCTGTCCGTATCTGTTGTCAGAAGAGTTCCAAATCATGCCAAAATACGTGGGTCACAGGCGCTACACAAAGCCGCCAGTCGCATGTTCAAGCGCAAGGCCAATGCGAAAGACCATATCGTCATCATAGGGTCTGCCCACAATCTGCATCCCGGTTGGCAGATTACTGGCGGCCCATCCCGAAGGCACCGCCAGCACCGGATGGCTTGACAGCATGTTGAAAGGGGCCGTCATGACCCATCCGAGAAAGGATGACTGGCGCTGGCCATTAATGGTGATGCTGTCGGTCAGCGGGTCAAAATCAGCGGCAATTGAAGCTGTGGCTGTCGTCGGGCAGATAAAGGCATCAAACCCGGCCATGGCTTGCGAAAAGGCTTCGCCGGCGCGGCCGGCAACATAGAGCGCATCCAGATAGGTCTGCGGATCGGATGCAAGGCCGTCCTCTGCAAAGCGGCGGGCATAACCGGTCATGAGATCGGGCTGCGCCAGCGCTGGTGCGATTGAGGTGCCAAACACATGGGTCAGGTGGGCTTCGGTTGCCGTCTCAATGCTCCTGTCCCAGGGGAGTGTGATGTGTTCAACCTCGGCGCCCATATCCCGGAGCCTGTCGAGCATGGCATTGGTATTCCGGACCACTTCAGAATCCACATCATAAAAGCCAAGATCCATGGAAACGGCGATTTTCAATCCGGCAATGGGCGAATGTGTCAGGGGAATGACTTTCTTGGGCCGTAGCGTCGTGACATCGCGCGGATGTGGCCCGCACATGACATTCTGCAGAATAATCGTGTCGGTCACCGTTCGTGCCAGTGGTCCGGTATGGCAATAGAATTCCAGATTGAACGGCACGTCCACTGGCGTGCGGCCACGTGGCGGCTTGTAGCCAACAACATGGCAGCAGGATGCCGGAATGCGGATTGACCCACCAATGTCGGATCCAGTGGCAAGGCTTGTCATTCCAGCGGCGAGTGCCGCCGCCGCACCGCCAGAGGAGCCGCCAGGCGTGAATTCCGGGTTCCAGGGATTTCGGGTCACGCCCCAGCGACGCGAATGGGTAAAGGTTGCGCATGAAAATTCTGGGGTTGCTGACCGGGCATGGGCGATACCGCCAGCCTCCAGCACACGTTCATTGATGGGTGATGTGACAGGTTGCGGTATGTCTGGCATGGTCAGTGACCCAGCCGATGTGGGCAGGCCAGCAATATGACCGGCATCCTTGATCGCGACACACAAGCCTTCCAGCGCGCGCGGTGGTGAACCCTTGCCCATATAGCTGGCTTCAGCGCGCTTTGCGGCATCCAGGGCCGCGTCAAAATAGGTAAAGGTGAATGGATTGATCCGGCCCTGATCAGCTTCAGCGCGGTCAATCAGGGCGGTTGTCAGCTCAACCGGGGACAGGCGCCGGGCGCGAAATTCTGTCAGCGCCACATGGGCAGGCATCAGTGCAAGATCATCTGGCGTCATCAGTCACCCCGGCACCGGTCACGCTGACGATGCTGCTATGCATTACCTGCATGATGCTGTCGATTTCATCTTCAGTGGTGATGTAAGGCGGTGCGATGGCAAGTACATTGCCGATGGTGCGGAAAAACACGCCACGTCGAATGGCTTCCTCGCCAATCCGGCGACCAAGCTCGGCGCCAAAGGGCCCTGTTTCAGGAAATTCCACCGCGGCCAGCATACCGTGGCATCGGGTGTCTAGTACTGGGGGCAGTTGGGCAATCCTGGCCAGTCCACTCTGGATGCGGGCACCAAGCTTTCTGACATGATGCGGCAGGTCCATTTCTTCGTAGATATCAAGACACTCCAATGCAACGGCTGCCCCAACGGGATGGCCGCCATAGGTCACGCCATGGCCAAATGTGCCATAATGTCCTGCAAGATCAGCAATGGTGTTGTGAACTTGGTCACTCATGGCCACCGCAGACATGGGAAAGACGGAGGCTGTCATCTGTTTGGCCATGGTCAGCATATCGGGGGCAATGTCATAGGTTTGTGACGCAAACCATTCACCGGTGCGTCCGAACCCGCAGATGATTTCATCAGCAATCAGAAGAATATCATGGCGGGTCAGAACCTCTTGTATTTCAGCCCAGTATCCTTCCGGGGGAAGAATGACACCGCCCGCCCCCATAGCAGGTTCGCCAATAAACGCTGCAATCGTGTCCGCACCGTGATGGCGGATCAATTCATCCAATTCGCGGGCCCGCCGCCTGGAAAAGGAAATTTCGCTCTCACCGGGCTCGGCATCCAGCAGAAAATGCGGCCGTCCCGTGCGCAGAACACCGTCCAGTGGCAGATCAAATCCATCATGACAATAGCCGAAGCCGGTCAGCGCCGCGCTGACTTGGCCGGACCCATGATAGGCGCCGTCACGCGCAATCATTCGTTTTTTGTCAGTTCGTCCCCGGGCATTCTGATAATAGCGGGCGAATTTGGCAGCCGTCTCCACAGCCTCTGACCCGGAGGTGGTAAAGAACAGATGGTTGAGATCACCTGGTAAAAGGGCTGCAAGACGCGCTGTCAGGCGCGTGGTGATTGCAGGTGTGCGCCCCATGAAGGAATGGTAATAGGCAAGCTGACCCATTTGGTCTGCCATGGCATTGGTCAGCCGTTCAGGTGTAAAGCCAAGCGGCGAGCACCACAGGGCCGAGACCGCATCGATATAGGCCTTGCCCTGACGATCAAAGACCCGAATGCCGTCGCCGGACACAATTTCAAGCGGCGCCTTCGCATCGGCAGCCGATGGATCGGTAAATGGCAGTAGATGATTCATCGCTGTTTTTGGCTCCCCCACCATGATCCAGTCTTCGCATCAGTGTCAGACTGAGGCCAAATGCGACCATTTTCAAATGGCTTGAGGGATTATGCCAGAAAAGGATGTGAATCTCTGCCTGGACATGCCATTCAGAAACCATGGGCTGCGTGCGTAATACGACCGGCGCAGTTCTGTTAACCCCAAGAGACGGAACTTCACATGACGCGTATCAGAAAAGTCATCAAGGGTATGGTGGGCGGCATTGTTCTGGCCCTGTTTGTCTATGCCGCACATTGGGGGATTGGCCAGCGCGCACATGGCAAGGAATATTGGCTGATCTTTGCCCATATCATCCCCTTTATTCTGCTTGTGCTTCTGGGGGCTGGCCTGGTGCTGTTCATCGCGCACTGGTGTGTTCGCCAGATCGAAAAGAAAAGCCCCCGCGAAGGATAATTCGCGAGGGCCTGATTATTACGAAGTTTCCTTGGCCTCTTTTTCAGCCTGCCGGGCTTCCCAGGCGGCTTTTTTCTCGGCGTATTGGTCTTCTGTCAGCTTGTGCCATCCAACGCATTTGCCTGTTGGGCTGCGGCCACATCCGCAGCTATTTGCTTCACTCACGGCTTACTCCTGCAATCTGATAGGTCCCCCGACAGTGATATATGGCTAACTGCGGTTGGAAAAAACCCCCGCGACAAATGTTCAGCCACCACAAAATGCGATGATGATGCGGTGGGAGTCGTAGCGTCCAGGAAGTCAGGTAAGAAGAAGCGTTGGTCAGGTCTATGCGCTGATGTCTGATTAGAGCATGTCAGATAGCGATTGCAGCGTGGCAGTAACCTGATCTTCTGACAGCTGCAGGGTTGTCGCCAGCAGACTGACAGCAGCGCTGACGGTCATGCCCTGCTTTCTGTAGGCCTTAAAGAGACGTAAGACCGTCTCATGTTGTGCCCGCAGCTTTTGCATACCACAATATATAGTGGACTTCTGATCAGGCGCAAGTGACATTCACCCTGAGGGGATTGTTGAACCAATGCATCGCATCTCATGGGCTTCTGTGTCTGCTATGGTTGGCCGCGATGGTTGGCTTGGTAAAAGGCACATAAGGATGGACGAGCCTTGGCTGATTGGTGTTTCCTTTTGAGGTGAGACTAGGCTGAAGACAACCTCCGATATTCCGAGAAGAACGCCCCCGTGTATCTGTCCCTCTTCCTCAGCGCTTTACTTGCCGCAACCATCCTGCCGGCACAGTCTGAAGCCGTGCTAGCCTATCATCTGTCAACACTGCCGGAGGCGTGGGGTGCGCTTGTCGCCGTCGCTACCATAGGCAATGTGCTTGGGGCTGTTGTGAATTGGGGTCTTGGCAGGTCTGTCACCCTTTATCGGGACCGTCGCTGGTTCCCGGTCAATCCACAGAAGCTGAACAGTGCAGAAGGGCATTATCGGAAATTCGGGCGATTTTCCCTGTTGCTCAGCTGGGTACCGGTCATTGGCGATCCAATTACAGTGGTCGCGGGAGTCTTGCGTGAACCTCTCTGGTCTTTCCTGCTCCTGGTGACCATTGCGAAATCTTCGCGCTATATCGCCATAGCAATGGTGGTATCGAAGGTTGTCTAATGCGAAGCTGAAATGGCTTAGGAAACTGTGTGCGAAATGGCGTGATTGAAAAGATCCTATTCGGGGTCAGCATGGATGTGCGGCTGTGCCGCAGTGACCTGTCGGCAAAAGCCGCTGACACTCGTACGGTCCCGTGCCACGGGGAGTGCCTCCGGTCGAAGTGTTCATTCACTCCCGGACGGGGCGCGGGACACCCGCCCTGATAATATCAAATGGCGGCATCCTATGCCGCGGATACCACCCTTCCCTGCCACACTTTCCGGAACGGATGTCCGTTTTAAGAAATGGAGAATGCAGTTTTGCATTGCCTATCATTGCAGTGACTCAGCGATGATCCTATTTCCCGCGTACAACGTATTGAGGAACTTCCCCCCTCCTTCATGTTGTATCCTTCAGTGCCCCAGTGATCTGTCCCGTTCACTGGGGCCTTTTTATGCTCTGCGGGCAGCGGCACATACCGGACGCATAGCTGTGGACACGCCACAGCAGGCCCAGGTCCCGCATCAGCTTTCAAAATCAGGTTTTGAGAAATGGCGCGCTCGGGAAGATTCGAACTCCCGACCCCCAGATTCGTAGTCTGGT
>WTJS01000062.1 GCA_011524735.1 Alphaproteobacteria bacterium
GTTCAGTAGGCCCTGAATGTTGCCATCCTCGCCGATCTGTCCGTGCAGGGCGTTGAACACGCGGGCGGGCTTCATTTCGGTCAGCTTCGCGGCAATGTCGCGTTCGACTTCCAGCTCGACCGCGTCCCAGCCAGCATTGCGCGCTGCCTGGCCGCAGAAGCTTGCGGTGACGCGGCTGACGCGGGCTTCGGATGTCCAGCCGCCCATCAGGACGACCACCTGTTCACCATTCATTGGTCAGCCTCCGTCGGTTGGGTGGTGGCGTCGGTGATCGGGTCCTGACCGGCGCTGTGATGACCAACACGCTTGATTTCCCAGCGTAGGGCCGGCCCGCCGCGCGCGGCGACGCGGCTGCGCACCGTCTCGCCAAGGGATTCAATGTCGTAGGCGCTGGCATCACCATTATTGATCAGGAAGTTGCAGTGCTTTTCCGAGACCTGCGCTCCACCCACAGTCAGTCCGCGGCAGCCAGCAGCATCAATTTCCTGCCACGCCTTGCCGCCAGGTGGGTTGGCGAAAGTGCTGCCACCGGTGCGTACGCCGCGCGGCTGGGCATCACCGCGACTGGCGACAATGTCCTTCATGCGGGCGCGAATGGCATCGCGGTCACCGTCCATTGCGGTGAATTCTGCATGGGTGAAAATCCAGTCAGCTGGCGCATCACTGTGACGGTAGGCCATTCCCATTTCCGCTGGGGTGGCGCTGATCCGGCCACCGTCGCGAGAGACGCCATGGGCGCGGATCGTGATGTCCTTGAATTCGCCGCCATAGGCGCCGGCATTCATGCGCAGACCGCCGCCAATGGTTCCGGGAATGCCAATCAGGAATTCTAGTCCGGCAAGCCCGGCCTTCGACGCATAGCGGGCCACATCAGCATCCAGTGCGCCGGCATCTGCTGTCACAGTCTGGCCCGCATGGCTGATATTTGTCATGTGCTTTGATAGGCGAATGACCACTCCGGCGATGCCGCCATCGCGGACAAGCAGGTTTGACCCTGCACCCACCGGAAGAATCGGTATATCAGCGGGGCAACCAGCCATAAAATCGACTAGATCATCAGCGTCGCGCGGGCAGTAGATGACATCCGCCGAGCCGCCCACACCAAACCAGGTGTGCCGTGCCATGGGGATAGCAAGCTCATAGTCACCACGAACATCAGGAAGGCGTTTGATCAGCTGATTGCTCATGCCACCCCCTCACGCAATGTGTCCATCTGGCCGGGGAGACGGGCGGCCCAACCGGTGATGTCACCTGCACCAAGGCACATGACAAGATCACCCTCGTTGGTGCGGTTCAGAACCTCTCTGGCCAGATCGTCTGGCGACGCCAGCGCGGCCGGCCCACGATGGCCATGATCACGCAGGCCAGCGACAAGCTCATCCCGTCCGAAACCATCAATGGGACTCTCACCAGCGGCATAGACGTCGGCGACAAGAACCTCATCGGCATCGTTGAAGCAGGCGCAGAAATCATCAAACAGATCGGCAAGGCGGCTGTAGCGATGTGGCTGCACGACCGCGACCAGCTTATTGGTGCCGCACAGCATCCGTCCGGCTTGAAGCGCGGCGCGAATTTCCACCGGGTGATGACCATAATCATCAATAACAGTCACGCCGCCGCTGACGCCCTTGGTTTCAAACCGGCGTCCAACACCACCAAAATTCTCCAGCGCGGACATGATCCGGTCCGGCGCAACGCCCATTTCAAGGGCTACGCCGATCGCCGCAAGACAGTTCTGAACATTGTGTTCGCCAAGCATTGGCAGACGCACGCCAGGCATCATTTCATAGCCGCCAGCCGTGCGGTCGGAGAGCATCACGTCGAACACCATTGCCGGGCCATCATTGCTGATATTGACCGCCCGCACATCGGCGTTGGCTGCCAGCCCATAGGTGATCAGACGCCTGTCCTTGATACCCGCCATCAGCCGCTGCACTGCAGGATGATCGATGCATAGGGTGGCAAAGCCGTAGAAAGGGATCGAGGCGACAAAGTTCAGGAAGGCTGTTTCCAGCGCATCATAGGTGCCATGGTGATCCAGATGTTCAGGGTCGATATTGGTGACAACAGCCACGGTTGGCTTGAGTTTTGAGAAAGATCCGTCACTTTCATCGGCTTCGACAACCATCCACTGGCCCTTGCCAAGGCGGGCATTGCTTCCCCAGCCGGTGATGATGCCGCCATTGACCACGGTCGGGTCGACACCGGCACTGTCCAGAAGGGTTGAGACAAGTGATGTGGTGGTTGTCTTGCCATGCGTGCCGGCAACTGCCACCGACCAGCGAAGTCGCATCAATTCGCCGAGCATTTCCGAGCGATGCACAATCGGGATAAATTTCTCACGCGCGGCGATCACCTCAGGATTATCGGCCTTGATGGCTGTTGAGATGACGACAATCGACGCATCAGCCACATTCTCGGCGCGCTGGCCAAGAATGACATTGATACCTTTGGCGCGAAGGCGCTTCACATTCGCGTTTTCCGAGCTGTCGCTTCCCTGAACCTGATAGCCAAGTTCAAACAGAATTTCGGCAATGCCGCTCATGCCGATACCGCCAATACCGGTGAAATGAAGCGTGCCAATGGACAGGGGAAGTTCGCTCATGACTTGCTCTCATCTGGCGTGAAGGGGGAGGAAGGCTGGCGCGCCATCATCAGGGCGTAATCTGCGATGCGGGCTGCTGCATCAGGCGAGGCGAGACTGCGGGCAGACCGGCCCATGAGGTTAAGCTGTGATGCATCGTCAAGCAGGCGCGACAGATGATCGGAAAGGATGGTCGCACTCAGCTCTGCTTCAGCAAGGCAGATGCCGCCGCCAGTTGCCTCAAAAGTGCGGGCATTCGCGGTCTGGTGATCATCCATCGCACCGGCAAAAGGCACCAGAAGGGCGGCGCGGCCAGCCGCTGCCAGCTCGGCAACGGATGAGGCGCCTGCACGGCTGATCACAAGATGGCTTGCGGCCAGGACTGCTGGCATATCGTCAAAGAAGCTACGAATGTCGGCAGTGATCCCAAGCTTGGCATAACGGGCTGTTAGCTGGTCAAGCTGCTCGGCGCGACATTGTTGTGTCACGTGAAGACGGTGCTGGGTGGTTGCGTCCAGCTTGGCCAATGCGTCAGGCACAAGATTGGCAAACACGGCTGCACCGAGCGATCCGCCAATGATGGTCAGTCGGATTGTATCGTCTGACACAGCGTCACTATTGGGATGACCAGCGGTACCGTCAGCGATCTCAGGGCTGTCAAAGAACGCCTGACGAACTGGCATGCCGGTCACTTTCGTGTGCTGACCGGCAGGGATGCCGGCTGTCTCAGGCCAGCTTGTTGCCAGATGTCCTGCCAGGCGTGCCAGCAATCGGTTGGCGCGTCCCAGCACACCGTTCTGCTCATGGAGCAAAGAGGGAATGCCAGCGATCCGGGCCGCCAGCATGGGGGCAAAAGAAGGATAGCCTCCAAATCCAATCATTGCGGCAGGTCGACGACGCAGGAGCAGGGCAAGTGCGCTGACAAAGCCACCAGACAGTTTCACCATGGCGGTAAGTCGGCGCAGCATGCCGCCCTGGAAGGGGGAGGCCGCAGCCAGAATTCTGGGATTATGACCTTGCATCAGGCGGGCGCCGCGACCGTCGGTCAGCATTAGCGTGTCCATGCCGCGCGCCTGTAGCAATTCGGCCACGGCGAGCGCTGGGAATACATGGCCACCAGTGCCGCCGGCGGCAAGCGCGATCAGGGGACGGGATGCGGTCGTCATGACAACACCTCCTGCCCCGATCCGGAATGGATGCCAGCCTGTGTCTCATCAGCTGGTTTTTGGTCTATGGATTTTTGGCCACCGGCCCGCTGGCCGGGGAAGTGATAGGATGCCCGCCGCCGTGTCAGGGCCAGGATCAGCCCCATGGTCAGGCCGCTGGCGACTAGAGAGGAACCACCATAGCTGATCAGTGGCAATGTCATGCCCTTGGTCGGGATCAGATTGACGGAAGAGGCCATATGGATTGACGCCTGCACTCCGAACTGTACAAGCAGGCTGGAGCTGGCAATCAGACAGAACAGACCTTCATCCGACATCGCGCGGGCAAATCCGCGAAGGACGATAAAGCCATACAGCGCCAACAGGGTGAGGCAAGCCAAAGCGCCATATTCTTCCGCGGCCACAGCAAAGATGAAGTCGGAATGCGCATCGGGAAGATGCAGTTTCACGGTGCCATCGCCAGGGCCAACCCCGAACAGCCCGCCATTGGCAAAGGAGTCCTTTGCCTTTTCAACCTGCCAGGCACCCCCTTCAAAGAACTGGTCGATGCGCTTCTGCACATGGTCGAGCGAGAAATAAGCTGCCACCAGTCCGGCTGGGGCCAGTGCCACGACCCCGATCACCAGCAGCAGTGGCATGCCTGCCAGAAACATCTGGAAGCCCCAGGTCAGCACAATCATCAGCGTCATGCCGATGTCAGGCTGCAGCACCAGAATGGCAACGATGATGGCCATCAGTGCGCTGGAGTAGATCCATCCTGGGAAATCCTGTCCTTCGCGCCACAGGGTCAGCAGCCATGCCGAAACGACCGCAAACAGGGGCTTGGCGAATTCTGACGGCTGCAGGTTGAACCCGGCAATATTGATCCAGCGGGTGGCCCCCTTGATTTCACTTCCTGCCACCACGGCAAGGATCATTAGCCCGATAATGCCGGTCAGACCAACAAGCGCCAGTGCCCGGATCGGGCGCGGCTCCAGTAATGATACGGTCAGCATGACACCGACCGCTGGTAGCAGGAAAATCCCCTGACGAAGCCCGAAATGCTGTGAGGGCAGATTTATCAGCGTGGCCACGGCCGGACCTGCTGCCATGACCAGCAGCATGCCAACCACCATCAGCAGCAGGGCGCTGGCCAGCAACCAGCGGTCAACGGTCCACCACCAGATTCCAACAAGTGAGCGATCTGTACGATCAAGCATGGGCGCCTCCATTGTTCATGGAGGTGCTTGTGGGCATCCCGGCGGTCAGTTGCCGCGCAATAGCGGTAAAGGCCTCACCACGGGCCGTGAAGCTGGCAAACTGGTCGAAGGAGGCGGCGGCGGGTGACAACAGAATGGTGGCGTCTCCAGCCCCGGCATTCACGGCGCTGGTGGCATCTTCAAAGGCTGTTTCGGTTGCAATGTCGATGGTGCCGGCGTGATGTGACGCGCATCTGCCGTCAAGGGCGACGGCAAACTCGGCGGCAGCGCTGCCAATCAGATAGGCTTTCTTCACCGCAGCAAGCGCATCGGCGGCTTCGCCAAGCCCATCTTCCTTGGCCTCACCACCGGCAATCCAATAGATATTGTCAAAGGCACCAAGGGCGCGCGCTGCCGCAACCCCGTTGGTGGCCTTGGAGTCATTGACGAAGGTGATGCGGCCGCCATGTGCGTCGAGGTGAGCCACCGGCTGCATCCTGTGGGCCAATCCGGCAAATTCGGCCATGCCAGCCTCAATGGCAGCCTCACTC
>WTJS01000173.1 GCA_011524735.1 Alphaproteobacteria bacterium
CATCAATACCACCATGATCATTGGCACTGATGGGGGTGTCGCTTGTCAAAGCCATTGTGCGTGATACGATCAGAGATAGGGAGGCTGACAATAGACGGAACTAGTTGCAGGCCAGCATTCCCTACATTGCGGGATTTAAATCGCACCGCCTATCGCTGAAGTTCCGTAACATTGGTGCTTTGCCAAGCCTTGGCCAACAAATTGGTGTATTTTCAGGGGAGCGGCCCTCACCGGCCGGATAGATGAATGGCAGGCGACGCTTTTCTTCAGTCTATTGAACATAATTTCAAGAACGCGGTGTCGTGCCTAAAATCAGGCGACCATGCTGATGGCATTAGCGATGATCTTGCCGAAAAGATCATGGTCGCTAACTCTACCTATGTCGTCAGGTTTGGCGTACGCCTGCGAGGCAAGCTTTTTACTTTCACCGGTTACCGATCCGTCCATTCCGAACATTTTGAACCAGTCAAGGGCGGCATCCGTTATGCCCCTGACGTCAACCAGCAAGAGGTTGAAGCCCTTGCCGCACTGATGAGCTACAAATGTGCGCTTGTCGAAGTCCCGTTCGGAGGATCAAAGGGGGGACTGATCATTGATCCACGCGAATGGTCTGAGTCCGAACTGGAGAGGATCACGCGCCGTTTCACTCAAGAACTCGCCAAGCGCGATCTGATACACCCTTCACAGAATGTTCCAGCACCGGATGTCGGTACTGGCGAACGCGAAATGGCCTGGATGGCGGATGAATATAAACGGTTGAACCCAGCTGAGTTGAATGCCTGGGCCTGCGTGACAGGTAAGCCAGTAACCAAAGGCGGCATCGCAGGCCGTACAGAGGCGACCGGTCGCGGTGTAGAATATGCACTTCGCGCCTTTTTCGATCACCCGGAGGATGTAAAACGGACAGGTATGATCCCTGGCCTGCCAGGGAAGCGCGTCATTGTTCAGGGCCTTGGTAATGTCGGATATCACGCAGCACTCTTCCTCTCCACTGAAAATGGCGCGCTGATCACACACGTGCTGGAACGTGACGGTGCCGTTGTCGATGAAACCGGGATCGATATTGACGATTTGAAGCAGCATGTCACCAAGACTGGCAGCGTAAAAAATTACAAAGGCTATGTTGAAAGCGGCATGGAAATGCTGGAAGCCGATGCTGATATCTTAATTCCGGCAGCCATGGAACTGGTCATAACTGAAGAAAATGCGGACCGGATCAAAACACCCCTGATCATCGAAGCTGCCAACGGGCCCGTGTCGGCAGAGGCAGACCGTATTCTGCGCGATCGAGGAGTTGTAATCATCCCTGATCTCTATGCCAACGCAGGCGGCGTTACAGTCAGCTATTTTGAGTGGATCAAAAACCTGTCCCGGATCAGGTTTGGCCGCATGCAACGCCGCGCTGAAGAAAACCGGCTCGCTGCCCTGATCCAGGGGGTTGAACAACTGACAGGCAAACCATTCCCGGACAACCTGATAGATGAAGCGGTTCGCGGCAGCGCTGAGATTGATCTTGTTAGATCAGGGCTTGAGGACACGATGCGTTCAACTTACGCCGTCATCAGTGACGTCTGGAACAACAATCCTGAAGCTACTGATATGCGGACAGCAGCCATGATGGTCGCCGTGCGTCGTATTGCGACGAGCTATCAATCTCTTGGGATTTGATAGTTCCCCAAAAGCCACATTCCTGCTGTCGGAAAAATCTTGTCTTTGAGAGATAAACTAGTCAGCGTGGATATGCGGAGTTGAGAAAACATGCAGACGAACCTCTATCTGAAATATGGAAGCCGCGTTACCTCTGGCATGGCAGAATGCATGTATGACCGGGTCCTGATCGACCCTGAACTTTCACCTTTTTTCGATGGCGTAAATATTGATGCGCTTCGAGATCATGTCGCCGATTTTCTGACTGTGGTCACAGGTGGACCAAACATGTATCGCGGCCGCGACATTCGTGAAGCTCACGCTCATCTCAAGATTTCAAAGGCACATTTTGAACGGCTCATTGTGCATATTGGTGCGGCTGCAGACGATCTGAACATAGAGGTCGACGATGCCGCCGCCATCATCACAGCTGTTCGGGGACTGGAAAACAAAGTTGTAATCAACTGACTTTGTTTCCGGCAGCTTGCCTAGCCCATATCCGCTGCTGATTGGAAAACGCTGGCATGCCTCGCCGCAACTTCCCTTATATCATGACCGTAGCCACCACCAATCACTGTGGCGACAGGAATTGATCTCTCACGGAAATGGCGGATCACATGACTGTCTCGTCTGCTAATGCCTTCATAAGTCAGATTAAGCAGCCCCAGCCTGTCACCTTCATGAACATCGATCCCGGCATCATAGAGCACCAGATCGATCCTGGGCATCTGTCGGTCAATCTCCTCAAGCGCAGTTGCCAGATAGGCCAGATACCCTTCATCACCTGTTCCCTTAGGGATCTCCACGTCCAGATCACTCAACGCCTTGCGGGCGGGATAGTTTTCCCGGCAGTGGACCGAACAGGTGAACACGGACACATTGTCTTGCAGAATGCGGGCTGTACCGTCGCCCTGATGAACATCGCAATCCAAGATCAAAACGTTACCTACTGCACCATCATTGATCAGTCTTGTTGCCGTGTAAGCAAGGTCATTGAAAACGCAATAGCCTGCACCGTGTGCAAAATGGGCGTGATGCGTGCCGCCTGCGGCATGACAGGCCAATCCACGCTCAAGCGCTTTACGCGCCGTTAGAAGCGTTCCGTTCACAGCGAGAAAGGATCTGTTCGCCAGTACCTGGCTCCAGTTCAGACCCAGAATGCGCAATGCAGCCGGATCAAGCGTACCCTCGGCGATGGCGTCAATATAATCTGGATGCTGGGTGATCTTCAGGTCCTGTCGGCTGGCCGGCTCAGGATGAAAGATTTCAAAACTATGGAGAAGGCCAGTCCTTTCCATATGCTGCATCAGCGCGGAAAAATTTGTTGCTGGAAACCGATGTCCGTCAGGCAAAGGGATATCATAGGCAGGATGGGTAATCAGAGGCAGCATACGGCACCAACAGTGACATGTAATGTCACGAGATGTAATGAGTGCTCAGCATCACCGCAATGCGACGGATCATCCAGATTCGCGCGCTAGTAAATCCCTGAAATGTTCAACCCTGTCCCACTGCCCAGCGAGATTTGGCTGTTTTTTTATCGCAGGAAGTGGCGCTGGCGCGGAGGGTGTAGCGACCGGATCCGCTACGGCGTTGTCAGCGACAGAGCTGACTATGCGCGGATCTTCTGCATCTGATGTTGCTGGCACTGACGGTGTCATGCCCATGCCTGCAGCTCCAACCTCGGTGGGCGCAACCGATGGGATTGGTTCTGGCACCGGTACAGTCGTCGACGACTCACCAGCATCAGGCGAAGTGCCAGAAGTAACGGATGAGGCAGAGGCAAGATAACTTTCTAGCTCTGAAAGAACACGCCGATGATAGGCGATGTTTTTCTCAGGGAGCGCGGAGTGGTAGTGTTTTACCGCATCATCCCAACTGCCATGAGCCGTTTTGAGATCCAGGAGAAAAATGGCCGCATAATCAGCATTCTGTGAGGGGTCGAGCATGTCCCCAACATTCAGAAACCCTTCTAAATGCCATTTTGAATTCACCTGCATGCAGCCCACATCGACGCTATGTTCTGGATCAGTAACAGCATCTTCCAGATAAGTGAGAGCAGCGTTACGGGTCTCAAAGAATAATCCCTCACCGGCATCATTCAATGTCCATGCCCATGGCATAAACTCGCCTGTCACTGTCTTCCGACCCGCTTCAACCCGAGCTATGCTCTGTAGCAACCCAGACGGTACTCCATGCTGAACCTCGGCGCGGCGGGCTTCAGCAAGACATATATTTTCAAATCCGGACAGCCCTGTCCCGGCCTGTGCCATGAGGCCAGTTGGTAAAAGGCAGGCCATCACAAGGACAAAGCAGGCCGAACGAAATGAACGTCGCACTATCATGCCGTAAGGGCAGCAAATTTCATGCCAGAAAGAGGTGCAGGATTATTGGTAGTGCGGCGTCTAAATCAGCCCACGATCAGCAAGGTTCCGCATCAGGGCAGTTGTGCCAAAAACCCATGCAGGACAGTCAGTCGACAATGCAACCGTATTCTGAAGCGTACCAAGCTTGGTCTCGCTAATGGTAACCAGATCTCCCATTTCATGCGTAAAGCCAGCCCCGGGGGCGCGGCGGTCCTGAATGGGTGCGAACATTGTCCCCAGAAACAGAAAGAAACCATCTGGGTACTGGTGGTGATCACCATAGGTCTGACGAACAAGATCCAATGGATCGCGACTGATCATCGACATTGAACTCTGGCCGTGAAGCTCAAAACCGTCGATGCCGGAAACCGTCAGCCTGAGTTCGGCGCGACGCACATCATCAATTCCATATTTGCCATCAAACAGCCTGACAAACGGACCAATCGCGGAGGACGCGTTATTATCCTTAGCTTTACCAAGAAGAAGAGCTGATCGCCCCTCGACGTCCCGCAGATTGACGTCATTCCCAAGGGTGGCGCCCTTAACGTCACCCTTGCCATTCACCGCCAGCACAATTTCGGGTTCCGGATTGTTCCATTCGGATACCGGATGAAGCCCCACTTGTGCTCCCCAGCCAACAGATGACATAGGCTGTGCTTTGGTAAACACCTCAGCGTCCGGCCCGATACCGACCTCCAGATAGGGCGACCACATATCAGCCTGGATAAGCTCCTGTTTGACCCGCGCCGCTTCTTCGGTACCAGCCTTCACATTCTCCAGACTGGTGCCAAGGATATCGAGGCACCTTTGCCGCACCACGTCTGCACGCGATGCATCCCCCTTTGCCATTTCCTCAATGACGCGTTCAATCATGGATCGGGCAAAGGTGACGCCGCAGGCTTTCACAGCCTGAAGATCGCAAGGCGCCAGGAAATGGATTGAAGTGGGAGAAGCATTCCTGTCGCAGCTATGCGTGGCAATATCATCCAGACTGCCAAGCCGGTCGCCATCCATTGTTCGGACGTGAGTCGCAGGATCGTCCATCTCCAGCAGGTCGGACATGGTCGGGGCCACCCGACTTGTGATGTCTATCACATCCTGACCGGCAATCTTCACAAGGCATGGCCCGGCCACCACCGGGCTCCAAACACGGCCAACCAGACAGGCATCGTCATGTTGTTGAGGCAGAATTTGCATGGCTCACACTCCCAGTCTTTAGCATGGCGTGAACAGCCGTAAGGCAACAGCCTTTTTCAGCATAACTTCTCAAAAAAGGTGGGTTGGCAGCGACGGAGTTTCATTCAGGCCAGACGTAATAGCTCCACATGGCGATTCCGGGAGGACTCGAACCCCCAACCTGCTGATTAGAAGTCAGCTGC
>WTJS01000054.1 GCA_011524735.1 Alphaproteobacteria bacterium
TGGCAACATCATGCGTGAAGGATTTGGATTTGTGTCATTGTTTGCATTAATGGCGAGGGCCTCCTCAGCAAGCTGCGCACGCTGTTCAACTTTGTCCAGTTGGCGCTGAAGCTTCCAGTTGCGTGCTCTGGCCGCAATCAAAGACATCCAGACTAGTCCGCCACCAAGCAGCGCACCAACGCCAAGCGCCCCGAGCGTCAGTATCCACACGGCAAGATCGAGTGACCCGCTGAGTGGCCAGAGATGTATTGTTATAATGGAGGTGTTGGATGTGCTGAACAGCATCGCAAGCGCGATCGCCGTAAGTGAGATAATGAGCCACAGAAAACGGCCGATAAATGCCATGCTGCTGTCCCGCCTAGCGGTTCAGGCGCTCGCGCATGCCCTTGCCCATCTTGAAAAACGGAACTCTCTTCTCGGCAACTTCAACGCTGGCGCCGGTGCGAGGGTTGCGACCGGTTCGGGCCTGACGTTCACGAACGGAAAACGCGCCAAAACCGCGAAGCTCAACTCGGTCACCCCGTTCGAGGGCGCCGCCAATTTCATCAAGGATCGTGGCAACAAGGCGCTCAATATCGCGGTGATACAGAGCCGGGTTTTTTGCCGCAAGTTTGGCGATCAATTCCGACCGTGTCATTTGCCCACCCACTGTAAATTCATGAAAATCTTGGAAAATGATGCCTGCTGCAAAAGATGAGGTCAACCGTTAGGGGAGAGGGTCCGGGAGAAAAGCCGGGTAAATCCTGTCCAGATCGGTCAAATAGCAAGCGAAGAGAGCCAAAAGCTGGTCAAAAAAAAGGCGAACCAGCACCAACAGTGCTGATTCGCTATGTTCATAGTGCGATAATCAGGCGTCGTCGCCCGATTCGCGCTTGGCCAGGGCCGCGCCAAGAATGTCACCAAGGCTCGCACCGCTATCGGAAGAGCCATACTCTTCAACAGCTTGCTTTTCCTCGGCCGTTTCACGGGCCTTGATCGACAGGGTAAGCTTGCGGCTCTTCTTGTCGATATTGGTGATGATGGCGTCAACCTTCTCACCAACGGCAAAGCGGTCAGCACGCTGCTCGGCACGGTCACGGCTGAGATCGGCGCGGCGGATAAAGCCGGTGAGAGACTCACCAACGCTAACCTCGACACCATTCTCATTCGTCGCTGTGACAGTACAGGTAACAACCTCACCCTTACGGTGGTTGTCGGCCTGGCCGGCAAACGGATCGTCACTCAGCTGCTTGATGCCAAGCGAGATACGCTCTTTGTCGATGTCGACATCCAGGATCTTGGCCTTGACCATGTCGCCCTTGTTGAAGCCTTCCAGTGCGGCTTCGCCAGTGACGTCCCAGCTGATGTCGGACAGGTGCACCAGACCGTCGATGTCTTCGGTAAGACCAACAAACAGACCAAATTCGGTGATGTTGCGGATCTCGCCTTCGATCTCGGTACCGGCAGGGTTGGCGGCGCTGTAGTCTTCCCACGGATTGCCGGTGCACTGCTTGAGGCCAAGCGAGATGCGGCGCTTTGTGAGATCGACATCAAGAACCATGACTTCAACCTGCTGGCTGGTAGACACGATCTTGCCAGGATGAACGTTCTTCTTGGTCCAACTCATTTCAGAGACATGGACAAGACCTTCAACACCGGCTTCCAGCTCGACGAATGCGCCGTAGTCAGTGATGTTGGTGACCCGACCTTC
Organism: Alphaproteobacteria bacterium; assembly: GCA_011524735.1. GTDB lineage: Bacteria > Pseudomonadota > Alphaproteobacteria > Puniceispirillales > Puniceispirillaceae > UBA8309. Next base: position 1,691 of record WTJS01000054.1, read on the forward strand.
CAGCTTCGCCCCGATTGGGAACTTGCCTTCGACGCTCTCCCATGGGTCTGACTGCAGCTGCTTCATGCCAAGTGAAATACGCTGGGTTTCCGGGTTGAAGCGAATGACCTGAACTTCAACAGTCTCGCCAATCTGCAGGGCTTCCGAAGGATGGCTGATACGCTGCCATGCGATGTCGGTAACGTGCAGCAGGCCGTCGACACCACCAAGATCGACGAATGCGCCGTAATCGGTGATGTTCTTGACCACGCCCTGAAGGACCTGACCTTCCTGGAGGTTGGAAACAAGCTCAGAGCGTGCCTCGGCGCGAGACTCTTCCAGAACGGCCCGACGAGAGACAACAATGTTGCCACGACGACGGTCGATTTTCAAAATCTGGAAAGGCTGCGGCGTGCCCATCAGCGGGCCAAGGTCGCGAACCGGACGGATGTCGACCTGGCTTCCCGGAAGGAAGGCGGTGGCGCCGGACAGGTCGACGGTGAAGCCACCCTTGACCTTGCCAAAGATGATGCCAGTAACGCGTTCCTGCTTTTCGAAGGATGCCTCGAGAAGGCCCCATGCCTCTTCGCGGCGGGCCTTGTCGCGCGACAGAACAGCCTGGCCGTTCTTGTCTTCCATGCGCTCGACATAGACTTCAATTTCATCGCCAACATTGATCGATGGCTCCTGACCAGCTGTGGTCAGTTCCTTCATGGGGACACGGCCTTCAGACTTCAGGCCAACGTCAATGATGACGGCATCGCCTTCTACGCCGATGACAAAGCCGCGAACGACACTGCCCTCAATGTTGGTGTTTTCGCCAAAGCTCTCAGCAAGCAGGTCGGCAAAGTTTTCGGTAGCAGCGTCAGCTGCCATAGGGGTTTCGGATGTCAAATGTATCTCCGTTATCGCCGTGAAGCCGGTGCCGACGGTTAAGCGGTCAGCGGCCATGATGTTCCTCAGCTGGCGTTGAGGGCCGGTCAGGCTGAACGACGGTTTCCGTCCGGTAGTGCCGGATAATCCGGTCTAAAGGACCGGAATGCTGGAAACCCAGGCCGGGTTTTCGGTGGCGATAGGTTGGTTGCCGCCAGCAGTTCAAAGTCTGTCAATAGATGACGCGGGCGTTCAGGTCACCGCGGCATCAGCCATGTTTTCGGGGGTGTTCCGGCTTACTTGGAGCCAGGTCCGGTCTCGATATGGGACAGGGCCATGGTAAAGACAGCGTCTGCATCCATGCTGGATGTATCAATCGCCACCGCATCGGCGGCAGCGCAAAGAGGGGCTGTACTACGTCCACGGTCCCGTTCATCACGAATCCGCATGTCCTCGAAAACGTCGCGGAACATAACGGATTGTCCTTTGCCTTGCAACTCTCGTGTGCGGCGGTCTGCCCGGATTTCAAGATCTGCATCAATAAAGAATTTGAACGGCGCATCCGGCAGGATCACGCTGCCGATATCACGCCCATCCAGAACTGCTCCACGGCCATGTGGTGGGTTGCTGGCAAAGTCGCGTTGCAGGGATAAAAAATTCTGCCGAACAGCAGGCAAGGCGGCAACGACGGACGCCATTGCTGCAACCTCGTCAGTTCGAATGTCGGCTGATTCTGTCAGGCTGAGATCAAGGTCAGGAACATGTCCCGCTGCCTCCTCCTCGCCAACAATATCGGGGCCTAGTCCGCGCCGCAGCAAGGCAAGGCCCAGCGCACGATACAATGCGCCCGTGTCAAGATGGGCAAGGTCGTAATGGGACGCCAGCCGCTTTGCAAGCGTGCCCTTTCCGCTGGCGGCAGATCCGTCAACGGCGATGATCATGCGCCGGTTCCCGCCGTCAGATTTGCGCCACAACCATTCATCAGCTCGGCGAAGCGCGGAAAGCTGGTATTGATGGTGCCACAGCCGGTGACTGTAATCGGGTTCTGCGAGACCATGCCAAGCGTCAGAAATGACATGGCAATGCGATGATCATGCTGTGATGCAATGGTCACGCCGCCCGCAACCGGTGCACCCGTCACGGTCATGCTATCTTCATCATAGCGCACGGTGCCGCCACAGGCTGCAATGCCATCAGCAACAACTGCGATTCGGTCGGTTTCCTTGACGCGAAGCTCGGCCACACCTGTCATCCGCGTTTCACCATGCGCCTGGGTCGCGGCAATCGCCAGGATTGGATATTCATCGATCATTGAAGCGGCCCGTTCCGGCGGTACGTCGATGCCGGTCAGCTGGCTATGGCGGACATGCAGGTCGGCCACAGCCTCACCGCCCTCAATCCGCTCATTGGAAATGGTGATGTCACCGCCCATTTCGATCAGGGTGGTAATCAGTCCCGTGCGTAGCGGGTTCATCCCGATACCTGGAATATGTAGATCACTGCCTTCGGTCAGAAGCGCGGCTACCATTGGGAAAGCGGCGGATGACGGGTCACGTGGGACGATGATGTCCGCAGCTTTCAGCACGACTTCGCCATCCAACTCTATATGGTGCGTGTCATCTTCTTGTACCGCCTGGCGGACGCTGGCACCAAAATGACGCAGCATGGATTCCGTATGGTCACGTGACGCATGTGGTTCGCGGATGATGCTTGTTCCGCGTGCATTCAGAGCGGCGAGCAGCACGGCAGACTTAATCTGAGCAGAGGCGACCTTGCTTGTATGGTCTGCGGCAAGCGGGGTCTCGGCACCTGTGATCGTCACGGGCAGGCGGCCACCTTCTCGACTTGTGACTTTTGCGCCCATCTGTTCCAGCGGGTCGGTCACCCGGGCCATTGGCCGCTTTGACAGAGACTCATCGCCGCAGAAAGTGGCTGTTATAGGCTGACCGGCGACAACGCCCATCAGCAACCGTACGCCAGTGCCACTATTGCCGAGATCAAGCGGTGCGTCAGGTGATACGAGCCCATTTGTGCCGACGCCAGTGATTTGCCAGCTGTTGTCGGGAAGGCGCTCTATGTCAGCGCCAAGGGCTTGCATCGCGCGGCCGGTTGCCAGAACGTCGTCGCCTTCAAGGATGCCGGTCACGCGGGTGGTGCCAATGGCCATCCCTCCAAGAATGAATGAGCGGTGCGAGATTGATTTGTCGCCTGGAACGTCGAATTGGCCACCAAGGCCGCCATGCTGACCAGACATGATGGTTTCACCGAATAACTGACCCGCTGAGGAGGTGGTGCCTGCCGAAGGGGCCGAAGGTGTCGTGTCGCTCATATGATGGCCTGCCTTATCATTTGTTCTGTCATCTGTGCTACTGAACCGCCAGATTTTGGTGCGGAGCTGGTTCGGAATAGTTTGGCAAATGAGCTATGGCTGTGGTGCTCTCCTGCGGCCGTCTGCATACCATTGATGGGCGGCAGAACGCAATGTTGCCTGCCTGTCAGTACCCCTTCATTTTTCGACAGAAGTTGTCACAGGATTTGGCGGTGCCTGTTGTCTACGGACAGGCTGCTGGTCACTTCCAATCGCAACATTTTGTCCGAGGATTGAATTTTGCTTTGACAGCTGTGGGAATTTGTTTCAAATCGCAGATATTGCGGCGCGGGTGGCACCACGTGTGCCGCTGTTTCTTGATCGCTGTGTTGTGAACAATTGGGTAGTGACCATGGCAAAGGCTGACCTTGGAATTAAGCGTACCTGTCTGTCCTGCGGTATGCGCTTCTATGATTTTAAAAG
>WTJS01000075.1 GCA_011524735.1 Alphaproteobacteria bacterium
GGTGAGGCTGTCATGCTGAACGGCAAAGTTGTCGGGGCAACCAGCTCGGTTGCCTATGGACACAGCGTCGGCAAGCTGCTTGCCTTTGCCTATATCAAACCGCATGCGGCTGAGCCTGGAACCAAGCTAGAAGTTGTGGTGATGAACGGCGTGCGAAATGCAGAGGTGCTTGGTGAAGCTGCTTATGATCCAGAGAATCAGCTGCCAAGGGTTGATGCCTGACGGTTCAAACTTGCAGAAACGCAATCTCTAGGTCGTCCCAACGGAGAGTGACATGACCATACCAACGACAATGCGCGCCATGGTGACTATGGGACATGGTGGCCCAGAGATGACCGAATTCCATCAGAACTGGCCTGTTCCAGCCCCAACGCCTGGTCAGGTTCTGGTCAAGGTGGGAGCCTGCGGGCTGAACAACACTGATGTGAATACCCGTTCAGGCTGGTATTCCAAGACTGTTAGCGATGCCACAACAGGCGACGCCTATGATGAGGTTGGGGCTGATGATCCGTCTTGGGGCGGGGCACCAGTAACATTCCCACGTATTCAGGGTGCTGATGTCTGCGGTGAAATTGTGGCCGTTGGCCAAGGTGTGGACGCGTCCCGCATTGGTGAAAGAATCATCACCGATAACTGGCTTCGTGATCCTGACGATATTCTGAACAAGGACAAGACTGGCTATTTCGGCTCTGAACTTGATGGCGGTTTTGCGGAATACACCGTTCTGCCATCCCGCAACGCGCTGGCTGTAAAATCAGACCTTAGCGATGCTGATCTAGCTACCTTTTCCTGCTCATACTCAACCGCTGAAGGTATGCTCACTCGTGCAAAAGTAGTGGCCAGCGATACGGTTCTGGTCCCCGGCGCATCGGGAGGTGTTGGCGGGGCTGTGGTACAGCTTGCCAAACATCGCGGTGCCCGTGTTATCGCACTTGCATCCGAAGCCAAACATGACGACGTCCGAGCCCTTGGTGCAGATATCGTCCTGCCACGCACTCCGGCAAATCTAAAGGCCGAACTGGCTGATGAGACGATTACCGTCGTTGCTGATGTCGTTGGTGGCGATGACTGGCCAGCCTGGATCGATGTTCTTGCCCGCGGCGGCCGTTACACCTGTTCCGGTGCCATCGCTGGCCCCATGGTCGGGCTGGATCTTCGGACGATGTATCTGCGTGACCTGACATTTACCGGATCAACCGTGATCGATTTGGAAGTGATGCCAAACCTGATCCGCTACATTGAGGACGGGGTGGTCAAGCCAGTATTGGCAGCAAGCTACCCCCTGGCCGAACTGCATGCCGCACAGGAAGCCTTCGTGTCCAAGACCCACACTGGCAATATCGTCGTCTGCCCATGAAAATCACCGGCATCAGCATCTATAAAGCCGACCTGCCCTATGTTGGTGGGGAATATGGCTGGGGTGCCGGCAACGTGATCCGTACTGCCCGCGCCAGCGTGGTTGTGATTAATACGGATGCCGGAATCAGCGGATGCGGAGAGTTCACCCCCTGTGGTGAAAACTACATGGTCGCCAATTCTGAAGGGGTAGAGGCCGTTGCCAGGCTGATTGCGCCGGCGCTGATTGGTGAAGACCCACGGCAGCTCAGCCGGATTGAACGACTCATGGATCATGTGGTGCAGGGACACGGCTACGCTAAAGCACCATTTGATGCGGCCTGCTGGGACATCCTGGGCAAAGCAACCGGCCAGCCCGTCTGGATGTTGCTAGGTGGCAAGCTGACGGATGGCGCACCGATGTACAGGGTTGCCCCACAGAAAGATACTGCCGGCACCATCTCTGAACTGGAAGCGCACCGCGCCAGCGGATACAAGCAGTTCCAAATCAAGGTCGGCGCAGATTGGGTTGCCGATATTGACCGGATCAGGGCCACCGTACCCCTGCTGAAGCCTGGCGAGAAAGCCATGGCGGATGCCAATCAAGGGTGGCGTGTTGATAACGCGCTTCGCGTTGCCAATGCCACCCGCGATCTTGACTATATCTTGGAACAGCCCTGCCACAGCTATGAAGAATGCCAGCAGGTCAGACGCAAGACTGACATACCGATGAAACTGGATGAATGCGTGACTGGCATCCATATGGCACAGCGCATTGTTGCTGATCGTGGAGCGGAAATCTGTTGTCTGAAAATTTCCAATCTTGGTGGTCTGTCAAAGGCACGACGGGTACGTGACTATCTTGTCGACAACCGCATTGCTGTCGTTAGTGAAGACAGCTGGGGCGGCCAGATCGCAACCGCTGCCGTGGCCCATTTCGCCACCTCGACCCCAGAAGAATTCCTGATCAATACAACTGATCTGATGAATTACAATACTACCAGCACCGGCATTGGTGGCCCCTGGTCAGAGCGAGGGAAGCTCTATCCCGGGGACAAGCCTGGTCTTGGTGTTGAACCTGATTTCGCCAGTCTTGGCGCAGCCGTTGCAACTTACGGATAGAGTGCCGCGCATGCGAATTTCACGGATCACCGTCTGGCAACTCGATCTGCCGCTTAGCGAGCCCTATTTTCTGTCCGGCGGCCGACTGCGCTTTGACAGGCTCGACAGCACCATAGTCAGGATCGACACTGACGACGGCCTGTCTGGCTGGGGGGAAGCCTGCCCCTGGGGTCACACCTACCTGCCGGCACATGGGCCGGGCGTTCGTGCCGGACTGAACATTCTGGCACCTGCCGTCATTGGCCTCGATCCCAGAAGCCTTGATCACCTGAATGCGGTAATGGATGTCACCCTGCCCGGTCACGGTTATGTGAAATCGGCCATCGATATGGCCTGCTGGGATATCTACGGCAAAGCTGCCGACATGCCGCTCTGGCAGTGCCTTGGCGGCGCCATGGCAACTCCGGTTGCCATTAATTCATCTATTTCCACCGGGACACCAGAGGAAATGCTGGCATTGATCCGCAAGGCCAGCGCTGACGGCTATAAGGTGCATTCGGCAAAAATTGGCGGGACTGACATTGCGCTGGATATTGCCCGCATCGATGCCATCTCTTCTGCTCTGCCTGCGGATGAAAGCGTGACCTTTGACGTCAATCGCGCCTGGCAGCCAGCTGCGGCGGTGCAGGTATTGAATGCAGTGGCTTCCCGCGACTGGGTGGAACAGCCCTGCGAAACACTTGACCAGTGCGCACATGTTGCTGATCGCGTGCCACAACCCATCATGCTGGATGAATGCATGCTGGGGTTTCAGGATCATATCGATGCCTGGAAACGAAATGCCTGCAATGGGGTGAAAGTGAAGCCAAACCGTCTTGGTGGGCTGACACGTGCCCGCCAGGTGCGTGATTTCGGTGTGTCAGTAGGTTGGCAGATGCATGTTGAGGATGTGGGTGGCAGCGCGCTTGCAGATACCGCAGCGATCCACCTTGCCGCGTCAACACCTGACGCCAACCGGTTAGCAAGCTGGCTGTGCCATTATCATCTTGCGATCGACCCGACCGCCGGACAGGGGGCGCGGAATACAGACGGGTTTGCAACACCGCCCTCAATCCCAGGGCTGGGTGTTACCCCAGACCCAGATATTATCGGCGACCCAGTCGCCACCTATGAAACATCGGTATGAACGGAGATAGACCATGACCGAGACCACCCCTATGCAGGATCTTGCCAGCCGGGCCCACGCCGTGCTGCCGGCCGGCGGTTTTGGTAATTTTGATCCCTCCTTCTTCGTCAGATCGGGATCAGGGTCACGGGTAATTGCTGAGGATGGCCGTGAATATATCGATTATATGATCAGCTCTGGCCCGATGATCCTTGGGCATGGCAATGAAGAGGTCAATGAAGCCATTCGCAAGCAGCTTGATCGAGGCATGACTTTTTTTGCCAACAACGCTGCTGGAGTGGAGCTTGCTGAGGTAATCTGTGATGCGATGGCCTGCGCCGACCGGCTTCGCTATGTCAGCACTGGTGGTGAGGCCGATATGTACGCCATGCGGCTTGCCCGCGCCTATACAGGTCGTAGCAAAATCCTTAAATTCGAAGGCGGGTATCACGGCATGTCTGCCGAAGCGTTGATGAGCCTTGCACCATCGCGCCTGCAGAATTTCCCCAGACCGGTGCCGGACTCAGCCGGCATTCCAGAATCCGTGGAAGATGGCGTAATCGTTGCCCCCTTCAATGACGCCGATTTTGCAACATCACTGATTGATGAATACGGAGATGATATTGCTGGCGTCATTGTTGAACCACTGCAGCGTTTAATCCCGCCAGCACCAGGGTTCCTTGAAGCGCTGCGCGCTGCTACCGACAAACACGGGATCGTGCTGATTTTCGACGAGGTCGTGACTGGCTTCCGTCTGGCCTGGGGTGGTGCTCAGGAAAAATATGGGGTTGTTCCGGACCTCTGCACTCTTGGCAAAATCATCGGCGGCGGCATGCCGCTGGCAGCCATTGCTGGCCGAGAGGAGATCATGCGCCATTTCGATAAGGGAGCGGTCGGTGAGGATGGCTTCACCTTTCAGGTTGGCACGTTAAGCGGCAATCCGCTGGCTTCCGTTGCCGGTCTAAAGACATTGGAAATTCTGAGACGTGACGGGATGTATGAGACCCTGATTGGCCATGGCGAGAGGCTGATGGCAGCAATGTCAGACCCTCTGACAGAACGCGGAATTGCCCACCAGATTGTTGGCGACCCCGTCCTGTTCGATGTGATCTTCACATCCGATCCCGTTCTGAACTACCGCGACATGAAGAAGGCCGACGCAACCAAGGCCAGCATCTTTAATGCAGCGGTGCGCGAAAAGGGAGTTCTGAAGCCAGGCGCAAAACTCTACCCGCATCTGGCCCTGACTGAAGCTGACATGATCCAGACGGCTGATGCCTTTGAATATGCCGCCGGCAAACTTGTAGAAGCAGCCGCCAGCGCATAGATTTGTCGGCATGTCAGAAGATGCCGCAACCGCCAATGTGAAGATGGATGCCAGCTGGAAGGCACGGCTGGCTGATCAGTTTGCAGCCCCCCACATGGCCGCGCTTGGACAGTTCCTTCGTGCTGAAAAGGCCGCAGGCAAGCGCATCTATCCACCTGGCAGCCAGATTTTTGCGGCCTTTGATCTGACCCCTTTTGATAAAGTGAAAATTGTCATTCTGGGACAGGACCCCTATCACGGTCCCGGTCAGGCGCATGGGCTCAGCTTTTCTGTGGCGCATGGCACCGCACCTCCACCGTCACTTCAGAACATCTACAAAGAGCTTCACGACGATCTGGGGATTACACACGCAGGACATGGCAACCTCGAAGCATGGGCGCGGCAAGGCGTGCTGCTGCTGAATACATGCCTGACTGTGGAAG
>WTJS01000127.1:0-4641 GCA_011524735.1 Alphaproteobacteria bacterium
AGGCGTGACCATGACGGGCCGCGACATGGTGGAAACTGTGTCAATTGGGGCGGTAACCGGAGCGCATGGGGTGCGGGGGCAGTTCAAAGTAAAGCCTTTCACCACTATGCCGAAGGATATCGCCTCTTACGGCCCGGTTTGTGTGGGTCAGTTGACGCTGACGCTTTCGATCAAGGGTCAGACGTCAAACGGGCTGGTGATCGTTGCGGCTCGTGAGATTTCGGACCGTGATGCTGCTGCTGCGTTGCGCGGTCAGGAGTTGACTGTGGCGCGTAGCGCTCTGCCAGAGGTTGCCGATGATGAGATCTATCATGCCGATCTTCTCGGCATGGAGGTGTCGGCGCCCAACGGTGAGATTTTTGGCAGCGTGCTGGCCATTCATGATTTTGGCGCTGGTGAGATCGTTGAAGTCAAGCCGGTGTCAGGACCGTCGATCATGCTGCCTTTTGATTCGGGTCATGTGGTCGAAATCGATGTTGAAACGGCACGAATCGTGCTGACCCCGCCACAGGGGTTGCTCGATCCGTCAGATGAAAAGAGAGGGTGATGTCCACTCCCGCCTGGCAGGCAACGGTTCTGACGCTGTTTCCGGAGATGTTTCCGGGGCCTTTGGGGGCGTCGCTTGCTGGCAAATCGTTAAAGGATGGGCGTTGGGCGCTGAAAACGCTGGACATTAGGCAGTTCGCGCGCGATAGGCACCGAACCGTAGACGACGTGCCGCTTGGTGGCGGGATCGGTATGGTGCTCAAGCCTGATGTAGTGGCAGCAGCCCTTGATCATGTTGCTGATGCGCCGGGCCCACGCATTTACCTGACGCCACGAGGCCGTGTGCTGGACCAACCCATGGTTCACGATCTGGCCAACGGGCAAGGCGCAGTCTTTCTGTGCGGCAGGTATGAAGGCGTCGACCAGCGGGTCATCGACGCTTTCGACATGCAGGAAGTCAGCCTTGGTGACTTCATTCTGTCCGGCGGGGAGATGGCGGCGCTGACGGTGATGGATGCGGTGGTTCGGCTGCTCCCCGGTGTGATCGGGAGAGAAGCCAGCCACCAGGAAGAGAGTTTTGAGACCGGGTTGTTGGAGCCATCGCTCTACACACACCCGCGAAGTTGGAATGGAATTGAGGCGCCAGAGATTCTGGCGTCGGGCCACCACCGGAAGATTGCTGAATGGCGTCAGGCGGAGGCTGAACGGGAAACGCGCGAGCGGCGCCCGGATTTATGGGACCGTTACCTGCTGAGGCAGGAATCGGACCCTGATAACACATAGCGGTATTGCCCATTTGGGGTGGCACGGCTTCAAGGATGAATGAATGGCAGGCAGTACGACGCCCGCCATAACGGTCATAGACGAAGGAAACAGGCGATGAATATCGTTGAACGCATTGGCAAGCAGCAGATGGAAAAGTCGCTGGCACAGCGCACCATTCCAGAATTCGGGCCTGGCGACACTGTCCGTGTCGAGGTGAAGGTTGTCGAAGGTACACGTGAGCGGATTCAGGCTTTTGAAGGCGTTTGCATTGCTCGCAAGAGCGCTGGTGTGAACTCGTCCTTCACAGTTCGCAAGCTGTCCTACGGCGAAGGCGTTGAGCGCGTATTCCCGCTGTATGGCCCACAGGTTGCCGGGCTGAGTGTGGTTCGCCGTGGCCGTGTCCGTCGCGCCAAGCTGTACTATCTGCGTGGCCGGACTGGTAAGGCCGCTCGTATTGCCGAAAAGACAACATCGCGCGAGGCTTCTTCCTCCTGACGGCACTGACCGGCAGGGAAGACACCTCGCCGGCAGTCCAATGGAGGAAAACATGTCGGCGCCAAAGACCCTTTTCGATAAAATCTGGGATGCACATGTCGTGCATCAGCAGGATGATGGCACCTGCCTGATCTATATTGACAGGCACCTTGTGCATGAAGTGACCAGCCCGCAGGCCTTTGAAGGTCTTCGCAATACTGGTCGCCCGGTCCGTGCGCCAAACCGCACTCTGGCAGTCGCAGACCACAACGTCCCAACAACTGATCGCTCCGTCGGCATTGCTGACGAGGAGTCGCGCATTCAGGTTGAAGCGCTGGCAACAAATGCAGCGGATTTCGGCGTTCCTTATTTTGCGATGGATGACATTCGCCAGGGTATTGTCCACGTCATCGGCCCTGAGCAGGGTTTCACCCAGCCGGGCATGACCATTGTCTGTGGTGATTCACACACAGCCACTCATGGTGCTTTCGGGGCGCTTGCTTTTGGTATTGGCACCTCCGAAGTTGAACATGTGCTGGCCACTCAGACATTGATCCAGAAGCCTGCTAAGAATATGCGCATCACCGTTGATGGCGAATTGGCAGCTGGCGTGACTGCGAAGGATGTCATTCTTGCGATCATTGGCAAGATCGGTACCGCAGGTGGAACTGGCCATGTGATGGAGTTCGCCGGGTCGGTGATTCGCGATCTGTCCATGGAAGGCCGGATGACAATCTGTAACATGGCGATCGAGGCTGGTGCCCGTGCCGGCATGATTGCGCCTGATGACAAGACTTTTGCCTATCTTGAGGGCCGTCCAATGGCTCCAAAAGGCGATGTCTGGGATAAGGCGGTAGCCTATTGGCGTACCCTGCCATCTGATGAGGGTGCCAGCTATGACACTGAAGTTGTTTTGCCTGCAGAAGAGATTGCGCCGACCGTGACCTGGGGTACATCGCCCGAGGACGCGCTGGCAATCACCAGCCAGGTTCCGGATCCAGACAAGGAAAAGGACGAGCTGAAGCGCGCCAAGATCCAGCGGGCCATTGACTATATGGGCCTGACCCCTGGTCAGAAACTCACCGATGTGAAGATTGACACCGTCTTCATTGGTTCCTGCACCAACAGCCGGATTGAAGATCTACGGGCAGCCGCTGGTGTTGCCGAGGGCCGCAAAGTGGCTGAGGGAATCCGGGCCATGGTCGTGCCGGGGTCTGGACTGGTTAAGGAGCAGGCCGAGGCTGAAGGGCTGGACAAAGTCTTCACTGCAGCTGGTTTTGAATGGCGTGAACCTGGATGTTCCATGTGTCTGGCCATGAACGCTGACAAGCTGACCGAGGGTGAGCGGTGTGCTTCAACTTCGAACCGTAACTTTGAAGGTCGTCAGGGTCGTGGTGGTCGCACTCATCTTGTTAGTCCTGAAATGGCAACGGCAGCTGCATTGACCGGATATCTGACCGATATTCGCGATCTGCAGAACTGAGCCGGGGGAGAGTGAAAGATGCAGAAATTTGACAAGCTGACCGGCACCGCCGCACCGCTGAATATTCTGAATATCGATACAGATATGATCATCCCGAAACAGTTCCTGAAGACGATCAAGCGTTCGGGTCTTGGGGCCAATTTGTTTGACGAGATGCGATTCACCAAGGATGGTGCCGAAATTCCCGATTTCGTCCTGAATCGTGAGCCTTATCGTGCCTCACAGATCATTGTGGCAGGTGATAATTTCGGCTGCGGGTCAAGTCGCGAACACGCCCCATGGGCCCTTCTTGATTTTGGGATCCGTTGCGTGATTTCGACAAGCTTTGCCGATATTTTCTACAATAACTGCTTCAAGAACGGCATTTTGCCAATCACGGTATCTGCAGATGAGCGTGATGCGCTAATGGCGGACGCGCAGGACGTGGAAAATCCAGAGTTGTCGATTGATCTGGTCGAACAAAAGATTCGCCGTCCGAATGGCGTTGAGATCAGCTTCGAAATTGATCCATTCCGCAAGAAATGTCTTCTTGAGGGGCTGGACGACATCGGCCTCACCATGGAAAAGGGCGATTCCATCGACAGCTTTGAGGCAAAGCGCGCTGAGAGCCAACCCTGGCTCTAGACCGCATTATACGATAACGGGCCCGTCCAGTTCAGGCGGGCCGCTTCATCAAAAGAGGACATTCCATCATGGCGTCAAACCGCAAGATCATGGTGCTGCCTGGCGACGGTATTGGAACCGAAATCATGCAGGCCAACATGAAGATCATCGACTGGCTGGCCAAACATCGCTCGCTTAGCTTCGACATGCAGGAAGGTCTTGTCGGCGGTGCAGCCTATGATGCGCATGGTGTGCCTTTAACTGATGAGACACTGGCTGACTCGATTGCGGCTGACGCTGTTCTGTTTGGCGCCGTCGGTGGCCCACAATATGACGATCTGGCATTTGAGCTGAAGCCTGAGCGCGGGCTTCTTGCGCTTCGCAAGGAAATGGATCTGTTTGCCAATCTGCGCCCAGCAGTTGTGTTTCCGTCACTGGTCGATTCATCGACTCTGAAGCCGGAAATCGTGTCGGGCCTGGATATCATGATCCTGCGCGAACTGTGCGGTGGGTCGTATTTTGCCGAGCCGCGCGGTATCGATGATCTGGGTGATGGTGTCAGGCGCGGCTATGACACCAACGCTTACACCACTCCGGAAATTGAGCGCATTGGCCGTGTCGGCATGGATCTGGCCCGCAAGCGGAATGGCAAGCTGACTTCGGTTGAAAAAGCCAATGTCATGCATTCAGGCATTCTCTGGCGCGAAGTAATGACCGCGCTTCATGCTGCTGAAGGCGACGGCGTTGAGCTTGGTCATATGTATGCAGATAATTGCGCGATGCAGCTTGTTCGCAATCCCAACCAATTTGACGTCATTGTTACTGATAAC
>WTJS01000127.1:4651-63762 GCA_011524735.1 Alphaproteobacteria bacterium
CGTGACGTCGTGACCGAAGTCAGCAAAGACTACCCAGAAGTCGAACTATCCCACATGTACGCAGACAACGGCGCGATGCAGCTTGTCCGTGCACCTAAGCAATTTGACGTGATCTATACCGACAACCTGTTCGGGGACATCCTATCCGATTGTGCTGCGATGTTAACTGGTTCGCTTGGCATGCTTCCATCGGCATCGCTTGGCGCGCCCGACCCGGAAACTGGCCTGCCAAAGGCAATGTATGAGCCAGTCCACGGATCTGCTCCAGATATCGCAGGTCAGGGTATCGCCAATCCGCTGGCACAGTTCCAGAGTTTTGCAATGCTGCTGCGTTACAGCTTTGACCAGGGTGCCGAGGCCGACCTTCTCGAAGCAGCCGTTGATGCGGCGCTGAAGACAACGCGGACTGGCGACATCATGGCTCCTGGCTGTACACAGACTGGCACTGAAGGCATGACCAAGGCTGTGATTGACGAAATGGATCGTCTGGCGCGCTAGTCAGACCATGTGACGATACCGAAATATCTTTGCGCCGGCGGAAGGTGATGAGGCCGCTGCGGATAGGTCGGATGAACAGAGGATAAAATGGGATATAGAGTTGCTGTAGTCGGCGCAACAGGCGCCGTTGGACGTGAAATGCTGCAGACATTGGCTGAGCGGAATTTTCCGGCTGACAAAGTGCATGCGGTGGCGTCAGCACGCTCGGCTGGACGGGAAGTATCGTTCGGCGAGGATGAGGTACTAACCGTTTCCTCGCTCGATAAGTTTGATTTCTCGGAAGTTGACATCGCATTGTTCTCTGCGGGAGGTGCGACCTCCAAGGACGTGGCCCCCCGCGCTGGTGAGGCAGGCTGTATCGTCATCGATAATTCCTCTGCCTTCCGCATGGATGCTGATGTCCCGTTGATCGTCCCGGAAGTGAACGCCGATGCCGTGGATGGCGCTCTGCCTGCAAATGGCGGCCGAAACATCATTGCCAATCCAAACTGTTCAACCGCGCAGCTTGTTGTTGCGCTGAAGCCGCTTCACGATGCCTATGGCGTCAAGAGAGTTGTGGTGTCGACCTATCAGGCAGTTTCAGGAGCCGGTAAGGGTGGCATGGACGAATTGTTTAATCAGACACGTGGGATTTATGTAAATGAACCTGCGCGGCCTGAACAGTTCACCAAGCAGATTGCCTTTAATGCTATTCCGCATATCGATGTCTTCATGGATGACGGTTTCACCAAGGAAGAGTGGAAAATGACCGTCGAGACGAAGAAAATTCTCGACCCTGCCATTGATCTGGTGGCGCATTGTGTCCGCATCCCGGTTTTCATCGGGCATAGCGAGGCGGTTTTCATCGAGACTGACAAGCCGATTGATGAAAATGCAGCACGCGATCTTCTACGTAATGCACCTGGGGTGACCGTGATCGATCATCGGGCAAATGAAGGCTATGTGACGCCGCATGAATGTGCCGGTGAGGATGCTGTTTTCATCAGCCGTCTGCGGTCAGATCCATCCGTAGAGAACGGGCTCGTTTTCTGGTGTGTATCGGATAACCTGCGCAAGGGCGCGGCGCTGAACTCGGTCCAGATTGCCGAACTGGTTGCCGCCCGCGGTATGTCTGGGCGTTAAGCCCTGCGCCGTCTGGCCGGTGCTGTCAGGGGCAAATGACTGATAGGCTTTCCAGAAGGGCAAGATCGCGGCTGGTTGGGCTTGCCGCCAGGATGGTCTGTGCCTGATGGCATGCCGTCTGGAAGGCTGAATGAATATCCTGTCCTGAGGTAAGGTGACCGGCAAGCAGAGCTGTCAGCAAGTCACCGCCTCCCGCTACATTTCTGGCGCCAGCTTGAGCAGGGTGCCAGTCGGTGCCGCCTTCACGCGTCACGAGCAGATCACCAACCCCTGATGCTGTGACTACCCCAGTGGCAATCACAGCCTGCAAGCCATGTTGGTCAATCAATAGCTGTGCGGTCTGATGTGCGCTGCTGTCAGACGCGCCACCGTCTGGCTGCTCATGGTTGGCAAGATAGAACAGCTCAAACTGATTCGGTGTGATGATGTCTGCCTTTGGAAGCAGATCACTGACAAGGCCATCCGCCAGTTCTGGCGTGACATATAGACGCCCACCATCCCCGAGTACCGGATCCAAAATATACAGGCTGTCTTCCTGCTTTTCCCATTCATCAAGGAAAGTTGTGATGGGATCAATCTGGTCTGCATGCCCAAGATATCCGGTGATCACGCTGTCGATATGTGCTGGGGCGATTAACGTGGATAGCTCGCACAAGACATCGTTGATAATTGGCGCCGGAATCGCCCCGCCAGCTCGTTTGCCATATCCCAGGTGAGCTGCCAGCTGGACGGTATCAATCATCATCGGGTGATGACCCAGCGCTGTCAGTACGGGTCCGGCGACACTGTTTCCGACAAACCCGGCGGTGACGGCTGACTGAATGGAGAGAATGGTTTTCATGATTTGATCTTGTCTCTGAAAATGGGGTTATGAGGCAACCCCATTCTGGCCAGCTGTGCGAGATGGTACTATCTTTCCGACCTTTCAGATTGACTAAACCCTTGCTGCCGCCTTACATTCCGCGCCATAGGTGCCAAACAAAATAAGGAAGTTCGTGATGGCGCAGGATCGCCCGTTGTCACCGCATCTGCAGGTATATCGCCCGCAGCTGACCTCCATGATGTCCATTGCTCATCGCGCCACCGGCGTCGCTCTGACGACCGGAACAATCGTTCTGGCAGCGTGGATTATTTCCCTGGCGCTTGGTGCTGATGCTTACGCGCTGACGGCGTCGCTTTTGGCGCATCCGTTGGGGCAATTTGTCCTATTCGGCTACTCTGCCGCGCTGATCTACCATGCTCTCAATGGTGTCAGGCATATTTCGTGGGATCTTGGGTTTGGTTTGACAATCCCACAGGTATATCGCACAGGCCGTGCGGTTCTTCTTGCCACCATGATCCTGACTGCGGCCCTGTGGTCTGCAGTTTGGATGTAGGGAGCTGGATCATGGCTGAATATCCTGCAGGCATTTCCTATCGTCGCCGGATCTCGGGTGTAGGTCACTGGCGATGGCAACGTTTCAGTGCAGTCGCTGTGCTGGCTCTGATGGCGTATTTTGTCGTAACGCTTGCAATGATTGGTGGCATGGACCATGGCGCAGCGATGGAATTTGTTGGGGCGCCTGCAAATGCAATGGCGCTGACAGTGCTTCTGGTCATTGGTCTTTGGCATGGGACAATGGGTCTCGAGGTTGTGATTGAGGATTACATCACCATCTCAGGCGGACGTAAGGCGGCTCTTGTTGTCATGCGGGCCGCCATGAGTCTGATTGCATTGGCATCATTGTGGGCGATGGCAAAAATCGCGCTCTAGCGTTGGGTTGAGTGTAAACAGCCACACAGGCACTGAGACTGTGATGGCAGATGATATTTGTTGGAAAGGCAGACTTATGTCGGCTTATGAAATTACCGATCATCATTACGACGTTGTGGTTGTTGGCGCTGGAGGGGCGGGTCTTCGCGCCACACTTGGCATGGCAGCATCCGGCCTGAAAACAGCCTGTATCACCAAGGTGTTTCCAACCCGCTCACATACCGTGGCTGCTCAGGGCGGCATTGGCGCTGCGCTTAATAACATGGGCGAAGGCGACAACTGGCAATACCACATGTATGACACCGTGAAGGGGTCCGACTGGCTGGGCGATCAGGATGCAATTGAATATATGTGCCGTAATGCTATTCCGTCCGTCATTGAGCTGGAAAATTATGGTGTGCCGTTTTCACGTACCGAAGAAGGCAAGATCTACCAGCGTCCATTTGGTGGCCATACGCTGGACTATGGCAAGTCAATGGCGCGGCGCGCTTGCGCGGCTGCCGACCGTACAGGCCATGCCATTCTGCATACGCTGTATCAGCAGTGCCTGAAGCATCAGGCCCATTTTCACATTGAATATTTTGCCCTCGATCTGCTGATGACAGATGATGGTGAATGCGCCGGTATCATTGCCCTGTGTATGGAAGATGGCACGCTGCATCGCTTCTGGGGTCAGCAGACGGTGCTGGCAACAGGCGGATATGGCCGCGTTTATTTCTCCTGCACGTCGGCGCACACTTGTACTGGTGACGGCAACGCCATGGCGCTTCGTGCTGGTCTGCCGCTGCAGGATATGGAGTTTGTTCAGTTCCACCCGACTGGCGTTTATGGTGCCGGTGTTCTGATTACTGAAGGCGCACGCGGGGAAGGTGGATATCTTACCAATTCTGAAGGCGAGCGTTTCATGGAGCGCTTCGCTCCCACCGCCAAGGATCTGGCAAGCCGAGATGTTGTCAGCCGCGCCATGACCATCGAAATCAACGAAGGACGTGGTGTTGGCCCCAACAAGGATCACATCATGCTGCATCTTGAGCATATTGATGCTGATACGCTGCATCAGCGTCTGCCGGGGATCACCGAAACAGCGCGTATTTTCTGCGGCGTAGATGTGACCCGTGAGCCGATCCCAGTGCTGCCAACAGTGCATTACAATATGGGTGGCATTCCCACTAACTATCATGGCGAAGTGATTTCGGCTGCCAATGGCAATGAAAACTCCACTGTCCCTGGCCTGATGGCCATTGGCGAAGCAGCCTGTGTGTCGGTGCATGGTGCGAACCGTCTTGGCACCAATTCACTGCTGGACATCGTTGTGTTTGGACGCGCTGCTGCACATCGCGCTGCCGAGACATGCACCCCGGGAGGCCCAGCGCGTAGCGCACCACAGGCGGCAACCGACAAGGCGTTGGAACGCTTTGACCGTATGCGCCACGCCAGCGGTGAGGCGGGAGCTGCCGGCATTCGCCTCGAAATGCAGCAGGCTATGCAGCGCCATGCGGCTGTTTTCCGTTCGTCAGAATCACTGAGCGATGGCGTCGCGACCATGGACAAAGTTGCAGCGCAGATGGGTGACATTGGGGTCAAAGACAAATCACTGATCTGGAACACTGACCTTGTCGAAGCGCTTGAGTTGGAAAATCTGATGGGTCAGGCGCTTGTAACGATCCGATCCGCCGACCAGCGTCAGGAATCACGCGGTGCGCACGCGCATGAGGATTGGCCTGAGCGTGATGATGAGAACTGGATGAAGCACACCGTGATGTGGCTTGACGAAAATAACAAGTCAAAGCTCGATTACCGCGGCGTGGTGATGAACACGCTCAGCAATGATGTGGCGCCAATTCCACCGGCACCACGCGTTTACTGACGGCTGTATTTTTAGGGGGGGCATCAATCCCATGGCTGAATTCACTCTGCCTGCCAATTCCAAGATTTCCGGCGGTGACCACTATCCGGCTCAGGATGGTGCGTCGAATGTCCGTACATTCAAAATCTACCGCTGGTCGCCTGATGATGATGCCAATCCGCGCATCGACAGCTTCGATGTTGATCTGGATGATTGCGGACCGATGGTTCTGGACGCGCTGATCAAGATCAAGAGCGAACAGGATAGCAGCCTGACCTTCCGCC
Organism: Alphaproteobacteria bacterium; assembly: GCA_011524735.1. Classification (GTDB taxonomy): domain Bacteria; phylum Pseudomonadota; class Alphaproteobacteria; order Puniceispirillales; family Puniceispirillaceae; genus UBA8309. The sequence goes on from WTJS01000127.1 coordinate 10,155, forward strand.
GTTCCTGTCGCGAGGGAATTTGCGGCTCCTGCTCGATGAACATTGACGGCACCAACACTTTGGCCTGTCTGAAGAGTATCGATGACGTCAAAGGTGATGTGAAAATTTTTCCGCTGCCGCATATGCCGGTGGTTAAGGATCTGGTGCCTGATCTCAGTAATGCCTATCGCCAGCTGGCATCGATTGAGCCATGGTTGAAAGCTGACAAGGACGCTCCGGAAGGTGAAGAGCGTCGGCAGTCCCCTGAAGAGCGTGAAAAGCTCGACGGCCTTTGGGAATGTGTTCTGTGCTTCAGCTGTTCCACGGCCTGCCCAAGCTATTGGTGGAATTCAGATGAGTATCTGGGGCCAGCTGTTCTGCTTCAGGCCTACCGTTGGGTGGCAGACAGCCGCGATGACAACACCAGCGAGCGTCTTGATGCGCTGGATGACAGTTTTGCACTGTATCGCTGCCATACCATCATGAACTGCGCCAAGACATGTCCAAAGGGACTGAACCCTGGCAAGGCTATCGCCAGCATTAAGAGCGAGATCGCAGCCCGCTAATCCAGGGGGCTGACCGTCCGGCTGATCACAGATCCTTGCCGAGACGCTCTGGTGCTTGGATGCTCGTCACGTTAGGTTTGCGGCGTTGTCTCAGGGTGCCTGGTAAAAACAGACATGGCCAATTTTTCATCTAAGCCTGAAGCGGGTGTGTGTGCTGCCCTGAATGCGAGAATTGACGCAGCTGAGCTGTCTGCCGATGCTGGCCAGATGGCTGTTGCGACGGCTTTGGATGCCTGCCTGGAAACGCTTGCGACACGACCGCAACGCAGCTGGTTTTCCCGTCTGACTGCAAGACAGCCTGTGTCGGCAGCGCGGGGGATGTATATCCACGGTGGCGTCGGACGGGGTAAGACCATGCTGATGGACATGTTTCATCAGCAGCTTCTATCCAGTGGACAGCGTGACAGTACATTCCGTTTGCACTTCCATGATTTTATGGTGATGGCACAGGACCTGATCCATGCAGCGCGGGAGAAGGGCAGCGCTGACCCGATTGAAGCCGCTGCAGATTCGCTGGCAGCTCGCGGCAGGGTCATGTGTTTTGACGAAATGGAAGTCCGTGACATTGCGGATGCGATGATTTTGGCGCGGCTGTTCACTGCCCTGTTCGTGCGCGATGTAACCGTGATAGCGACATCCAATAGGCACCCCGATGATCTCTATAAGAACGGCCTGCACCGCGACAGATTTCTGCCCTTTATCGAGCTGTTGAAAACACGCTGTCAGATTTTTGCAATCAGTGACGGACAGGACTGGCGCGCGTCGATGCTGGCAGATTTGCCAGCATGGTATGTACCGGACGACGCGCATGCGACAGCGGCGCTTGATGCCGCGTTTGCACGGTTGACCTCTTCTGGAGAGGTGACATCGGAAGTCATTCGTGTTGCTGGTCGCGAAATTCAGTTCGATGCTGTGGCTGGCGACGTGGCCCGTGTTGGCTTTGCTGCCCTGTGTGAGACGCCACTTGCGGCGCGTGACTATTTGGCGATTGCGAGTCGTTTTGCCGGTCTTTTCATCGATCATGTGCCTATGTTCGATGATACTGCAGAGGCGTCAGCACGACGGTTCATGTGGTTGATTGATGCGCTCTATGACAGGCAAAGGTTTGTGATCGCCTCGTCAGCGGCTCCCATCGAAGATCTCTATGATGGATATCATTTCAAATTTGAATTTGATCGCACCTGTTCTCGGCTTGGTGAAATGACCCGCCGTGTGACCTAGCCTCAAACCGACAAATTTTCGTCTAACCATGCTCAAAATTGGGGAATTCTGCTTGTTTAGACAGGCATTATTCGCTACACCCTGCGCAAATCTTCGCTGATCCTGTCGACGGTTCAGCGCAACTTGCTTTCCGCCTCCCGCTCAGGAGCACAAATTCATGGCTCGGAATAAAATCTCTCTCGTTGGTGCTGGCAATATCGGTGGCACCCTTGCCCTTCTTGCTGGATTGAAACAGCTTGGTGATGTGACACTGTTTGACATTGCCGAAGGTATGCCGCAGGGCAAGGCCCTGGATATCGCGCAAGCAAGTCCGATCGAAGGATTTAACTCCAACGTGATCGGCGCAAACGACTACAGTGCGCTTGCTGGTAGCGATGTTGTCATTGTGACCGCTGGTGTTGCTCGCAAGCCCGGGATGAGCCGCGATGATCTGATCGGGATCAATACCAATGTCATGAACCAGGTTGGTGCCGGTATTCGGGATAATTGCCCGGATGCCTTTGTCATCTGTATCACAAATCCTCTGGACGTGATGGTTGGTGTATTGCAGCGCGCATCGGGCCTGCCAACAAGCCGTGTCGTCGGCATGGCGGGTGTTCTGGACTCCGCGCGCTTCCGTTATTTCCTGGCTGAAGAGTTCAACGTATCAGTTGAAGACGTTACGGCGTTCGTTCTGGGGGGTCATGGCGATACCATGGTGCCGCTCGTACGCTATTCAGCTGTGGCAGGTATTCCAGTTCCAGACCTGATTGCGATGGGCTGGTCATCTGAAGAGAAGATCGCTGAGATTGTGCAGCGTACCCGTGACGGTGGTGCTGAGATTGTTGGTCTTCTGAAGACGGGGTCCGCTTTCTACGCGCCGGCCTCATCCGCTATTGAAATGGCTGAAGCCTATTTGCACGACAAAAAACGTGTGCTGCCATGTGCTGCCTATGTGGATGGCGCTTATGGTCTGGATGGTCTTTATGTTGGTGTGCCAGTGGTTCTTGGTGCCGGCGGCGTCGAGCGCGTTGTTGAAATTGCGCTGAATGAAGAAGAAAAAGCGATGTTCGATCATTCGGTTGGCGCTGTCCGCGCGCTGAATGATGTTGTCGACTCGCTTGGGTAATGTGTAGCGCAGGCGGGTGCCTGCATCTGTGGGGGTGAATAATGAATATTCATGAGCATCAGGCCAAGGGCCTGCTGGCAGGATATGGTGTATCCGTGCCGCAGGGTAAGCCTGCCTTCTCTGTTGACGAAGCTGTTGCTGGTGCTGAGGCCCTAGGCGGCCCAGTCTATGTTGTCAAGGCGCAGATCCATGCCGGTGGCCGCGGCAAGGCTGGCGGCGTTAAAGTCGTCAAATCTGTTGATGAGGTGCGCGAGGTTGCTACCGAGCTTCTTGGCAAGACCCTTGTTACTCACCAGACAGGCCCACAGGGCCGCGAGGTCAAGCGCCTCTATATTGAAGAAGGCTGTGATATTGCTGATGAGCTGTATCTGTCGCTGCTTGTCGATCGCGCGACAAGCCGGATCACCATCATCGCGTCAAGTGAAGGTGGCATGGATATCGAAGAGGTTGCGGAATCGCAGCCTGACAAGATTCTGTCTGTCAGCATCGATCCTGCCACTGGGCTTCAGGGGCATCACTGCCGCCGCATCGCTGGGGTCATGGGGCTGAGCGGGGCGACCGCCAAGCAGCTTCCTAAATTCCTTGCCGGGCTGTTCGATGCGTTCTCCAGCCTTGATGCCAGCCTTGTAGAAATCAACCCTTTGGTTGTGACTGGTGCTGGTGATCTCCTCGCTCTCGACGCCAAGATGAGCTTTGACGACAATGCCTTGTATCGTCATCCCGATGTTCTGGCTCTGCGAGATCTTGATGAAGAAGATCCAGCAGAAGTACGGGCCAGCGAGTTTGAACTGAACTATATCAAGCTTGATGGCAATATCGGCTGCATGGTGAATGGTGCCGGTCTGGCGATGGCCACTATGGATATTATCCAACTTCGTGGCGGTTCACCTGCCAACTTCCTTGATGTTGGTGGCAGCGCCACCACCGAGCGTGTGACTGAGGCCTTCAAGATCATCCTGTCGGATGAAAATGTGAAGGGTATTCTGGTCAATATTTTTGGCGGCATCATGCGGTGTGACATCATCGCTGAAGGTGTGGTCAGTGCTGCACGCACTCTGGGGCTGGATAAGCCGCTGGTGGTGCGTCTGGAAGGTACGAACGTCGAGGAAGGCAAGCAGATCATGGCTGATAGCGGCCTTGATATCATTCCAGCAGACAATCTGGCAGACGCAGCGACGAAAATCGTCGCCGCCACTGCGTAACGGGGGAAAAGTTATGTCAGTACTTGTGAACAGCCAGACACGCGTGATCTGCCAGGGCTTCACCGGCTCGCAGGGCACGTTCCATTCTGAACAGGCGATCGCCTATGGCACCAACATGGTTGGGGGCGTGACCCCAGGCAAGGGCGGTCAGACGCACCTTGATCTGCCGGTCTTCAATTCGGTTGTCGAAGCCATGGCCGAGACCGAGGCCAATGCGTCGGTGATCTATGTGCCGCCGCCATTTGCTGCAGACTCAATCCTTGAGGCGATCGATGCTGGGATGCCGCTGATCATTTGCATCACCGAAGGGATCCCTGTCCTCGACATGGTCAGGGTGAAGCGCGCGCTTGATGCGAGCAACAGCCGCCTGATCGGTCCAAATTGTCCGGGTATCATTACCCCGGGTGAATGCAAGATCGGCATCATGCCAGGCCATATTCACAATCCTGGCAAGATCGGGATCGTGTCGCGGTCCGGAACGCTGACCTATGAAGCTGTTGCCCAGACATCGGCAGCTGGCCTCGGCCAGTCGACCTGTATTGGTATTGGTGGTGACCCGGTCAATGGCACCAACTTCATCGACTGCCTGGAAATGTTCCTTGCTGATGACCAGACCGAAGCCATTGTGATGATTGGCGAGATCGGTGGGTCAGCTGAGGAAGAGGCGGCAGCTTTCTATGCTGCGCAGCCCAACCAGAAGCCGATTGCGGGCTTCATCGCTGGTCAGACTGCGCCTCCAGGCCGCCGCATGGGACATGCTGGCGCGATTGTCAGTGGTGGTAGCGGCGCGGCAACTGACAAGATCGGTGCCATGGAAGCGGCTGGTTTTGAAATGGCTGAGTCGCCTGCCGACATTGGCAATGCTGTGACACGGGCGATTGCGCGCGCAAGCTAACGGTGTTGACGGCTTGAATCTCAGGCGCGAAGCCCTAGACTGGTCGACATAACAAATGAACAGGTGCTTTTAACATGGATGATGCGGCGCAACCTCCAGCGCAGTCAGGTCAGGTTGATAGAGACAGCGGCGCTGGAATGGATTTCGATCTTACCTTCCTGTCAGCGGCAAATGCCACTTTCATCGCAGAAATGAATGCTGCCTGGCGGCGGGACCCATCAGCGGTGGACAAGCGTTGGGCAGCTTATTTCGAACAGTTGAATGCTCTCGGTGAAACATCCCCTGAGATAGATGCTGGCCCAAGCTGGGCGCGAAGTGAAAGCCGCATTGTTGGCGCGACCGATCCGGCGGAATCCGTGAATGCAGTTGCCGCTGGCCATGCAGCCGGACGGGTAATGAATGCCACCGACATGCGGGCAGCGACGCTGGACTCTCTGCGGGCGGTGATGCTGATCCGGGCGTATCGGATCCGGGGGCATCTTCTTGCCGATCTTGACCCGCTGGCACTTGAAAATAAGCCGCTTCACCCTGAGCTTGATCCAGCCACCTATGGGTTTACGGCTGAAGATTGGGATCGTCCCATTTTCATTAATTATGTCCTTGGGCTGGAAACGGCGACACTGCGCGAGATTGTAGATCTCTTGCGCAAGACCTATTGCGGCACCATCGGTGTGGAATTCATGCATATTCAGGATCCGGCTCAGAAGGCCTGGATACAGGAACGCATCGAGGCCATTGGCAACCGCACTGACTTTACCAAGCGCGGCAAGAAGGCGATTTATGAGCGCCTTGTCGATGCTGAAGAATTCGAAAAATATCTGCACAAAAAATATACCGGTACCAAACGATTCGGTATGGACGGTGCCGAGGCGATGATCCCGGCGATCGAACAAATTCTGAAGCGTGGTACCCAGCTGGGCGTCAAGGAAATCGTTGTTGGCATGGCTCACCGGGGCCGTCTTAACGTGCTGCATAATGTGTTCAGCAAGCCGTTCCGCGCAATCATCTCGGAATTCCTTGGCAACCCGGCAAACCCGGAAAATGCTGGTGGTTCGGGTGACGTGAAATATCACATGGGTGCGTCGTCAGATCGTGAATTTGACGGTAAGAACGTCCATCTCAGCCTGGCGCCGAACCCTTCGCATCTTGAAATCGTCGATCCAGTCGTGATTGGCCGTGTTCGTGCCAAGCAGGAACAACATAAAGATGGTGATCGCACTGGGGTGGTTGGCATCCTTGTACATGGTGATGCGGCCTTTGCAGGTCAGGGCGTCGTGGCTGAGACCTTCGCCTTCTCCGCGCTCCGCGGCTATCGCACTGGCGGCACCATCCATATCATCGTGAACAATCAGATTGGCTTTACCACAAGCCCGCATTATTCGCGGTCTTCGCCCTATCCAACGGATGTGGCCAAGATGGTGATGGCACCAATCTTCCATGTAAATGGAGATGATCCGGAAGCGGTTGTACATGCCGCGCGCATTGCTATCGAATTCCGGCAGGCATTCGGTATCGATGTTGTCATTGATATGTTCTGCTATCGGCGGTTTGGTCACAATGAAGGCGATGAACCGATGTTCACCCAGCCTTTGATGTATAAGACTATTTCCAAACATCGCACGACCCGCACGATCTATGCTGACAAGCTTGTTGCCGAGGGCATTCTGGATGCTGAAACAGCCCAGAAGGTTGTCGATGACCGCATTGCCTATCTGGATACTGAGTTTGAGGCGGGAACCAATTATCGTCCGAACAAGGCCGACTGGCTGGAGGGAAGCTGGTCCGGCATGCGCGCCGCGCACGGTGTTGAACGCCGCGGTGATACGGCTGTTGATCTGGACACCTTGCGCCAGATTGGTGAGTCGATGACCACTGTGCCCGAGCATATGACGCTCAACAGCAAGCTTTCACGCATCATTGATACGCGGGCTAAGCGCATCAGCGAAGGCGAGGGACTGGATTGGGCAACTGCCGAGCATCTGGCGTTTGGATCACTGCTTCTGGAGGGCGATCCAGTTCGCCTGTCTGGCCAGGACTCCTGTCGTGGAACATTCAGCCAGCGACATGCCGTGCTTGTCGATCAGGCTACCGAAGAAAGGTACGCCCCGCTTGCGCATCTGTCTGAAGATCAGGCGATGTTCGAAGTTATCGATTCCCCGCTCTCAGAAGCGTCGGTGATGGGCTTTGAATATGGATTTTCGATGGCCGAGCCAAATGCTCTGGTCATGTGGGAAGCACAGTTTGGTGATTTTGCCAACGGCGCCCAGGTGGTGATTGACCAGTTCATTTCATCTGGCGAATCCAAATGGCTGCGGATGAATGCATTGGTGCTGCTTTTGCCGCATGGATATGAGGGGCAGGGGCCTGAGCATTCTTCAGCGCGTCTGGAACGGTATCTTCAGCTCTGTGCTGAGGATAATATGCAGGTGGTGAATTGCACGACTCCAGCGAATTATTTCCATGTGCTTCGTCGTCAGCTGCGACGTGACTTCCGCAAGCCACTGGTAATCATGACCCCTAAATCGCTGCTCCGGCACAAGGCCTGTATTTCCAAGCTCGCCGATATGGGGCCGGGAACCACCTTCCATCGCCTTCTGGATGAGCGTGATACCAACGTAAAGTCAGGTAAGGCCAAGCGTCTGGTGATGTGCAGTGGCAAAGTCTATTACGATCTAGCTGCTGAGCGTGATTCGCGTGAAGAATGGGATACCGAAATCCTGCGTCTGGAGCAGCTCTATCCGTTCCCAAGCAAGGCGCTGACAGAAACGCTGGCGCTGACGCCTGATGCCACTGTTGTGTGGTGCCAGGAAGAACCAAAGAACATGGGAAGCTGGACCTTTGTGCGCGACTTTATCGAAGAGTCGATGCAGGAGGCTGGTATGAAGCAGGCCAGGTTGGCATATGCCGGACGTGACGCCGCAGCGTCACCGGCAACTGGGTCACTTGCCCGGCATAACCGTGAGCAGGCAGCACTTGTCGCGGCGGCACTTGGTCATGGGGTTAGTGAATAGGCGGATCCGTCCGCAGGGAATTCGCGGCTGGCAGCCGCAGTTTGGCAAGGAGGCCAGATTAGAATGGCGATCGAAATTACAGTGCCAACTCTTGGTGAGTCAGTGGCGGATGCAACCGTTGCCCGCTGGATGAAGTCAACCGGGGACGCGGTAGCGGCTGACGAACCTGTTGTCGAGCTGGAGACAGACAAGGTCACGCTTGAGGTGCCGGCTCCTGCAGCTGGCACAATGGGAGAGATCATCGCCGCCGAAGGCGCGAATGTGGAAGTCGGCGCGGTTCTGGGCATGCTGAATGAGGGCGCAGCTGCGGCATCTTCGCCAGCGGCTGCCGCCAAGGTTGAAGCGGCGCCTGCGCCCACCCCTGCATCAGCACCCGCACCGGCGGCTGCACCAGTGGCTGCAGCCTCCTCGGACTTGCCTCTGTCTCCGGCAGTGCGTCGCCTGGTGGAAGAAAACAATCTGAACCCAGCGGCCATTCGTGGCACTGGTGTTGATGGCCGCCTGACGAAGGCGGATGTTCTGGCGCATATGAAGGGTGGTTCATCCAGCCAGTCAACGGCACCAGCTGCGGCACCGGCAGCGGCTTCAGCCGCACCGCGCCAGACCCCTCGCGCGGAAGACGCCGCACGCGAGGAGCGCGTGCCAATGTCGAAGCTGCGTCAGGTGATTGCCACACGTCTGAAGTCGGCGCAGAACACGGCCGCCATGCTGACCACCTTCAATGAGGTGGATATGTCGGCCCTGATGACATTGCGCTCGGATTACCGTCAGGAATTTGAAGCCGCTCATGGAACCCGGCTTGGCTTTATGGGCATGTTTGTTCTGGCTTCGGTCAAAGCCCTGCAGGAATTCCCAGCAGTGAATGCCGAAATCGATGGAACCGACATTATTTACAAGAACTACTACAATATCGGTGTCGCTGTTGGGACGCCGCAGGGTCTTGTTGTGCCGGTTGTTCGTGATGCTGGGGCTATGGGCCTTGCCGCGATTGAGACCAAGATTGCCGATTTTGGCGACCGCGCTCGCAATGGCAAGATCACCCCGGATGATATGGCTGGCGGTAGCTTCACCATTTCAAATGGTGGGGTTTACGGATCGCTGATGTCGACCCCAATCCTGAACCCGCCACAGAGTGGTATTCTGGGCATGCACAAAATCGAAAAGCGCCCCGTTGTCATTGATGACGCGGTTGTGATTCGCCCGATGATGTATCTTGCCCTTTCCTATGACCACCGAATCATTGATGGCCGTGAAGCTGTTTCTTTTCTGGCCCGCATCAAGGAACTTGTTGAAGATCCGCGCCGTCTGGTGCTCGGCGTCTGACGCAAAATATATGTCCATGCCGGATTGGTGTGACAGCCTGAAAAAGGGATGAATGATGAGCAAGACCCAGTTTGATCTGATCGTGATTGGGGCGGGGCCTGGTGGTTATGTGGCCGCGATCCGTGCTGCCCAGCTAGGCATGAATGTGGCATGTGTTGAAAAGCGCACGACGCTCGGCGGCACCTGCCTGAATGTGGGCTGCATCCCGTCAAAGGCATTGTTGAACGCGTCAGAGCATTATGCCGAAGCCGCTGGGGGTGGTCTTGCTGACCTTGGCATTGACGTTGGTAAGGTAAAGCTTGATCTCGCTAAGATGATGTCTGGCAAGGATGAGATTGTGTCGTCCCTGACAGGTGGTATTGATTTCCTGTTCAAGAAGAACAAGGTCACCCGCCTTCAGGGCGCCGCTCGCATTGATGGTCCCGGCAAGGTGACCGTCACTGATGGAGCGGATGCTGGCAGCTATGCAGCAGAGCGTATCCTGATCGCTACTGGAAGCCATGCTTCCAGCCTGCCTGGAATTGAAATTGACGAACAGCGTATTGTCAGCTCAACAGGCGCTTTGTCGCTTGGGTCTGTACCGAAGAAGCTCGTCGTGATTGGGGCGGGCTATATCGGACTTGAACTTGGCACGGTTTGGGCCCGTCTTGGAGCCGAGGTTGAGGTAATCGAATTCCTGCCGCGCATTCTGCCTGGCATGGATGACGAGATTGCCAAAAAATTCATGGCAATGGCCAAGAAGCAGGGGCTGAAATTCCGTTTGAAGACAGCGGTCAAACAGGCCAAGGCAACCAAGACAGGCGTGACGCTGACGGTGGAGCCTGCCGGTGGCGGTGACGCTGAGACAATCAAAGCAGATATTGCGCTTGTTTCAGTTGGACGGTATCCGGCGACTGAAGGTCTTGGCCTTGAAGATGCCGGTGTCGCAATGACTGACCGCGGTCGTATCAAGGTGGATTCGCGCTTTGAAACGTCTGTTGAAGACATCTATGCCATTGGCGATGTTATTGATGGGCCGATGCTGGCGCACAAAGCTGAAGAAGACGGTGTCGCTGCGGTTGAAATGATGGCGGGGCTTGCCGGTCACGTGGATTACGACCTTGTGCCTGGCATCGTCTATACCGCGCCAGAAGTAGCCACGCTTGGAAAAAGCGAAGAAGCCCTGAAGGCAGATGGTATTGCTTATAAGAAGGGCAGCTTCCCGTTTTCAGCAAACAGCCGTGCCAGGGCAGCCGGGCACACGGATGGATTTGTGAAGATCCTGGCCTGTGCCGGTACGGATCGTGTGCTTGGCGTTCATATCATTGGGCATGAGGCCGGCACCATCATTCATGAATGTGCCACTGCAATGGCCTTCGGTGCCTCGTCCGAGGATATCGCCCGCACCTGCCATGGTCATCCGACGTTGAACGAAGCCGTCAAGGAAGCAGCGCTTGCCGTAGATGGTCGCGCCATTCACATGTAATTGCTGCGAGGCTTGGCACAGCTCTGTTTAGCCGGCACGTGGGTGGGTTTCGCGGTGCAGACGTAGCAGATGGGCCTCGTCAACGCTTGTATAACGCTGTGTTGTCGACAGGCTGGCGTGCCCCAACAGTTCCTGAATGGCACGCAAATCTGCGCCATTCCCGAGTAGATGTGTCGCAAAGGCATGACGCAATGCATGTGGTGTCACATGCTCTGGAAGGTTCAGTTCCATACGCAGGGATTCGACAAGCCTCTGCGCCGCGCGCGGGCCAAAGGCATTACCGCGAGCGCTGAGAAACAGGGGCGAATCGGGCCCAGGATCAAAGGGACAGACGTTCAGATAGGCTGACACCGCTTCAGCGACGGCGGGCAGCACTGGAACCTCGCGAATTTTATTGCCCTTTCCGGTGATGCGAAGCCACTCGCCAAGCGGCGCTTCACGACGCTGCAGGCTCAACGCTTCGGACACCCGCAATCCACAGCCATATAGAAGCATCAATACGGCAAAGTCACGTGACTTGCCCCATTCCTCTCCTCGCCGACGAAAAATCGCTGCCATGAGGCTGCGTGCTTCCTCTTCCGACACCGGTTTGGGAACAGATTTCGGGGGTTTTGGGGCTTTCAGCCAAGCGAGGTCGGCAACGTCCATTCGGCCTGTCCGGCCACAGAATCGGTAAAAGCTGCGAAGGGCAGAAACGCGCCGCGCGATGGTTGTACGGGCAAGGTTGCGTGCTGCCATTTCAGCAAGCCAGCCGCGGAAAAGACGTCTATCTGGGGTTAGGTCACAGACCGCATCGGTCTGATGGGCAAGAAACCCTTCATAGTCCTCAAGATCAGCGGCATAGGCGGCAAGCGTGTTGGCTCCATAACGACGCTCTGTCTCCAGCCAGCCAAGCCACGCTTGCCGGCTGGAGTCATGATGTGGTGCTGTTGCCATGTCAGCGTTCTAACTGGTTACAGGATTGACTGGCCGGTTCCTTCCCAGTCGGAGATGAAGGCGGCAAGGCCCTTGTCTGTCAGCGGGTGTTTGTACAGTGCACCCAGGATTTTTGGCGGAAGCGTGACGACATCAGCGCCAAGCATCGCTGCGTCGACAACATGCTGGGTGCTGCGCACTGAAGCGACTAGAACTTCAGTATCAAATCCGAACTGATCATAAATGGTGCAGATTTCCTCGATCAGACCCATGCCGTCAGCACCGAGATCGTCAAGACGGCCAACAAAGGGCGAGATGAAGGTCGCGCCAGCCTTGGCTGCGAGAAGTGCCTGACCTGCCGTAAAGCAAAGGGTAACATTGACCTGCGTGCCCGCGTCGCTGAGCGCGCGGCAGGTGCGAAGCCCATCCTCGGTCAACGGAACCTTGACGGTGACGTTCGGAGCCAGTGCCGCAAGCTTTTTGCCTTCGGCCAGCATCGTTTCGAAGTCGGTTGCCGCAACCTCAGCGCTAACCGGGCCGTCAACAAGCTCACAGATTTCGGAGATGGCATCCAGAATATTACGGCCTGACTTAGCGATCAGCGATGGGTTGGTTGTCACACCATCCACGAAGCCGCTGGCGATATAGGTCTGAATTTCGCCAATATCGGCGCTGTCGAGGAAAATTTTCATGTCGAGATATCCGCTCTCCGGTGTAGGTTGATGTCGGATGATCCGACGCGACAATTCTATCGCATGCCGCGTGGTAAATCCACCTGCCCAGATGAGGCTGGATTGATACAACCAGAACGGGCCTGAACGTGACCGCCACTCCTCCATCAGCCAACATCCAGCAAACCGGTTCCGCGGTTCAAGTGGCGGTTGCCGTGCCGTTGGACCGGGTTTTTGACTATGCGGCAGATGGCCATGGTGAGTTGCCGCGGGGTACGATCGTTGCTGTGCCGTTCGGCCCGCGTCAGCTGCACGGGGTTGTGCTTGGTAAGGCAAAGGGCGATGTGGCTCCTGAGGCGTTGAAAGCTATAACCGGGGTTGCGCCTGTTGATGCGCTTACCCCATCCTTTGTCGATTTTCTGGAACGTGTCGCAGCCTGGACCATGGCGCCAATTGGCAGTGTTGTGAAAATGGCTCTCAGTCAGCCAAAAGCACTGCAGATGCCGCCGCAGCGCAAACTCTACCGTCGTCCTGACCCATTACCAGATGCAGAAAAACTTACCGTAGCGCGCCAGCGTGTTGCTGACATTCTGAATGTTGTTGGTGCAATGACCACTGCGGACATCCAGCGCGAAGCCGGAGTCAGTGCTGGGGTCGTAACTGGCATGGAAAAGGCAGGAAGTTTAGAAGCGCTTTTTGTCACTGATGACCGTCCGCCGCCTGTGCCACAGCCCTTGGCAGGCCCGTCGCTGTCAGACGATCAGCAAGCTGCAACAGCCGCTATGTCTGCCCGCCTTGGTGACGGTTTTGTGCCCTTTCTTCTTGATGGGGTCACCGGGTCAGGCAAAACAGAGGTTTATTTCGATACTGTTCAGCGGGTGCTGGATGCAGGCCGTCAGGTGTTGATCCTGCTTCCTGAAATTGCACTGTCGGCCGCGTGGAAGCAGCGGTTCTGTAATCGGTTTGGTGTGATGCCGACCGAATGGCATTCCGACGTAGGTGAGGGACGCAAGCGCCGTGCCTGGCGTCATGCATTGTCTGGCGATGCGAAAGTGGTCGTCGGTGCGCGCTCGGCCCTGTTTTTGCCCTTTAGTAATTTGGGGTTGATTATCGTCGATGAAGAACATGAGCATGCTTATAAACAGGAAGATCAGGTTGTTTATCAGGCGCGTGATATGGCGGTGCTGCGTGCCCGGCTTTCAGCCTGCCCGGTGATTCTGGCCTCGGCGACACCGTCGCTGGAAAGCTGGGCTAATGCTGGCATGGTGGGTGATCCGCCTCGTTACCATCGGATTGTGCTACCACATCGAATCGGACGTGCAACCCTGCCGGAAATTCGGGCCGTTGATTTGCGGCGGACTCCACCGGAAAAGGGACGTTGGTTGGCACCGCCACTGGTTGAGGCGATTGCAGACAGGTTGGAAAAAGGAGAGCAGTCTCTGCTGTTTTTGAACAGACGTGGTTATGCACCGCTGACGCTGTGTGGGGCATGCGGTCATAAGGTTACCTGTCCGAACTGCGATAGCTGGATGGTAACCCACCGGTTGGCTGGCCGTCTGAAATGTCATTATTGCGGGTTTGAGGCGCGGCCGCAGACAGACTGTGCCGCCTGTGGTGAGAAAGACAGCATGCAAGCTTGTGGCCCCGGCGTTGAACGACTGGCAGAAGAAGTGTTGCAGCGGTTTCCCGAAGCAAGGTTTGCCGTATTTTCAAGTGATACAGTTGCCACCCCTGGTGGGGCTGAAAGCTTCGTCAGGTCGGTCATGGATGGCGAAGTGGACATTATCGTTGGCACACAGATGGCCGCCAAGGGACATCATTTCCCGAAGCTCACGCTTGTGGGAATCGTTGATGCTGATTTGGGGCTGGCAGGTGGTGATCTCAGGGCGGCAGAACGTAGTTTTCAGATGCTGGCTCAGGTTGCTGGCCGCGCCGGACGGGAAGACAGGCCCGGGCTTGCCATGTTGCAGACTGTCGATGTCACCAATCCAGTAATGCAGGCCCTTTTGGGTGGTGATCGTGACACTTTTCTAAAGAGTGAGGCTGACGCCAGACGCTTTGCCACTATGCCACCCTTCGGCAGGCTGGCTGGTCTGGTGCTGTCTGCCCCGGATGAGGCCAGACTTATTCAGGCCATGCAGCAGCTGGCATCGGCCCGCCCTAATTATCATGGCGTCACCATTTTCGGGCCGAGCATGGCGCCCCTGGGGTTTCTGCGCGGCCGATATCGTGGACGGGCACTGATACAAGCCGAAAAGACAGTCGACCTTCAGGCTGTTATCACTTCATGGCTGGAAGGGGTCAGCCTTGCGTCCGGGGTGCGCCTCCAGGTTGATATTGACCCTTACAATTTCCTGTAGTCAGTCGCTACCATGTGTAATGGTGCCCCAAAGGCTGATATGACAGGTTGCGGAAGCAGGAATGGCAACTTGGAGTGCCATTTTCACCCCTTGGCGCTTGTTTTTCCATTACGGGTATGATAGCCAGCACACCGGTGTGAAAACATTGGTCCGGCATGGGCGAAATGCTGCACACCATCTGTCAAAACTCCTGCTGATGAGGGCACGTCATTGAGTTCTAGCGCTAACGGTCTTGCTGGTCGCTATGCAGGTGCGCTGTACGCACTCGCCGAGGAAGCTGGCAAGGTGGATGTAGTTGTTTCCGACCTGACCAGCCTTGCCGAACTTGCTTCGGCAAATGACGAGATCAAGACTCTGGTCGGATCCCCAGCAATCTCCTGGTCGGATCAGACAAAGGCCATGACGGCCATTCTTGAAAAGGGTGGTGCTGACCCGCTGACGACGCAGTTCGTCGGTACGGTTGCATCGAACGGACGCCTCCATGCGCTGTCCAGCCTTATTTCTGCATTTCTGGCTGAGCACGCACGTCGTCGTGGCGAGGTGTCGGCCGAGGTTATTTCTGCTGTCGAGCTTGATGCCGCGCGTAAGACGCGTGTTGAACAGGCCGTAGCAAAGCTTGCTGGAAGCGATAAGCTTTCACTTTCCATGCGTGTTGATCCATCGCTGATTGGCGGACTGGTTGTCCGGATTGGCTCACGGATGATCGACACCTCAATCAAAACAAAACTTAATCGGCTTGAAACAGCTATGAAGGGTATAGCGTGATGGATATTCGTGCGGCTGAAATCTCAGCAATCCTGAAGGAACAGATTGCCAATTTCGGAAGCGACGCTGAGGTCGCTGAGGTCGGGCGGGTGCTGTCTGTTGGTGACGGTATTGCCCGTGTTCACGGTCTTGACGAAGTTCAGGCCGGTGAGATGGTTGAATTCGAAAGCGGCGTCAAAGGCATGGCGCTAAACCTCGAAAGCGACAATGTCGGTATCGTTATCTTTGGTGATGACCGTGACATTAAAGAGGGCGATGTCGTTCGCCGTACCGCATCGATCGTGGATACGCCAGTTGGCAAGGGCCTTCTTGGCCGCGTTGTTGACGCTCTGGGCAACCCAATCGACGGCAAGGGGCCGCTGAAGGATGTGACTCGGACCCGGGTTGAGGTGAAGGCACCTGGTATTATGCCACGCAAGTCGGTTCATGAGCCGATGCAGACTGGCCTCAAGGCGATCGACAGCCTGATCCCAGTTGGCCGCGGCCAGCGCGAGCTGATCATTGGTGACCGCCAGACTGGTAAGACAGCTATCGCTGTTGACACCTTTATCAACCAGAAGCCTGTAAACGAGGCTGCTGGCAAGGACGACGCCAAGAAGCTGTTCTGTATTTATGTTGCCGTCGGCCAGAAGCGCTCGACTGTTGCGCAGATTGTGCGTTCGCTGGAAGAACAGGGCGCACTGGAATATTCGATTGTTGTTGCGGCAACCGCATCTGACCCTGCTCCGATGCAGTTCCTGGCACCATACACTGCCTGTGCCATGGGTGAATATTTCCGCGATAACGGCATGCATGCTCTGGTTGTCTATGATGATTTGTCCAAGCAGGCTGTTGCCTACCGCCAGATGAGCCTTCTGCTTCGTCGTCCACCAGGCCGTGAAGCATACCCTGGCGACGTTTTCTATCTGCACTCCCGTCTTCTGGAGCGTGCGGCGAAAATGAATGACGAAAATGGTGCAGGTTCACTGACGGCCCTTCCGGTCATTGAAACTCAGGCTGGTGACGTGTCGGCTTATATTCCAACCAATGTGATTTCGATCACTGATGGTCAGATCTTCCTGGAAACCGAGCTCTTCTATAAGGGTATCCGTCCTGCCGTTAATGTGGGTCTGTCGGTTAGCCGTGTTGGTTCTGCCGCGCAGATCAAGGCCATGAAGCAGGTTGCCGGTTCAGTGAAGCTCGAGCTCGCGCAGTACCGTGAAATGGCTGCCTTTGCCCAGTTCGCCTCTGACATGGATGCATCTACCCGTGCTCTGCTTGAGCGTGGTGCACGCCTGACTGAACTGCTGAAGCAGCCACAATACAGCCCGATGAAAGTCGAAGAGCAGGTTGCTGTCATCTATGCCGGCGTGAAGGGTTACCTTGACGGTATCGAAGTCAGTGCAGTCGGCCGTTTCGAAGCCGGTCTTCTTGAGCATCTTCGTAGCGCGTCCGACGACGTGCTGGATACCATTCGGGATGAGCAGAAGTTGTCCGACGACACCGAAGCCAAGCTGAAGGCAGGTATCGAGGCGTTCGCCAAGAGCTTTGTCTGAGCCCGCTAAAGCTGGTCTGTAGGTTGCGCTGGTTAATGGAGTCTGATGCATGCCATCGTTGAAGGATCTAAAAACACGCATCAATAGCGTGAAGTCGACGCAGAAAATCACCTCAGCCATGAAGATGGTTGCGGCGGCCAAGCTGCGTCGGGCCCAAGAGGCGGCCGAAAAAGGCCGTCCTTACGCCGATCGCATGCAGCAGATCGTCAACTCGCTCGCTGCCAAGGCAGAGCCAAGTTCTGCTCCTCAGCTTCTTGTCGGCAACGGCAAAGATGAGACACATCTGCTGATTATTGTGTCAGCGGACCGGGGCCTTTGTGGTGGCTTCAATGGTGCCATCACGCGTCAAACCCGCAATGAAGTGGCGCGGCTGCGGTCTAAAGGTAAGACCGTTAAGCTGTTGATGGTCGGACGCAAATCTGCTGATGCGTTGCGCCGCGAACTTGGCGATTCTTATCTGGAGAGCCTCGAAGGTATTCAGGGTACGTCAGTCTCCTTTGCCGACGCAGCATCGATTGGCGATACGGTTCGCAACGGTTTTGAAGCTGGTGAATTTGACGTCTGTACTGTCATCTTCAACAAGTTCAAGTCAGCCATCTCTCAGGAAGTAACGCTGAAGAAGCTGATTCCTGCTGAAGTCGGCGAGGCCGAGGAAGCCCCAGCGGATGAGGTGTCGGTTTCGTACGAGTATGAGCCGGAAGAAGAAGCCCTTCTTGCAGCCGTGCTGCCGCGCAACATCTCGACGCAGATCTACAGCGCGCTTCTGGAATCATCGGCGTCAGAGTTGGCTGCCAGAATGACTGCAATGGATAATGCCACCCGTAACGCGGGTGACCTGATCGAACGTCTGACACTTGTCTATAACCGGACACGTCAGGCGACCATCACCAAAGAACTGATCGAAATCATTTCCGGCGCCGAAGCGGTGTAACCGGACCTGGAATTAAATCGCGGAGTAAAAAACATGGCGAATAACATTGGCAAAATCAGTCAGGTCATCGGCGCGGTTGTCGATGTAGCGTTTGAAGGCCATCTTCCGGCCATTCAGAACGCGCTTGAAGTTGACAATAACGGACAGCGTCTGGTTCTGGAGGTTGCTCAGCACCTTGGTGAATCATCTGTGCGTACCATTGCGATGGACTCGACCGAAGGTCTGGTTCGCGGTGCGGAAGCCACAGACACCGGTGCGCCGATCACCGTTCCTGTTGGGCCAGAGACACTTGGCCGTATTCTGAACGTCATTGGCGAGCCAGTTGATGAAGGCAAGCCGGTCAAATCTGCCAAGCAGTACCCAATTCACCGCCCGGCTCCAGAATATGTCGATCAGTCGACTGAGGCCGAGATTTTGGTGACAGGTATTAAGGTTGTTGACCTTCTCGCCCCATACGCAAAAGGCGGTAAGATTGGTCTGTTCGGTGGTGCCGGTGTTGGCAAGACCGTTCTGATCATGGAACTGATCAACAACGTCGCGAAGGCGCATGGTGGTTACTCGGTATTCGCCGGTGTCGGTGAGCGGACCCGTGAAGGTAACGATCTGTACCACGAGATGGTCGAATCAGGCGTTATCAAGACCGATGGCGAAGGTTCGAAAGCAGCGCTTGTTTACGGTCAGATGAATGAGCCTCCAGGCGCCCGTTCGCGTGTGGCCCTTACCGGTCTGACTCTTGCGGAATATTTCCGTGATGAAGAAGGTCAGGACGTTCTGTTCTTCGTCGACAACATCTTCCGCTTTACACAGGCTGGCTCGGAAGTATCCGCGCTTCTCGGCCGTATTCCTTCGGCGGTGGGTTATCAGCCAACACTGGCTACTGACATGGGCGCCCTGCAGGAACGGATCACAACCACAACCAAGGGTTCAATCACCTCGGTTCAGGCGATTTACGTCCCTGCCGATGACTTGACTGACCCGGCGCCTGCGACATCCTTTGCGCACCTTGATGCGACCACAGTTCTGTCGCGCCAGATTGCCGAGCTTGGCATCTACCCTGCGGTTGACCCGCTGGATTCATCGTCGCGCATGCTCGATCCGCGCGTTGTTGGCGAGCATCATTATGAGGTCGCCCGTAACGTTCAGGAAGTGCTGCAGCAGTACAAGTCGCTTCAGGACATTATTGCCATCCTTGGTATGGATGAACTGTCTGAAGAGGATAAGCTGACAGTGGCACGCGCCCGTAAGATTCAGCGCTTCCTCTCACAGCCATTCCATGTCGCTGAAGTCTTCACTGGATCACCAGGCGTTCTGGTTGGTCTGGAAGACACCATCAAGGGCTTTGAAGGCATTATCAGCGGTGAGTATGACCATCTTCCGGAAGCCGCCTTCTACATGGTCGGCACGATTGAAGAGGCCATCGAAAAGGGCAAGAAGCTGATGCAGGACGCTGCCTAAGGCAGCGCCAGCGGACTTCGTCTGAGCTAAGGGAGTAAAAGGCCATGGCCGAAACAACCCATCTTGAACTGGTGACCCCAGCTGACATCATGGTGCAGAAGGCCGCCAACATGGTGGTTGCGCCGGGTGCAGAGGGCTTCTTTGGAGCTATGCCGCGCCATGCGCCGCTTCTGTCTGATTTGGTGCGCGGTGTCGTAGAAGTCCATGAGGGCGGCAAGGTGGTCAACCGCTACATGATTGACGGTGGGTTGGCTGATGTGTCGGGGGAGTCTGTCACAATCCTGACAGAGCGTGCCGAGGACCTCGACGCTGTGAAGCGTGAAGACATTAAGTCGCGTGCTGAGGCTGCTACAGGTGCAGAGGCGGATTTTCTGAATGCGGTGCTTGAGGCTTTGTAAATTTCTATAGCTTCAATGAGATATAACGACAAAAACCCGGCTTGAATGCCGGGTTTTTTGGTGCAAGACGCGGCAGAGTGCTAACCTTCAGCTTTAGAGGAGCGCCGCAAACTCACTCATCACAGACACGTAGACGTCGCGCTTGAAGGGTACGGCAAGATCTACAAGTGTGTGCGGATCAACCCACTTCCATTCACAGAATTCTGGCTCTTCAGTCTCGATGTTGATGTCAGCATCCGTGCCGGTATACCGGAGCGCAACCCATCGCTGTTTCTGACCGCGGTATTGCCCATGCCAAAGCTTGTCGGCTAACGGCACAGGAATATCGTAAAATAGCCACTCACTGTGCTCCTGAAGAAACTCAGCTTTCTGTGTGCCAATCTCCTCACCCATCTCCCGAAGGCAGGCTTCAACAATGCTCTCACCATGATCAATACCGCCCTGCGGCATCTGCCACGCATCAGCACGGTTGTCGATACGGCGGCCGGCAAACAGCTTGCCTTCAGCATTCAGCAGAAAGATACCGACACAGGGTCGATAGGCCCGGTCCTCATAAGGAATAGCAATAGCACTCATGATGCGGGTTTCAGCGCTCCAAATACCGAAACGCCGCGAATGAGGTCAAGAGCTCGCGCCAGCTGATAATCGATCTTGGATTGATCGACGGGAGCAGTCTCTTCCTCTTCTTGCGTTGTAGAACCGGCGTTTTCACCGTCATCCCCTGAGCCATCCAGAGCGCCGCGCAGGTCTTCTTCGCGTACAATGCCACCCTTAACCGCTTCAATGCGGGCAAGTTCGACCTCGATATCCGGGACAATGCCCTTTGCTTGGATGGAAATGCCAGACGGCGTGTAGTAACGGGCCGTTGTGAGACGGATGGCAGAACTATTCGAGATTGGTATCACTGACTGCACGGAGCCCTTACCAAAACTACGCGTACCCAGAATGACCGCGCGTTTGTGGTCCTTGAGCGCTCCCGCCACGATTTCAGACGCGGAGGCCGAGCCGGAATTGATCAGAATAACCATGGGCAGGCCGCGCGCTATATCGCCAGGCTTGGCATAGACATGCGATCCACCGGACGCGTCACGCCCGCGCGTCGAGACGATTTCCCCTTCCTCAAGGAAGGCATCGGTTACCGAAATGGCCTCTGTCAGAAGGCCGCCAGGATTATTACGAAGATCAAGCACAATACCCTTCAGAGCGTCCCCTTCCTCCCGGAAGAAGTCGTCAACAGCGTCCATCAGGCCGGGTGTTGTCTGCTCGGAGAATGTGGTGATCCGGATGTAGCCAATCCCATCAAACATTTCGGATCGCACAGAACGAATCTTAATGAAGTCACGGACAAGTGTTACATCGAATGGCTCAAGCTGACCACGCTGAACCTTGACAGTGACCTCTGACCCAACCTCTCCGCGAAGCTTTTCCACAGCTTCAGAGAGCTGCAGACCAATGATGGAAACGTCGTCAACGGCGATTAGATAATCTTCTGGTTCCAGACCAGCGCGGGCTGCCGGTGTGTCGTCAATTGGTGATACGACCTTGACCATGCCCTTTTCCATCGTGATTTCAACGCCAAGTCCGCCAAAGCGACCTTTGGTCTGCTCCTGCATTTCGGAAAAGGTATCAGTGTTCAGGAAGGTGGAATGCGGGTCGAGTGAATTCAGCATGCCTGTGATGGCAGCTTCGACTAGCTCACGATCTTCAATCTCGTCGACATAGCTCTCGCGCACACGCTGGAAGATGTCACCGAATAAGCCAAGCTGCCTGTAGGTTTCTTCCTTTGACGAGGACTGCGCGGTGGTCAGTGTGGGAATCAGCATCCCAGCCATGAACAACGTGGCGCAGAAAATCGCCACATGCCATAGCCGAACGCGATGGATCTGCGTCCAGTTTTCCATTTCAATTCGACTCCCAAAAAACCTTCAAGGCGGTAGAGCTAATGTAATGGTGAATTTGCTTTTTGCAACGCTTACGCACCTGCCTGAATTTGAAGGGCAGATCCTGTCATTGCTGCTGGCTTACCAAGATTGAGCATGGCGAGAAGACTAGGCGCCAGGTCGGCGAGCCGGCCATCTGACAGGGTTTGGCCGGCAGGCGCACCAACATGGATGACAGGAACATGGCTTGTCGTATGCGCAGTGTGTGGGGACTGTGCCGCCTCATCCCACATTATCTCGCAATTGCCATGATCAGCTGTGACAAGCATCTGTCCGCCGGCCTCCAATACGGCCTCTGCCAAGGCACCAACGCACCCATCAATCGTCTCGACAGCGGCGATAGCAGCCGGTAGTGATCCTGTATGACCGACCATGTCCGGATTGGCAAAATTAATCACTATGAGGTCATGCTGCCCTGCCGAAATCGAACCGAGTGCGATTTGAAGAACCTCGGCAGCACTCATCTCAGGCTGCAGATCATAAGTTGCGACCTTTGGTGACGGAACGAGTTCACGGGTTTCACCATTACGTTCTGCTTCCTGTCCGCCATTCAGAAAAAAGGTCACATGCGGGTATTTTTCCGTCTCTGCCAGGCGAAGCTGTGTCTTGCCGGCTGCTGCAACAACCTCACCAAGCGTATCGGTCAGAGTCTGCGGACCGAAGAGTGTGATCATATGTTCGTCCAGCGCCGCAGAGTAGGACGTCATGCCGATGACACTTTCGAGAGAAACTGGGGACACGTCCAACCCCGCTTCTTCTGCCATAAGCCAGCCGCTTAAAATCTGTCGGACTCTGTCTGCACGGAAATTGACCATGACTACGGCATCCCCATTACGCATGCCGTCATAACCGGTAATTATGCGTGGGGTGATGAACTCATCCGTCTCGCCGGACCGATAGGCAGTCTCGAGGGCATTCAGGACATCTGTCGCTGGCTCATTCTGTGATGTCGCATTCTGAATCGCATTAAATGCAGCAGCGGTGCGCTCCCACCGCTGGTCACGGTCCATGGCGAAGTAACGCCCGGTCAGGGTAACCATTTGGGCCTTCGCTGGAAGCTGCTTCAGAAACTCAGGAAGACTGTGTCTGGCACTTGTTGGAAGAACGTCGCGGCCATCGGTGAAGCCATGAACCAAAACCTCTGCCCCATGATCACACAGCCCGCTGATGACCTGGATCATGTGATCCTGATGCGAATGCACACCGCCCTTGGACACCAGTCCCATAACATGAATGCGTCCACCAGCGGCTTGCATTCGTGTAGCCAGTGCCCTCAACTCGGGGTGGCTAGCCAGAGAGCCGTTGGCCGCCGCCTCGTTCAGACGGGGTAAATCCTGCTTTACTATCCGACCTGCGCCAATATTCATGTGGCCAACCTCGGAATTGCCAACCTGACCATCAGGAAGGCCCACATCTGCGCCTGAGGCTGCCAGTTTTGCATGCGGCCAGTTGGCAACAAGGGAATCGTAACAGGGAGTGTGTGCAAGGGCGACGGCATTGTTGGCTGCCTCGTCGCGAAGGCCCCAGCCATCCATAATGCAAAGGACAACAGGGGCGGACTGTCTGATTGCGTTCGTCATGGGGATGTTTATACCGGGGTCGGCTTGGCAGGTACAGCCGCCTTCTAGTGACTCTGGTAAACGGTCTGCTTGCCTTGATCAGCTATTGCCGCGGTGATAGGGGTGGCCAGCAAGGATGGTCGTGGCCCGGTAAAGCTGCTCTGCCAGCATCGCCCGAAACAGCATATGCGGCCAAGTGGCAGCTCCGAAGGCAATGCGGCGGTGAGCACGTGCCATCACGGCGTCGGAATGCCCATCGGCACCACCGACTGCGAAATAGGCTGCCTGCGCCCCATCATCACGGAGCGTCTCTAGCAGTTTGGCAAGTTGTTCTGAGGAGATATCGCGCGCCTCCGGATCGCACACGATGAATGGGGCAGCAGCTGGAACATGCTTGAGAAGCCTTGCGCCCTCATCCACGCGGCGGGCAGGTCCTGATGGAAGCTTGGATTCAACCTCTACCAGCTCGCTGCCAGCTGCGATTCGCCCTAAAAAGTCCTGAGTGAGGTCACGTTCGGGACTGGCGCGGCTCCGCCCGACGGCGAGAATCACAAGCTTCATGTCACACTCCGCCGGAGAGCTGCCCTGCCAGCACCTCAGCGCTGACAGTGATAAATCAGGCGCGGTCTAGCTGCTGACCGTGACCACTTCCTGCGGGCCGTCATTTGCCCACATGCGCTCAAGACCATAGAACTCGCGCACTTCGGGGCGAAACAGGTGAACGATGACGTCATTCGCGTCGATCAGCACCCAGTCACCCTGGCGTACACCTTCCAGACCAAGAATACCTACGCCTGCCTGCTTCAGTCGGAACTCAAGATGCTCAGCCATGGCTGCCACCTGGCGTGAGGACCTGCCGCTGGCAATCACCATGAAATCAGCAACCGACGATTTGCCTGCCAGAGGAATAGACAAGACGTCTTCAGCTTTATCCTGATCGAGAGAAGAGGTGACCAATTCAAGGACCTGGCCTGGATCCAAATGCATTTGCATTTTACTAATTGTGACTCTCCACAAATGCGCTCTGAAGGCCTGCTTGCCGCAGAGCTGTTGCCGACGCATGGTGCCGGCGCCCAGCTATGAAACACCAACTTGGTGAGAATTGCTGCCCTGAGAGTGATGTCCGAGCCAGTTTCCTGGCTGACAGACGCCCCTTCAGCAGAAGCTCACCGCGACTCATAGCCTGATAAGAATACCCCGGCCGATCAATCACCGCAATGGGCATGCTCGCCGCGATCATTTTGTGCCGCTGCCAATGAGGGAAGGTGACCATATTGTCTGCACCCATTAACCAGTAGAAATGATGCCGAGAGCATCTCTGCTTTAACGTCTTCAGGGTTTGAAACGTCAGGCTGGACCCGAACTCCACCTCAGGCGCTATCACCCGTATATAGCTGTTCCCCGCCACAAGGGCGCGGCAACTGGCTAGTCGATCTACAAGAAGCGCCATCTCGCCCGTCGGCTTGAGTGGATTCTGTGGGCTGACAATCCACCACACTTCATCAAGCTGAAGGTTTCTTTTTGCCAGGTTGGATAAATGCAGATGTCCGTCATGCGCGGGATTAAAGGACCCGCCAAACAAGCCAATTCGTAACTGCCGCCGATCATGAAACAGGCGGGCATGGGCATGTCGCCGATGGGATTGGCTGTGGCTAGCTTCGTGTCTGACCATTGCCACGAACAATATATTTGAAGCTTGTCAGCTGGTCGGCCCCTACCGGGCCGCGAGCATGCATGCGACCGGTAGCAATGCCAATCTCGGCCCCCATTCCAAACTCTCCTCCATCAGCAAATTGCGTCGAGGCATTAACCATAACGATGGCGCTGTCCACTTTGCGGACGAAAGTCTCTGCCGTCGTGCTGCTTTCGGTGATGATGCAGTCGGTATGGTCGGAACTATATCTGGCAATATGGTCAATAGCGGCCTCAACCCCATCGACAACACCTATCGAAATGATGCTGTCCAGATATTCAGTCGACCAGTCATCCGCTGACGCAGGGGTGGCCGAATCAATAAGGGTACAGGCTGCCTCATCGCCGCGGATAGCACATCCAGCATCCGCAAGGGCAGTGCCAATCAGGGGTAGCATGGTGTCAGAAATGGCGCGGTCGACCAGAATGGTTTCGGCGGCTCCGCAGATACCGGTGCGCCGCATCTTGGCATTCACTACAACATCGATGGTTTTCTGCGCATCCGCGTCGGCATCAATATAAATATGCACAATACCTTCAAGATGCGCGAATACAGGAACACGGGCCTCAGTCTGCACACGTTCAACCAGCGATCTGCCACCGCGTGGAATGATCACGTCAATCTCGCCATTGGCCGTCAGCATGGCACCTACGGCACCGCGGTCACTTGTTGGCACCATCTGTACGGCAGCGCGGGGCAGACCAGCTTTTTCAAGTCCGTCTGCCATCAGTCTAGCAAGACACCCCGATGTTTCCTGGCTGTCCGATCCCCCACGCAGGATGGCGGCATTCCCAGAGATCAGGCACAGCCCGCCAGCATCCACCGTCACGTTCGGACGTGATTCGTAAATCACACCAATGATTCCGAGAGGAGTTGATACTCGGGCGATATCAAGGCCATTTGGTCGTGTCCAGCGGGCAAGCTCGCGGCCAACAGGATCGGCAAGGGTGGTGATGTCCTCCAGACCCTTTGCCATGGCTTCAATCCGGTCTGGTGTCAGTGTCAGCCTGTCGATAAAGGCAGCGCTGATCCCATTTGCCTCAGCACGGGCAACGTCATTGGCGTTGCCTGTTAGAATTTCGTTTTCATGAGAGCGAATGAGATTTGCCGTCTGTCTTAGAGCATCCTGCCGTGCTGAATGCGAAGACAGGGCCAGTTCAGCCTGTGCCTTGCGGGCATCATGCACCAAGGCGGAGATCAGTTTACGGTGGTCATCGGCATTTTTTGTCATGGCTGTCATATGCTGTGCTTTGATTCGAGTTGGGATTTGCGTCTGGGTTGCCCTAACGCAGGTCGCCCCTGTCAGGATTTGGTGGTCGCATCATGTTCGCGAATCACCAGATCATCGGCATGGATAAGTTCCGCCCGACCACGATATCCCAGCAATCCTTCAATTTCACCGCTTTTATGGCCGATGATGATCAGCGTGTCCGCCTGTGAATAGGCAGACAGGCCGTGCCCAATCACATGTCCATTGGCGTCTTCAACGGCGATCAGGTCACCGCGGTCAAAATTTCCACTGCCAGACACAGCGCCGGCGGGAAGGAGGGAACGGCCCTGTCTCAGCGCAATGGCTGCTCCGACATCCACCCGAAGACTGCCTTTAGGCGTCAACGCTCCAGCGATCCACCGTTTGCGTGCGGTCAGGGGGGAATGCTCTGCGCGGAACAGCGTGTTCTGTCCCCCGGTAAGAAGCGATTTTACGGGGCGGTCATGGCGGCCGTCACAGATGATCATGCCGCAGCCGGCATCCATGGCGATCCTAGCTGCTTCAAGTTTGGTGACCATGCCGCCTGAAGCATAGGCGGCATTCGCTGGTCCAGCCATGCGCATAATGTCGTCGGTAAGCTTGGTCACTTCACCAAGATGTGTAGCGTCACCCTCCTTACGAGGGTTGCCAGTGTATAGACCGTCAACATCAGACAACAGCACCAGCATATCGGCACTGATCATAGCGGCAACACGGGCCGCCAAACGGTCATTGTCGCCAAAGCGGATTTCGGCGGTGGCTACCGTGTCGTTTTCGTTCACCACCGGAACGGCTCCGCGTTCAATCAAGGTTGTCATTGTGGCGCGGGCATTCAGATGTCGGCGGCGTGTTTCTGTGTCCTCGGGTGACAGCAGGATCTGGGCAGCCCCAATGTCATGCCGAGCAAGCGCTTCACGCCAGGCATGGGCCAGCACGACCTGTCCGGTGGCTGCTGCTGCCTGCTTTTCTTCAAGGGCAAGTCGCCTGTCCGCCACCCCGCCAGTCAGGCCAAGGGCACGGCTGCCAAGGGCTATCGCACCGCTGGAGACAACAACAACATTCTGCCCCTTGTCGCGAAGCATTGCGATATCGCTGGCAATGCCGGCAAGGCGATCTGCATTGACCGTGCCAGTGGACTCATCCACCAGAAGCGAAGACCCGATCTTAATCACAATTGTGTTGGCACTAGCCAGCGCTGCCGCGGCGCCATTGTAAGGCGACGTCATGTCAGTGATGGCGACCATGGCACGGGCTCCTTCGGCGCCTCCTCGGCTGCGCGGTCGGCATCAATGACAGAAATCAGGCGGCGCAGCACGGGTTTTACACCAGCGCCCGTGACCGAAGAAATGGTCAGCACTTCACCGGCACCTGCAGCAATCAGTGCCTCACGAATTTCATCGGCATAGCCTTCAGGGGATGAGTCGTCTTTGCTGAGGGCAACAATTTCAGCCTTGTCGGCAAGTCCGCCGCCATAAGCTTCCAGCTCCTTGCGCAGGGTTACCCAGGCAGCAATTGGATCTTCTGCCGTCACATCCACCAGATGTAATAGTACGCGGCATCTCTCAACATGTCCGAGGAACCGGTGTCCCAGCCCGGCACCCTCATGGGCACCTTCTATCAGCCCCGGGATGTCCGCAATCACAAATTCACGTTCATCAATGCCAACAACCCCCAGATTGGGGTGCAAGGTAGTGAAGGGATAATCAGCGATTTTCGGGCGCGCGGCGGATACAGCGCTCAGGAATGTGGATTTACCAGCATTGGGCATGCCAAGGAGTCCGGCATCGGCAATCAGCTTCAGACGAAGCCAAACCCATTGTTCCTGGCCTGGCTCGCCAGGCTGTGACTTTCGTGGTGCACGATTGGTTGATGATTTGAAGAATGCATTGCCCTTACCACCAGCGCCACCTTTGGCAAGAATAAACTCCTGACCTTCCTCGGTCAGATCGGCAATAACGGTTTGCTGGTCGTCAGACAGGATCTGCGTGCCGACAGGCAGCTTCAAGAATACGTCATCACCGCCAGCGCCAGACCGGTCACGGCCCGCGCCGGGTCGCCCAGATGCTGCTTTGAAATGCTGCTGATAACGATAGTCGATGAGTGTGTTCAGCCCGCCAACAGCGCGCACGACCACATCCCCGCCACGCCCGCCGTCACCACCATCGGGACCGCCGAAAGGAACATGGGCCTCTCGCCGGAAGCTGACAGCCCCCGGTCCACCATGTCCCGATCGGGTATATATTTTGGCCTGATCCAGAAACTTCATGACGTTTATACCGCTGCGGGCGGCAGGCTCTCCTCAACAGGTGTTTGAAAGTAGCAGACAATCAAAAAAGGGGACAACGCCATCGTTATCCCCTTCAACAGACTGCCGGTAATAAGCGCAGATGCGGCCTATTCGGCAGCCTCTGCAGCTGGCACTACATTGACGAACATTTTGCCGCCAGACTTTGCCTTGAAAGCAACCTTGCCTTCAGTCAGCGCAAACAAGGTGTGATCCTTGCCCATGCCAACATTCTCACCAGGGTGGTATTTGGTGCCACGCTGGCGAATAATGATATTGCCAGGAATAACCGCCTCACCACCAAATTTCTTCACGCCAAGGCGACGACCAGCTGAGTCGCGACCGTTACGTGAACTACCACCTGCTTTTTTATGTGCCATTTTCCAGCTCCCTTCAGCTGTCGGCGCGTCGGCGCCGAATCAAATTACTTCTTTGCCGCAGCTTTCTTGGCAGTCGCCTTTTTGGCGGCCGCCTTCTTTGCAGGGGCTTTCTTAGCAGTCGCCTCTTTTGCAGCGGCCTTTTTTGGAGCTGCTTTGGCTTCCGCCTTCGCTTGGGTCTTTGCAGCTGCCTTTTTTGGAGCTGCCTTTGGCGCAAGTGCCTTACTATTTTCGGCAATGGCATTAATCTTCAGCAGGGTCAGATCCTGACGGTGACCCTGTGTGCGACGATGGTTCTTACGACGCTTGCGGCGGAAGATAATGATCTTTGGGCCACGTGTCTGGCGCACGACAGTTGCACTGACAGCTGCACCTTCAACACGCGGGGTGCCGATGGTGACTTTGTCGCCATCGCCGAGCATGACGATATCGTCAAGAATGATTTCTGCACCTTCGTCAGCGGAAATCCGCTCAACGAGAATGGTGTCGTCCTTGGCAACGCGGTACTGTTTGCCGCCTGTTCTTACCAACGCATACATCGTATCCATCCTTATTCTTTCCATTTCGCCAAAGACCAGTTTCAGGTCTCCTGCTCCTCAGCTTCCATCGCCCGCTTTGTGCGGCAGATGCGCCTTGAGTCGTCAGCGAGAAGAAAAGCAAAAACTAACCGCGCAGGCAGTCCTGAGCGGATCGGGCTGGAATATACCCCGCGCCGCGCCTGTGTCAAGTACGCAATGAACCGGAAATGTGAAGCCCAACAGGGCTTTGCACATGAATGACAGGTCGCACTTAGCCCCCTCCGAACAGCTTGGCCCGTCGCGGGTCATGTGGATCACTTCCCATCTCAAGGTGAAGCTTGTCACCGGTCCATGGGTGTGCTGCCACAACAGCGTCATCCAGCTCTATGCCAAGCCCAGCTGTATCTGGAGGAATGATATACCCATCCTCCCAGGTAAGTGGTGTTTTCAGGAGTTTGGCGTGAAACCCATCCATTTTCCCAATAGATTCGAGAATGAGAAAGTTGGGTATACAGGCAGCCAGCTGGACATTGGCAGCGGCAACCACCGGTCCGCAATATAAATGCGGCGCCACCTGCACATATTTTGTCTCTGCCATGGCGGCGATTTTCTTGCCTTCGAGAATGCCGCCGGCACGCCCCAAATCAGGTTGCAGGATTGCAGCCGCCCCGCAGTCTAATACCCGGGCAAATTCGAATTTGCTGCAGAGACGTTCGCCTGTTGCCACCGGGATGGATGTGGCAGCTGCTACCTTAGCCATTTCTTCTGGCATATCCGGGGGGCAGGGTTCTTCAAACCAAAGAGGATCATAGGCTGCCAGCCGCTGCGCCAGACGAATCGCGCCTGCAGCGGTAAACTGGCCGTGCGTCCCAAACAGCAGGTCAGCGCGATCACCAACGGCATTGCGAATTTCACGGCAGAAGGTCGCGCTGCGCTCGATGGCCTCAAGGTCAGGCATCCGCCCATCATAAACCGTATATTCGCCGGCGGGGTCAAACTTCACCGCTGAAAACCCTTCGGCAACGCGTGCAGCAGCCGTTTGTGCACTCGCGACCGGGTCATTGTAGAATGTCGCCGGATCTTGCCCTGAATCTGGATAGAGATAGGTGTAGGTGCGCAGCCTTTCATTCACAAGGCCTCCTAGAAGCGCGTAAACCGGACGGTCAAGCGCCTTGCCAACAATATCCCAACAGGCCATTTCAAGGCCGCTGACCACCCCTTGAACTGATGAATCTGGGCGATGCGTGAAACCCGATCCATGCGCACGCCGCCAGAACCGTTCGATTCGGTCGGGCGATTCGCCTTCCAGATAACGCTGGAACATGTCCTCTGCCATCTTGCAGATCACCTCAGGCGCAAAGCTTGCGGCGTAAATTTCACCAATCCCAGTGATGCCACAGGCAGTGGTTAGCCTGACGAAGATGAAGTATCGGCCGCCAAATCCTGGTGGCGGTGTGCCGACGATGAAGGTTTCCAGTGATTGCAGTTTCATGAGGGATTCCTGCTAAAGGGTCGTGCTGTGATCGCAACGCCGCGACTGGCGGTAAGGGCAAATATGCTGCGCGAAAATGTGAATTGCCTCGCCATATCCTAGCTGCCATTTATCTGTGATGTCAGCTATTGTCGCACCTAGTCATAACGATAGGGCCACTACAGGCCATATGAAGAGGATCACCCCATGATCACACCATTGCTGAATTTCGCCAGAAAGCACATTGTGCTGTTCGGCGCAGCCAAATTCCTTGCTGGTCTTGTTATCGGCTTTGGCCTGGGGGTGTATTTTCTCCCGATCCTCACCGCGGAAGAGGGGCTTGATGCCGGCGCGCTGGCCGCACTTGAAGCCAGCGCTGAACGAAGTGGTGTTTTCACCCGTGACCTCAAGGGCTCAGACGCCTTTCACTGGGGTGAAGGCACGGTGCGCGTCAGTGCTGATCGGGTCTGGCTTGAAGGCAGTATTGCCCCGGGTCCAGATTACCGGCTTTATCTGACGCCGTCCTTTGTTGAGGATGAAGCTTCTTTTGAGGCAATCAAATCGCAATCCATGCAGATTGGCGAGATCAAGGCCTATAGTAACTTCAGCATCGACGTGCCTGCAGGTGTGGATGTGTCGGCCTATCCGGCATTGATTATCTGGTGTGAGGCGTTTGGAGAGTTCATAACCGCGGCTGAGCTCTCCTGATATTGTCTGGAGACGGGCCGCGAATTGGTCTGACATTGGCCATTCATTGTGCGCAGATATTGCTGCGCCAGTGAATGCGCCAGTGAATTAGTCCATTCCACCCAGTTTTGCGCTGTATTTTGATTTTCGGTGAAGGGTTCAGCATGGCGACCTCTCTTTCCAATTTGCAGTTTCCAGCTTCGGACGCCATCACTCTTGATGATGTTATTGCCATCTATGAAGGGCTCCGTCCGGTCATGCCGGTTCCAGCCACCATCGGGGATCAGCGCCGCCTTGACCGGCTGATTGACGTGTTGCCGCATGTGGATGCCATGCTTCTGGATGGATTCGGCGTGATCAATGTCGGCTGGCAGCCGGTAGATGGCATCCATGATTTTCTTGCCGCCGCCGCCGCACAGGATGTGGCGATCATGGTGCTCACCAACGGGGCTGGACAGGGCGCGGACAGCACCTGGGCGAAATACTGTGACTGGGGGTTGGATATTGCGCGCGATCAGGTTGTTTCAAGCCGGGATGCGCTTGAAGCTGACCTCGCACGAGTGGCCTCCGGAAGGATTGTTGGGGCGCTGGGCCCGACGTCTCGCCCGCTAGGGCTGGAGGGTGAGGAAACCTTTGCCGATGAAGATGCCTTGTTTGAGCGTCCAGACTGCTTTGCGTTTCTGGGTGCCGCTGGTTGGGAGGAGTCTCATCAGGCGCGTCTGGTGTCGGCTTTGGGCAAGGGTGGTCGTGGCCTACTGGTCGCCAATCCGGATGTCAGTGCGCCGCTTGGCGACATGTTCTCAGCTGAGCCAGGGTATTGGGCCGCCCGCGCCATGCAGGAAACAGGTGTTCAACCACAATGGTATGGCAAGCCACATGGTCTAGCCTTTGATCTTGTCCTGGCCGCGCTTGAGACGAGGATGGGCCGTCAATTTGATCGGCGGCGGGTCGCCATGGTGGGGGACAGTCTTCACACTGACATTCTTGGGGCGTCGGCTGCGGGTCTGCAGTCTGTGTTGGTGACCGGATACGGCCTGTTTCGTGATGGTGGAAGTGATGAGATGATCAGCGCCTGTGGCATTGCACCTGACTGGATCGTATCCACCTTATAGGTGGTCGACATGGCCCCACACTTCTGATTTGTGGCCATACTGCGATGGGATAAAAGAAATGCTGACACGAAAATTCTGTCTTGAAGGTCTGGAATGTGACTGCCGGATTGGAGCCTATGATCATGAAAGGTTAGCTCCGCAGAGGGTGATCATTGATGCAGAAATCTTGCTGTCGGAAGATAGTGAGCCTGGACAGGACAGGCTTGAAGACACGCTGAATTATGATGTCATACGCGGTACGATTCTTGACCTTGCCGGGTCGCAGCATTTTGACCTTCAGGAAACACTTGCACGGCGTATTTTCGACGAACTTGCCAAACAGCCAAGTGTTATGGCTGTCAAGGTCCGTACTGCCAAGCCTGATGCTTATAGTGATTGCCGCCAGATTTCCTATGAGCTTTCGAATATGCCCGGATCGACTGGGTGATACGCTCGGTCTGTCCTCAATCGCACCATGTGCTAGACTTCGCCGAATGGCAATGAGAGGCACAGAAGGTGTTTGAGGACGCTTCCGATCTTCAGGATTTCTACCGATCACGACAGGGTCGCCACGTTGCCATGCGCCTGCGTCGCCAGACCGCTGATTTTTGGCTGGATTCTCCCAATGCAAGTAATGCCGTTGTTGGTTATGGCCCACCTATATTGCGAAGTGACGAATCACGACCTGCTACTGTTTTCCTGCCCATGCGCATTGGACCACAGGCATGGCCGAATAAGGGCCCCAACAGAACTGTGCTGGTGAATAGCCGTTCGCTGCCGTTGCAGAATGTTCAGCTTGACCGGCTATTACTGTTTCATGCGCTGGAATTTGATCTCAATCCCAGTCGCCTGCTGGAGGAATGCTGGCGCGTGTTGGATGGCAGCGGCAGGTTGATGGTCATGGTGCCAAACCGCAACGGGCTGTGGGCGCGGGCCGAGAAAACACCCTTTGGGCATGGCAGGCCTTATTCACGGGGTCAGCTAAGGCATTTGCTCCAGGATCATGGTTTTGAACCTGTTATGGCCCACACAGCACTTTTTACACCTCCTTCGGCGCTAGGTATGGTCTTGCGCTTTGGCCCGCAGATTGAACGGCTTGGGCGTAATTGGTCGCCACGGGTTGGGGGTGTTCTGATCGTTGAGGCGGAAAAGATGCTTTATGCCTCAGCAGGTAAGACAAGCCGCGTTCGATCTGGCCTCGCCGGCGGGGCAGCAAAGCTTGCACCGCAACCCACAGGTGCAATGCGTGATATTTCTGATTAAAGGCACTTTTGACGAATGGGCTCATGCGGAGCGCTTTCCATTGACGGCATATGGGGCATGCTGTCAATTTGTAACTGGTGCAAGGTGCCTTTTGTTTTGGGAAGGTCGCCGGTGCCACATGCACGCCACCCTTAAATCCCGATCCTGTTCTGGTTAGTGACTGATCAATATGACCGATAGATTAACTGAGCTCCGTGACACAATTGACCGGCTTGATGACGAGATTCTGGCGCTGATCCGCAGGCGCATGAAGCTTTCAGCAGACATTATTGCTGCCAAGAACGGTGCCGTGGCTTATCGACCCGGCCGCGAGGCCAAGGTCGTGCAGCGGCTTGTGGATCAGACACCGGAGATGTCCCCTTTGGTGATACAGAACATCTGGCGACAGATCATGACAGCGAGCACCGCACAGCAGGACAGCTCCCTGACCATTGCTGTAATCAAGAATGCTGAGGCCGTGGCCAGCTGGCATTTTGGGGGGCTTGTAAGGCTTCTGGTATGTGATGACATGGTGGCCATGCGGGCTGCTCTTGATGGCAAGGCCACTCTGGCGTTTGTGCCTGTATCGCAGGCGGACAAGCTTGCCAGCTGGATGCTGGCCGATAGCGGGGCTCACATCATGTCGCGCACACCTCTGTTTGGAGACGGTGTCCCCGCAGCTTTTATTATTGGGAAGGTGCCCGCTGATCCGGCCGCGCATGAGGTGACTATCCTCGCCCGCAAAGATGGCGATGCCACGAAACTGGAAATTCGGCCTGGACGCCTGGAGGTGCTGCCGGATGAAGATGATGGAACATGCCGTATAGCGGGTGTCATTGCCACAGGCGGCGATACAGACTAAAAGCAGCGCATGTCCAAGATTTATTCAAAGATCGCCATCATTGGTATTGGCCTGATCGGCGCCTCGATTGCTCTGGCGGCGCGCCGAGCGGGGCTTGTTGACCATATTATCGGCTGTGATGCCGATCCAGCGGTCGGGGTCGAGGCTGACGAGCTTGGTCTGATCGATGAATTTACCACAGATGCGGTGGCGGCTGTCGCCGATGCAGATCTTGTTATCATGGCGGTACCGGTTGGCGCATTGGGCCCCCTTGCAGAACAGATTATTCCAGCCATGAAACAGGGTGCGGTTCTGACCGACACCGGTTCGACCAAACGCTCAGTTATTCGGGATGTGTCTCCACATGTCTCGCCAGACATTCACTGGCTACCGTCGCACCCTCTTGCGGGTACCGAACATTCAGGCCCGGCCGCAGGAAAGGTTGACCTGTTTGATGGTCGCTACTGGATTGTGCTGCCACTCGATGCCCCAGAAGAGGTTGTCGTCACTTTTGAAGCTTTCGTCACCGGACTCGGTGCAACCAAAGAACGGATGGACCCAGACTATCACGACAAGGTGCTGGCACTGACATCGCACCTGCCACATCTCATTGCATACACCATCGTCAGTACAGCAACGGATCTGGAATCGCAGCTGAAGAACGACGTTATCAGATTTTCTGCCTCTGGTTTTCGAGACTTCACGCGCATTGCTGCCTCTGACCCGGTCATGTGGCGCGATGTTTTCATCAATAATGATGAGGCGGTTCTGGAAATGTTGCAGCGCTTTTCCGAAGATCTGTCCTATTTGCAACGTGCTATTCGATGGGGTGAGAAGGACAAGCTGGAAGAGCTGTTTCATCGGACACGTGAAATCCGCCGCTCGATCATTGATGCCGGACAAAGCTAACCAAAAGACCTAGCCGTTCTTTATACCCGAAGCGTCTCCGCCAGATATTTCGCATATTCGCGTGTTAGCAGCCTTAGCATTGCTGGATTATTCCACCATCGCTCAAGTTGAAGGTCAGCAGGTGTGACCGGCCACTGATATAGATCAAGATCCGGCATGGCACGGGCAAACACAACCAGCGCCCTCGGCATATGGTAGTTGGCTGTCACCAAACGCAAAGACTGGATGCCATGCTGATCTGCCCATTGTCTGGCGGCAACTGCATTGCCACGAGTGTCACGTGCTGTGAAATCCAGTTCGACACAGCAAAACAATGCATTGGCCTGTTGATCATTGAGCATCAATTCCTGAACCAGAACCGCGCGATTGACGCCTTCACCGACGCCTGAGATCAGCATTTTGCCAGCATGCCCACCAGTCAAAAGAACCAGCCCGTCATCAAGACGTTGTTGTCCACCCGTCATGACGACAATGCCGTCAGTAAACTGCAGCTGTCCGTCAGGAGTCTTTGGCAGTGTCAGAACAAAATGCTGAAGCCCGGCCGCCAGCGAAGCGATGGTGACCAGCAGATACACGGCCCCATAACGCGCCAGACGTGACATGCGCAGCGGTGTCGAAGTGTCAGAGGATGTATTGCTGGGGTTCACTGTCATTCAAATGTCGCTACATGGTTGTCCTGCAGATACGCTATCGAAAGATGGCTCGGCGGTCAGCCTGTTTCTTGCTTACAGACGCCGGTCTTTTCCAAGCATGATGTTTGGTGTATCGACGAAAGGGTCTGGATGACGCAGAATGCCTCCAGGCGATTTAGCGGGGCGATCAGATGAAATCTTCAGGAATTGGCGAATGCTGCTGACCTGTCCAAATTGTGAGACAGTTTTCCGGGTCGACAGCGCTAGTATTGGTGAAGAAGGCCGGACAGTGCGGTGCTCAGTCTGTTCACATGTCTGGCAGGCCAACTCACCGATGCTGATGCCAGAATCCGAAACTGGCGAAGTCAAAGCTGCGGTCAACAGTGTGTTGATGCCCTTTATGGCTATGGCACTGCTCGTTGGTGCTCTGGCTGGTAGTATTGCGTACCGGTCAACGATCACGGCGTATGCACCAGCATTGATCAAGATGTTTGACGGGATAGGCCTGACGATACGACCGGATATCAATAGGTTACAAATTTCTGATCTGAATGCGGACTATGCCGGTGATACACTGCGTCTTCGTGGGCTGCTGGTGAATCGCGGTGCCTTTTCAGCACACGCACCTTCGCTGGAGGTGACGGTTATTTCAGAGTCGGGTGAATCACTTGCCAGCCGGGCTATCCGTCCCGATGACGCGGTGATTGGCGCCAACGCGGCTACAGATTTCTTCATCCAGCTTGTTATTGAAGCCAGCAAGGAACCAACGGTGACTGTCGTGATGCTCGACGAACCTGTCGCTCAGCGCAGCCAGTCAGCTGAAATCAGGAACTGATTCCTCGGCAAGCAGACTTTCAACGGTCCGTTGCTGGCGTAAAACATGGCAGACTCCGTCAAGGACCATCACTTCGCCAGCTGGTGGGCGCGTGTTATAGCTAGACGCCATGACCGCGCCATAAGCACCAGCAGACATCACCGCTAGACCGTCGCCGGCACCGAGCTCAGGCATCATCCTATCACGCCCCAGATAGTCACCTGTTTCGCAGATTGGCCCAACAATATCGGCCGGGCCGATGTCAGCACCGCCGGGAGCTATTGTCTGGATTGCGTGATGGGCTTCATAGAGTGTCGGGCGCAGCAGATCGTTCATTGCGGCATCGACTATGACGAAGCGTTTGTTATCGCCATCCTTGATATAGATAACCTTTGTCAGCAAGACGCCGTTATTGGCGACAATTGACCTGCCCGGCTCAAAGCCGAGACGAAACCCGCTATTGGCAAATACACGTGCAACCAGCTGTCCATAGGCTGTGAAATCTGTTCCGGTGCCATTTTCATAATCAACACCGATACCCCCACCAAGATCGAGAATTGGTACGGGCAGCCCTTCTTCACGAAGTGATGTGCCAAAATGCAGCAGCGCGCTGTAGGCCCGTTCGAACGGGTCGAGGTCAAGGATCTGCGAGCCAATATGGACGGCAAGTCCAGCTGGGCTAATGTTAGCGTCTGCATGCATCCGTCGGTAAAGGTCGGCAGCCTCGTTCTGCGAGATCGACACCCCGAATTTGGTTGATCTCTGGCCTGTGGAAATTTTCTCATGCGTTTCAGGTGCGACATCAACATTAACCCGCAAAGCGACGGGCGCCATGACGCCCCGCGCGGCAGCTATCTGGCTGATGGCATCAACTTCCTGAGGGCTTTCCGCATTGATCTGGCCAATACCGGCATCAAGTGCCGCGCCAATCTCGTCAGCTGACTTTCCAACACCGGAAAACACGATCTTCTTTGGAGGGACGCCGGCCGCCAGGGCGCGAGCCAGTTCCCCACCCGACACAATGTCTGCGCCCGCGCCCTCGTTGGCCAGCATCGCAATCACACCAAGCGCAGAATTGGATTTAAGCGCAAAATGCACGGTGCCATCGACGGCTTCAAGCGCTGAAGCAAACCGGCGATAATCCTGACGAATACCGTCACCAGAATAAACATAGAGCGGGCTGCCATGTGCTGCAGCAATCTCGGCAAGCGGCATGCCGCTGACGGTTAGCTGGCCGCTAGCATCACGATAGAAGGCGGAAGGGTGAAGCTCAGTCATATCTAATGGTTCCTGAAAACAGGCGGATCAGGTGGCGGAAGCCGTCTTGTCCGGGATTTCGGATGGGCGATAAGGGTCACCGCGTTTGCCACAGGCACTCAGCCCGGCAGCGGCAACACTCAGGATCAGAACCATCATGGCGAGTTTCTGTTTCATGCTGAAGCTCCCTGTCCTCAATCTGCGTTGTTATGTGTCCAGCGCATAACGCTGGCGGGCCTCGGTGATGCGGGCCCTGACTTCATCTGGGGCAGTGCCTCCATGGCTCAGCCGCATTGAAGCCGCAGCCTCACAGGACAGCACGGCAAGAACATCGGCTGTGATCTCTGGTTCCACAGCCTTCATATCTTCAAGGCTGAGTGCGTCGAGATCGCATCCACGTTCAGCGGCGATGGCCACAATTGAACCGCTGACATGATGCGCCTCGCGGAACGGCATGCCAAGATCGCGAACCAGATAATCGGCGAGATCTGTTGCTGTTGGGAACCCTTTTGTCAGGGCTGCCCGCATGTTGCTCGGCACGGCTTGCATGTCGGCTGTCATTCCAGCTGTAGCGGCGATGGCAATGGTCAGTGCGTCGGCGGCGTCGAACACGCCCTCCTTGTCTTCCTGCATATCCTTGCCATAGGCAAGTGGCAGTCCTTTCAGCACAATCAGCAGCCCATTCAGCGAACCGATAATCCGGCCGGGTTTGGCCCGCACCAGCTCGGCAGCATCGGGGTTGCGCTTCTGCGGCATAATTGATGACCCAGTAGTGAAGGCATCAGATAGGGTGATGAATCCAAACCGGTCTGAACACCAGATAACAATTTCTTCTGCCAGGCGCGACATGTGAACTGCACACAGTGCTGCGGCCGCCAGAAATTCAACGGCAAAATCACGGTCTGATACTGCATCCATGGCGTTGGCTGTCGGGCGATCAAACCCCAACAGTTCGGCCGTCATGTGGCGATCTATTGGAAAGGATGTCCCAGCAAGGGCCGCGGCGCCAAGGGGCGATTCGTTCAACCGCTTCCGTGCATCGGCAAACCGCCCGCGATCCCGGCCAAACATTTCGACATAGGCCATCAGGTGGAAGCCAAATGTGACTGGCTGTGCTGTCTGCAGATGGGTGAAGCCCGGCATCAGCGTATCGGCATGTTCTTCAGCACGCTGCAACAGCACGGTCTGTAGTTCAGCAAGTGCGGCGTCAACTGAATCCATCATGTCTCTGACCCAGAGACGGAAGTCTGTTGCCACCTGATCATTACGCGATCGTGCCGTGTGAAGGCGGCGCGCTGGCTCACCAATCAATTCGGCAAGCCGCGACTCGATGTTCATATGGATGTCTTCAAGTGCTGCTGAAAAGGTGAAATTACCGGTGGCAATCTCATCCATGATGGCGTCCAGTCCACGGTGAATGGCGGCACGGTCATCATCTGAAATGATGCCACATGAGGCCAGCATCGTGGCATGCGCTTTTGATCCGGCAATATCCTGCCGGTACAGCCGCTTGTCATAATCGATAGAGGCGTTGATCTCCTGCATCAACTCGGATGGTCCGCTTGAGAAGCGTCCGCCCCAGATGCTAGACTTGGTCTGCCTGCCTGTCGTGGCCGCCGGGTTCTCCGTAGGCGCTGCGTCCTTGTCGGTCATGGTTTCTGTCCGGAATTCTATCTCCGGAGTCCTACTATCTGGAAAGTTTCATGATTTATACGCGGCTTTTGTCCAATTTACAGCGAAAACTGGCTCTTCTAGTGATGTGTGTACTGGCTGGCGGGATGTCCGTGGGACTTTCCAGCGCACCCGTCATGGCGGCGGGAAGCACTGATATCGCTGCACCAGATGCCATGGACATGCCCGTCGTGAAAAATGGTCTGGTCGATGAGACAGGCAATAGCTTCCAGATTTCTGATCTGATGGATGGACCGGTGTTGATAAATTTCTGGGCCACCTGGTGTGCGCCTTGTATTGCTGAACTCCCGGCTCTTTCCAGAGCGGCGGAGGCGCTGGCAGAGGATGGAATTACAATATTGCTGGTCTCCATTGATCGCGGCGGTGCCGAAAAGGCGTTACCATTTCTGCAAAAATATGGGGTCAACGGCGTCGCGCTGGGATTTGACCCACGGGCAAAACTATCCCGCAACATGGGTGTGCGAGGGTTGCCCACGACCTTCCTGCTGAACCAGAAGCAGACACAGAGCTGGCAGTTTGTTGGGCCCTATGAGTGGGATGAAGCAGAGATGCTGACCCTTATCCGTGAACTGGCTGGCAAGGCCCAGGGAATGAATCAAAAGTGACCGAATAAAAAAGTGACGTCATGAAAAAAGGCGGCCCTGAGGCCGCCTTTCTGAACTCAGCCCATGCGCTGTAAATCAACCAAGCTTGCCTTCAAGCTCTGGCACAGCGTCGAACAGGTCGGCAACAAGACCAAAATCAGCTACCTGGAAGATTGGCGCTTCTTCGTCTTTGTTGATTGCCACGATGACCTTGCTGTCTTTCATACCAGCAAGATGCTGGATGGCACCGGAAATGCCAACGGCAACATAGAGGTCAGGTGCTACGACCTTACCGGTCTGACCAACCTGGTAATCATTTGGCACAAAGCCAGCATCGACTGCGGCGCGCGAGGCACCAACGGCGGCGCCAAGCTTGTCAGCAACCTTTTCCAGCATTGCGAAGTTCGAGCCGTCCTGCATACCGCGACCACCGGAAATGACAATCGGGGCGGATGTCAGCTCAGGGCGCTCGGAGCTGGACAGCTCAGATTTGACATAGCTCGACAGGCCAGCATCATCAGAAGCCGAAACAGGTTCGATAGAGGCACTGCCCCCTTCGGCAGCGGCAGCTTCAAAGGCAGTGCTGCGCACTGTCACAACCTTGGTAGCCTCATTCGATGTCACGGTAGCAATCGCGTTACCGGCATAGATCGGGCGCTGGAAGGTGTCTGCGCTTTCAACCTTGATGATGTCCGACACCTGCATAACGTCAAGCAGGGCTGCCACGCGTGGCATGACATTCTTGCCGGTGGTGGTGGCCGGTGCCATCAGGTGCGAGTAATCGCCAGCCATCGACTGGATGAGCGGCGCCACATTTTCAGCAAGAGCATGCTCATAGCTGCCATTGTCAGCTGTGAGTACTTTTGAGACGCCTGCAATGGCGGCAGCGGCCTTAGCCACTTCGCCACTAGAGTCGCCAGCTACAAGGATGTGAATGTCTCCACCAATTTCGGTGGCGGCAGTTACGGTGTTCAGCGTGGCGGCTGCCAGCTGGCCGTTATCATGGTCGGCAAGGATCAGGATGCTCATGGCTATATCACCTTTGCTTCATTTTTCAGTTTGTCCACAAGGTCAGCTACATCAGATACCTTAATTCCAGCTTCACGGGCAGGCGGCTCTTCGACGCGGCTGATGCTCAGGCGTGGTGTGATGTCAACGCCAAGATCGTCTGCGCTCATGGTATCCAGCGGCTTCTTTTTTGCCTTCATGATGTTTGGCAGTGATGCGTAGCGTGGCTCATTGAGACGGAGGTCAACGGTGACAACGGCTGGCATGCTGATTTCCAGATGCTCAAGACCACCGTCAACTTCACGGATCACAGCGGCCTTGTCGCCCTTGATTTCGATGCCGGATACAAATGTACCCTGTGCCCAGCCCAGAAGCGCAGCCAGCATCTGACCAGTCTGGTTACAGTCATCGTCAATTGCCTGCTTGCCAACAAAGACAAGGCCTGGCTCTTCGCGGGCAATAACCTCTTTCAGCAATTTGGCAACAGCCAGGGGCTCAATCTCGTGTGGAGCTTCGATATGGATGCCGCGGTCGGCGCCCATGGCAAGGGCTGTGCGAATTGTTTCCTGATTTTGGCTTGGCCCTATGGATACGGCCACAACTTCGTCCGCACCACCGGCTTCCTTCAGGCGAAGGGCCTCTTCAACGGCAATTTCGTCGAACGGGTTCATCGCCATCTTGACGTTGGCAAGTTCAACACCGGAATTATCGGCCTTCACACGTACCTTGACGTTATAGTCGATGACGCGTTTGACCGGGACTAGCACCTTCATATCATGCTCCTCCAGGATAAGGTGAATTCACTGG
Organism: Alphaproteobacteria bacterium; assembly: GCA_011524735.1. GTDB lineage: Bacteria > Pseudomonadota > Alphaproteobacteria > Puniceispirillales > Puniceispirillaceae > UBA8309. Next base: position 52,610 of record WTJS01000127.1, read on the forward strand.
CTATGAGGGATACTCCCCTCAAGCACCGAAAACTTGTTTAATTCTGGCCAGAATTTTGTCCGGGACGCCACAGAATGTCGGTTTTTCCCCCATCATTCAACGTGCGCGCCAAAACAAAGAGATGATCTGACAGGCGATTTATATATTTCATCGCCGCTTCATTGACTACTTCTTCACTGGCAAGCTCTGTCATCCGGCGTTCGGCACGGCGTGCAACGGTTCGGGCGAGGTGCAGCCATGCGGCAGCTGGTGACCCGCCAGGCAGGATAAAGCTGTCGAGCGGCTTCAGGGCTTCGTTCATGGCATCGATTTCAGCCTCAAGCCTTGTTACTTGATCTGCGGTGATGCGAAGGGCCGGCGAATCGCTTTCTGGTGTTGCCAGATCGGCTCCAAGATCGAACAGGTCATTTTGAATGCGGCCCAGCATCTCGTCAGCTTCACCCGTGGTGTGCTGGCGGGCGAGGCCAATGACAGAATTGGTCTCATCAACCTCGCCAAAGGCCGCTGGCCGTCGCGAATATTTCGCCACGCGACGACCATTTACGAGGCTGGTTTCTCCGCCGTCGCCGGTGCGCGTGTAAATCTTGTTGAGTTTTACCATCTTTGGAACTTCTCTGTCGGCTGGTTTTGATGGAGTGCGCGGCTTGAGGGCGCGTCAGTAAGCGTGATGTGATGACTGAGGGATATGTCTATCCGCCATTACGCCGCCACCACATCAGACCAAGGATCACAAGAAGGGCAAGAGCCTGGAAAACGATTCGATACCGCATGATGCGGTTAGAATTCTTCACATTATACTCGCCACCGCGCGCCATTGTCAGGACACCCCATCCCAGGATGCCAGCCACAATCGCAAGCGATGCTGCCAAAATTATCTGATCGAATTCCATGACCTTGACCGCCATTCTGCTCGAGACACGGCCAGCATGGCCAGGGACGCCTCATTTCAGTCTCCTAGACATAGGCCCGGCCCATGTCGTTTGCCAGCGGCAAGTCGAAATTAGATCTCCATCGGCCCGGCGTCAAACCGTCGCGCAGCCGCCACCAATGTGTTGCGCAGAAGGCAGGCAATGGTCATCGGTCCAACGCCGCCAGGAACAGGTGTGATCGCTCCGGCTTTGGCGACTGCGCTGGTATAGTCGACATCGCCCGTCAGCCGAAATTTTCCTTCACCCCGTTCAGGGGCTGGCACGCGGTTGATGCCCACATCAATTACCGTGGCGCCTGGCTTGATGAAATCGCCGGTGATCATTTCTGGGCGTCCGACAGCGGCAACCACAATATCTGCCGCCGCGCAGACGTCTTGCAGGTCGCGCGTTCGAGAATGCGCAATGGTGACTGTGCAGCTTTCCTGAAGCAGCAGCTGCGCCATCGGCTTGCCGACGATGTTGGAACGGCCAATGACCACGGCATTCAGCCCAGACAGAGACCCAAGATGATCACGGAGCAGGAGAAGGCAGCCATAGGGCGTGCAGGGCACAAGGGCGTCTTGACCAGTTGCAAGTCGGCCTGCGTTGACAACATGAAAGCCGTCTACGTCTTTATCTGGCGTTATGGCATTGATTACAGCTGCTTCGTCGATTTGGTCGGGCAAAGGCAACTGCACAAGGATACCGTCGACTGCATCGTCATTGTTCAGATCGTCGATCAATGCCAGAAGCGAATCCTGACTGGTGTCAGCCTCCAACCGGTGTTCAATCGAGGTCATGCCAGCAGCGGTGGTGCGTTCAATCTTGTTGCGAACATACACACCGCTGGCAGGATCATTGCCGACGAGCACAACAGCTAGCGCTGGTGGGCGGCCGATTTTGGCAGACAGCGCGCTCGCCTTTTCAGCGATTCGCGTCACCAGTGCTTCGGAAAAGGCTTTACCATCAATAATAGTTGCGTCCGTCATCATTCGTCCCCCACACGCTGAAAAATGACATGTCGCAGTGCGACAGTGTTTGACGGGCTCTAATTAGCTGGCATTCACCAGTAGGCCAATCAGAAAATTGCGTAGAAACTGTGCTGCGAGGAAAAGAACGATCGGGCTGAGATCAATGCCGCCTAAATCGGGCATGTAGCGGCGAACTTGACCAAGGATTGGTTCATGCAGGCGACCAAGAACAGTGGTGAGCGTGCGCACAAAAGGCTGCCAGGGATTTACGATACGGAATGCTACCAGCCAGCCAATCAGGATATAGGCCAGAAGAGTCCAGATATACAGGTTCACGACCTGATCAATCAGCAAGATGAGGGCTGTCATTGCGTGGCGTCCACCTACATGAAATCTGGCCTGACTATACAAAGCATGGATACAATTTCAATGCTGCAAAAGGGCTTGGTTGGCAGCAATGATTCGGTGTTTCGCTTCAGTTCGGCTGAGGTCTTCGAAGCAGCGCATGTCCCCAACTTGCATCTAAGACCGCCAGCCGTTAAATCACGGACATGACAGACCATCAGCACGATACCTCTGACCAGGACCCTTCAGCTCCCGCTTCCGCATTAGCACCGTCTCGCCGGCGCGGACCAATGCTGATGGCGGCGGCTTTCCTCGGATTTGTGCTGCTAGCCGCGGCGGTGTTTGTGCTGTCCGAACGGCAGGCCGCCAAAATGAATGTCGGATTTCCGGCGTTTGCTGACTCACCCTTCACCCTGAGAGATCAGAGCGGCGCAGAGCGCACGAACACTGATTTTGCCGGTGCGCCCATTGCACTTTTCTTTGGCTACACATACTGCCCTGATGTCTGCCCAATGACATTGAGCATGCTTGCGAACAATTTGGATGATGTGTCGGAGCGCGGGATCGACACATCAGCATTGCAGATCCTGTTTGTCACTGTTGATGATGAGCGGGACACGCCAGATCAGCTTGCTGCCTATCTGTCGTTATTTGATGTTCCTGTTACAGGCCTCACGGGTGATGCTGCTGCCCTGAAGGCGGCGCGGGGCGCGTTTGGGGCCTATGCCAAGCGGGTAGAGGGTGAAGATGGGCTTGTGCTGTGGGACCACTCCTCAGCCGTCTTCCTTTATGAAGCCAATGGAAAGTTTACTGGCACATTGACCTTTGATGAGCCGGTGGAATTCTCCATAGAAAAACTGGCGAGGCTGCTGACGAGATAATCCTACCTTTCGGGATGCCCCCGGACATTTTGTTTCAGGATTAACCTGACGCATTATGCTTTCAGGTCAGCAAGCAAAGACGAGGTGTCGCGGCGTGGAGCCAGACACAAAATGACGCGAGGGGTGATCCGCACCCTGATCACGATTATCTGGTTTTCAGCCGGAGTGTTTTCCCCCGGTCTCTTTCCCTTCACACAAAATCTACACCTTCAAAAATTTTCCCATGCTGCGTTTGCAGATGCAGCGTCTCTAACCGCGTCAGAACTCAGGCCGAACAAGGCTGATCATCTCAAGGGTGATCAGCCGGTACAGGGGCAGCTTCGTGATGATACAGCATCGTCACCGAATGGAATGCTGGTCCGCATACAGATCTCGAACCTGTCACCGCCCTGGTATCTGGTGTCACTTGGCAGGCTTGTTGACGCTGGAAGAGAGGATGAGGCGTATCAGCTTGTCTTAACAGGCATTGCGCTGCATCCCGAATCCGCCGAATTGCGCGTCGCTGCAGCGTATGTTGCAGCGCTGCTCGGACGATGCTCGCTTGCTGAGCATCATCTTGCTGCGGTGAAGGAGCTGCCAACTTGGTCTTATCTATATGGAGAATACCAACAAATCAGGGTTCAGTGTTTTGGGCCATGGCAGCGGCAATATTCCATTTCTGCATTGATGGGATATAGGCAATCTCTCGTGGGCCGGGCCGCAGTGACCAGACTGACTCCTGAAGCAGGATCGCTGCTGTATCAGGTCTGCGCAAGCCTCTGGGGATTATGCAACCCGAACAGGGGGTTTAAGCTATCACCGCCCAAGGATAATGGCGTTGATCTGTGGGTGATGGCGCAGATTGAGAATCGGTATCGTCCCCTGTCTCCCTGGCAACATACCTTCACCACCACTGTCTTCCGGCGCCATCCAAGCCGCCCTGGATTTGATGGCCGGGGCGTAACCTTGCGGGCTGAGTCTGTCCGCACCTTACCGCACCGGCATCAGATTGCTGCTTACGCTGAAATTGGACATTCGGTTTTTCATCAGGGCCGAGCCGACCTCAATCTGTCCCAGCTGCATTGGTTTGCTGGGGGCAGAATGTACCACCATCATGGTGATCTTGTCGGCTCGCTGGCCTATCTGTCAGAGCTTCACGCCAAGTCCTTCTTCCTTGATCTGCGTGAGCGCACGGCAGGCTATCAGCTTGTCCTGGCACCAGAAGCCAATCAGTCGGCCTGGCTTAACGGATCCTTGATTTGGATGCGCCAGGTTGGGCGCAGCTATCATCCTGGCTATCGTGGGCGAAGGATTGGCGCAGGGGTCCAACAAAAATATGGTTCGATTCTGCTTCAGGCCCAACATCAAGTTGAAACACAGAAATTCCAACAGAGCCTGACGTTCCTAGCGGCGCCACACCACGCAACCACCCATCGGACGAGCCTGTCTCTTGCCATCACACCCGATGAAATAAAGAACCTCAAAGTTGTACTATCCTTAGGGTATCGCAAAATTTCGACCCCCGATCCCTTTCGTCCGGCACGGACAAAAAACGCAACGTTATCAATTAAATACACATTTGGTAACAGCTTATGATTTGAAACAGAAATACACTTAAGCGTTGATTTGTTTACGAAAAACCGGCTGCAGCCCCTGTCCTTCCGGCCTATCTTTGAGCGCTTAATCACTCATTCGAAAGATGGAGGCTGGAATGAATGTTCTGGTGGCCTACGAAAACAGCCTGAGCCGGGAATTTGCCTGTCATCATCTCGCGAATTCTGACCCTGGGCTGTCTATTGTCACCGCCGCAAGCCTTGAGCAGAGCATTTCTGTCGCGAATGGCTGCGACCAGCTTGATGTTGTTGCGCTGGATCTGGAGATGCCAGACATGGAAGGTCTGAACGGGTTGCGTCGGTTCAGCCGACAGTGTTGCCACAGTCCCGTTTTGGCGCTGATGGGGCCGGATCATCAGGCGGTGACGGTGCGGGAGTTGATTGCCGCTGGTGGGGCTGGATTTTTACCTTACCATCTCAGTGCCGCGGCGCTTCTTGGCGCGGTCAGGCTGCTGCAGGCTGGTGAGCGCTTCATTCCTGCGGAGATGGTAGTGGGGCGCAGCGGTTCAACCGGGCTGATTGTGCTGACAAATCGAGAACGTGAGGTTCTCCACGGCATCAGGGCAGGTCAAAGTAATAAAGAGATTGCAAGTGACCTGTCACTCAGTGAGGTGACCGTTAAGCATCACATCAAAAGTCTGCGAGGAAAGCTTGGTGCTCGCAATCGTGCCCATGCGGTCTGCTTGGCTGATGAATTACAGCTAAGCTAGGAAGGATAGGGTGAGGCGCTGGGGTCTGTGAGCAGCAAAGAAACACCGGCCAACCCGCAAGGATTGGCCGGCGTCATAAATCTCAGGGTGAACCTCGGTCAGCGGTTCTGGCGGTTATCCACCAGATCGGTCACCACATTCGGGTCGGTCAGCGTTGATGTGTCTCCAAGCTCAGCATAGTCGTTTGCCGCAATCTTGCGCAGAATGCGGCGCATGATCTTGCCAGAGCGTGTCTTGGGAAGCTGTGGTGCCCACTGCAACAGATCTGGCGTCGCGATAGGACCAATTTCCTTGCGTGTCCACTGTCGCAGTTCCGCGCGGAGTTCATCGCTAGGCTCGACACCCTCAATCAGCGTGACATAGGCATAGATGCCCTGTCCCTTAATGTCGTGCGGATACCCGACAACAGCTGATTCTGCGACCTGCGGGTGTGCCACTAGCGCGGACTCAATCTCAGCAGTCCCCATCCGGTGACCTGAAACATTCAGCACGTCATCGACGCGGCCGGTGATCCAGTAATAGCCATCCTCGTCACGGCGCGCTCCGTCGCCCGAGAAATAACGGCCCGGGAAGGTGGTGAAATAGGTGTCGATAAATCGCTGATGATCGCCATAGACAGTGCGCATCTGGCCCGGCCAGGACTGATTGATGCACAGGTTGCCGTCAACAGCGCCGTCGAGAACATTGTTCTCACCATCCACCAGAACAGGCTGAATGCCAAAGAAGGGCCGTGTGGCGGATCCCGGCTTGGTTGCAGTGGCACCAGGAAGCGGGGTGATCAGGATGCCGCCGGTTTCGGTCTGCCACCATGTGTCCACGATCGGGCACCGGCTTTCGCCAACAATTTCGTGATACCACATCCAGGCTTCCGGGTTGATCGGTTCACCAACACTTCCCAGAAGACGCAGCGATGAACGGTCACATTTTGTGACAGGCGCATCACCTTCGCGCATCAATGCGCGGATGGCAGTCGGTGCTGTGTAGAAGGTGTTGACCTTGTGCTTTTCGATCACCTGCCAGAAGCGTGAGCTGTCCGGATAGGTGGGTACGCCTTCAAACATGAGAGTGACGGCGCCATTGGCAAGCGGTCCATAGACGATGTAGCTGTGGCCTGTGACCCAGCCAACATCAGCAGTACACCAGTAAATGTCACCATCATGATAATCGAAGACATATTGATGGGTCATTGAGGCGTAGACCATATAACCACCGGTGGTGTGGAGCACGCCCTTTGGCTTGCCGGTCGATCCAGATGTGTAGAGAATAAACATTGGGTCTTCGGCATTCATTTCTTCAGCTGGACAATCGGCTGAGGCAGACGCCATAGCATCGTGGTACCAGACATCGCGCCCATCGACCCAGGCAATGTCGCCACCTGTGCGTTTTACCACGATCACTTTCTTACAATCCGGGCAGGATTCGAGGGCCACATCAGTATTGGCCTTCAGAGGCACGGCCTTGCCACCGCGCAGACCTTCATCAGCGGTGATCACCATGTTGGAGTCACAGTCATTGATTCGGCCAGCCAGCGCGTCTGGCGAGAACCCACCAAAAACAACTGAATGTACGGCGCCAATCCGTGCACAGGCCAGCATTGCGACGGCTGCCTCAGGGATCATCGGCATGTAGATGGTGATCCGATCACCCTTTTTCGCTCCTTCTGCTTTCAGGACATTGGCAAATTTGCACACTTCCTCATGCAGCTCGCGATAGCTGATATGGCGATGATCGGCAGGGTCATCACCCTCCCAGATAATGGCTGTCTGATCGCCGCGGGTTTCCAGATGACGGTCAAGGCAGTTGGCGGCGGCATTCAGGGTTCCGTCGGCATACCATTTGATATGTAGGTCGTTGGCGTCATAGGACACATCACTGACCTGAGAGTATGGCTTGATCCAGTCAATTCGCTTGCCGTGCTCGGCCCAGAATGCATCTGGATCAGCTACAGACTCGGCATACATCTTCTGATAGCCGTCATTGTCGATCAGCGCGTTTTTCACAACGGCATCGTTAGGGGTAAACATCCGATCCTGGGTCATAGTCATTCCTCCACCCTGCGATATCGCCTTTCGCGCCGGGGGCACGCGTTCCAGCAGTCGTTAATGTCGGCGGCAATATAAACCGGACGCATTGTTGGCGGCAAGGCTCACGACAGGTCGCGAAGCTGATAGACCAGTTCCTCAGCTGCTTCGCGGTCAGCAAGCTCCATAACCTGACGCGCAATCCCCAGGGCAAATCCGGCTCGCGCCAGCGATGCAAGATGCCGTTGGCGTTTCGCATCATCCATCTCACCCCTGTGAAATGGCCCAAGGCGTCGACGTTCAGCATGCCGGAGTGCCGCGCCAAGCTCTCCATCATGCAGATCTTCATCTGCGCGCCCAAGCGCCTCTGCGACAAGCTCCTCATCAATGGCATGCTGCTGTAAGCCGCGTCTGATCGCGAGTGCTGACTTGCCACTACGGCGCTTGCTTCGTGCCTGGGACATGGCAAAGGCGGTGTCGTCTACATAACCAAGGCGAACACAGTCAGCCACGACGATCGAAATAGCGTCCTGAATGTCAGATGGTTCGAAATGCCCCAGCTTGCGCAGCGCGAACCGGCCTAGAACCTCACGCAGCCGTTGCTGTGACGCTGAATACCGACCTAAATAATGCACAGCCTTATTCATCAGCCGTCGCTGCACGGCTGGCCGTTCAAGCGAGGACGCGTCAAATGGCTGATCAGCTGTTTCGAGATCAGCCCTGAAAGCTTCACTGTTCGGATCATCTGCTGAGGGCTGTTGGGTCATGCAGGGTCTCTGATTAACCTCGGTCACTGCTTGTCAAAGGCTATTGTGCAAGCTTCCGAATAGTTCATCGTAGCAGGGACAGCTCCTTACCGCCAAGCATGGTTGCTGACCGTGCTGTTTGCCGTCGCTGACGATATTGCGGATTGTGATGATGCACCCTATTTTCATCGCATGACTGATCAGACCCGCACTGTTGTCGATGGCACTGCCACACCTGCAACGCCCACTTCCATCTCGCCAACTTCCAGCCCCCGGCCAGTTCAGATTGGAACGGTGAACTGGGTTGGTCTTTGGACCCTCTATGTCCGTGAGGTACACCGCTTTGCCAAGGTCGGGATGCAGACAGTTATTGCACCGGTGATCACATCCATGCTGTTCCTCATGGTGTTTGCCGTCGCCGTTGGTGATCGTGCCCAGCTTGCCGGCGATGTGGATTTTGTGTCCTTTCTGGTGCCTGGTCTGGTGATGATGTCGGTGCTTCAGAATGCGTTTGCGAACTCATCCTCATCACTCGTGGTGTCGAAGGTTCAAGGCAATATTGTCGATTTGCTGATGCCCCCGCTTGGATCGGGTGAACTTCTTCTGGGTCTGGCGGCAGGTGCGATGACCCGTGGCATTGCTGTAGGGCTTGTTGCGGCCGTTGTTCTAGGCGTTTTCGCGGGCATCGGCATGCCCGCCGCGCCACTAACAGCCATTGCCTTTCTGGCGCTTGGCTCTCTTGCAATGGCCTTTGCCGGCATTCTTGCCGGTGTCTGGGCCAACAAATTCGACGAAATGGCAGCTATCACAAATTTCATCATTCAGCCGTTGGCATTTCTGTCAGGCACATTCTATTCGGTCGAAAGATTGCCAGCGCCATTCGATGTCATTGCCACGCTCAACCCGGTATTCTATGCCATCGACGGTTTCCGGTATGGTCTGATCGGGCTTGGTGATCGTCCGGTGATGACGGGTCTTGTGGCATTGATGCTTGTGAATGTTCTTCTCGGCTGGCTGTGCTATCGTGTGCTGGCATCAGGATATCGGCTGAAAAGCTGAGGGGACGAATAACATGACAAATCCGAACCTGGCATCGGCCGACGGCATTCTGCCCGTTCAGCAGCTACATCAGGCGATTGAGCGTGGTGAGATCAGCGCTACCAGTGAATTCACTGAACGGCAGATGCAACCTGCCAGCATCGATCTGCGCCTCGGGGTGCGGGGCTGGCGCGTGCAGTCTTCATTCTTGCCTGGCAGCAGTGAACCGGTGGCCGACAAGCTGGCACGGCTGGCGATGCATGAAATTGACCTTACTGGCGGCGCCGTGCTGGAACGTGGTTGTGTCTATATCGTTGAGCTGCAGGAAAGGCTGGCACTGCCAGCGAGTATCTCGGCAATGGCGAATCCAAAAAGCTCCACGGGGCGGCTTGATATCTTCACACGTCTGATCACAGACCATGCATCAGAATTTGAAATGGTTGCAGCCGGTTATGAGGGCCCGCTCTATGCTGAGATTTCGCCGCGTACCTTCTCGGTACTTGTGCGGCCTGGGTCTTCTTTGTCCCAACTTCGTTTGCGCCGCGGTCCCGTACAGATGTCGGATGCCGCGATGCAGGAGTTGCAGCGCAACGTCGGTCTGGTGAGGGGCGCTGAAACGCCGGATATTCGTGATGGTGTGGCACTCGGCGTCAATCTGACCCCGGCAGCGGGAAGCGACATTATTGGCTGGCGGGCACGCAAACATGCTGGGCTTGTGGATATCGACGCGCCAAACAGTTGTGAAGTGAACGCATTTTGGGAACGGTTGACGGTTTCTGATCTTGTTGCTGGTGGTCTGGTTCTTCACCCGGATGAATTCTACATCCTGGCAAGTCGCGAATATGTCACAGTGCCGCGTGACCATGCTGCAGAAATGCGTGCCTATGATACCCGTGTTGGCGAGTTTCGAGCCCATTATGCTGGGTTCTTTGATCCGGGATTTGGCATGGAAGAATTGGGCGCAGGGTCGACTCGTGCGGTTCTGGAAGTGCGCTCGCACGACGTCCCCTTCCTGATTGAAGAAGGCCAGACCGTCTGCCGCCTTGTCTATGAACCGATGGCCGGTGTGCCGGAGTCACTCTATGGCGCTGCCGGGTCAAGCTCGAACTATCAGTCGCAGGGGCTGCGTCTGGCGAAGCATTTCATCCAGGACTGATACGGTGCGGGGCCACAGCGGTCGGCCAGCTGGCAGAGGCCGCCCGATATCCCATCCCGACATCGCATATTGACAAGACCTGCCAAAATGCCGAATTTGGCGGTCTTCCGATGCTGCTAGCAAAAACCACCGGCACCGCTGTCGACGGGCTGGTGGTTTGATGTTTTCGGTGTCGGAGATCGAAACCAAAAGTGACCGGACCGAGAGATGAGCGCCTCACACCCGACAGCTGCCGCGACAAGCGCGGTGATGAAGACCTATGGTCGCGCCGACCTTGCCTTTGTCGAGGGCGAGGGAAGCTGGCTGATCACCGAGGACGGAACGCGCTATCTGGACTGCGCCAGCGGCATCGCGGTGAACACGCTTGGCCATTCGCACCCGGCGCTGGTGGCCGCGCTTCGTGAACAGGCCGGCAAGCTGTGGCACACCTCGAACCTGTACCGGATTCCGGGGCAGGAACGTGTGGCTGCGAAGCTGGCCGCGGCGACCGGGCTCGACCAGGTCTATTTCTGCAATTCCGGCGCCGAGGCGAATGAGTCCGCGGTGAAGATCGCGCGCCGCGCGGCGCACGAACGCGGCGAGACGGATCGCATGACCATCCTGTGCGCCACCGGGTCGTTCCATGGCCGTACGCTCGGCATGCTGGCGGCCACCGACAAACCTGCCAACCGCACCGGCTTCGGCCCGATGCCGGACGGCTTTGAACATGTGCCTTTCGGCAATCTGAACGCCCTTCGTGACAAGCTTGGCCCGCATGTGGCGGCGATCATGATCGAGCCGGTGCA
>WTJS01000259.1 GCA_011524735.1 Alphaproteobacteria bacterium
TACGTGCCCCGACCGTTTGGCAGCGGCTTATTTTTATTATAGCTGCTGGTTCAGTTGGCAATCAACACGCCACTGACCCGCTTGGTCGAACCATCTGACAACATTCGGCTATTTCCGGTCTTAAAGTCAACTTCTGCACGACCGCCATTCATCCTGTTGCCGCCGTCGATGATAGACACGTTGCCAGTCAGAGTGGCGTTTTCACTCGCCGCATCATAGGTTGCCGCATCACCCGTGGCCTGCCGTCCGTTTTCTGTGGTCACCAGAACATCGCCTTCAGCATCCAGTGTTTGTAACGCGCCCTCAGCGTCGAAATAAGCATTCAGATTATCACCCGCAAATACACGGCCCGTGCTGTCACGATATACGGCCTTGCCATTGGCGTTCAAAAACTGGCTGTTATCGGCGCGTGTTTCCAGCATGATGACCTTATCGGCGGAGATAGTGCCGCGGGCTCCGGCGACTGAGGCGTCCGGCCCGTCAACCTGATAGTTGCCATCACCAACATTATAGATCAGCTTCTGTCCGCGTGCGGTGGATTGCTCATCTTTGTAATACACATTGCCGGTAGCGATCACGGTTTCTATAGCGCGATCCTCAGCGTCAGGATCATAGCTGGCGCGCAGAACATTCCCCCGGATTTCAGAGGACCCTTGAATAGCGACAGCGTCCCCTTCAGCAATGTAGATGCCTTCGCTCTGATTCCATTCCAGAAAGTCGTTGGCTTCGATGGTCATTGGCTCAGATGTCTGCGCCAAAGCGGAGGTGAAAATGCCGCTACCGGTCATCAAAGCGACAGTGCAGGTAACAACGCTACGTTTCCAGCCATGCCGTGAAAGGTTGATCCAGCCTCTAACCATCAAAAATTCCCCCGAAAAAGATCGCTCAAAAGATCACCTGGTGGATGCAGAATACACAGGTTAACAAACTGCATCAGATTATTGGTTCTGCCTAGGATCGGCATTCATCACTGGCCCTGTGCCGCATTATGCAGGGTCAGTTTGGCGACCCCATTGAAAATGATGCGCCCACCGCGCTCGGTGACTTCCATGCCTTCGGCGACCACAAACCCGTCGGTGTTTTCAACGCGAACAGGTTCGGTGCTGATCATTTCGCCGCGATCAAGATTGGCGCTGAGGCTGCGGGCTGTCATGACCAGCCCCATAGCCTGGCTTGTGATGACAACGTCACCTGCCAAATCGATATCACCACTATCTGGAGAATAGACACCTGTCTGTGACTGAAGATTTACGATATCTCCGTCGCGACGTGTCAGTTCAGCTGTTGGGCTGGACAGGTCAAACGCGCCGCTGCGGGTTTCACTCGCCTGTGAAGCGGTGATTTCATAGGCTTCACCGCCCGCGGTTTGACCACGATAGACAGCGCCAACAAGTTCAACTTCGCCGGTTTCGTCGATTTCGATATCAGAGATCTCAAGGCGAATTTCATCCTGCGTACCAAACAGGCCAAGCCACAGCACAGCTGTAACCGTCATCACCAGACCAAGGCCAATGAATAGCAGGCTGGCGCGGAACGGCCGCCTGGCGTTTTCCTCCGACCGATCACGCGGTGCAAACCGGGATGCACCGCGGCCCTCATTCTGCCCGGCGCCGTCGGAGCGCACGATCGCATCTGCATCGTCAGCGTCGGTTTCGGGGCTCCGGTTTGAGCCGTTGGTGGTGTCGGATGAAGTGCTCACGCTACAGGATCCATCTGATAAAGACCCGGGGTCTAGTGATGAAAGATATCGAGATCTGGAAATCCACCCAGATCCATCTGCGTTCGGGTTTTCAAGAAGTCAAAGCAGGCCTCAGCCATGGCGGTGCGGCCTTCACGGGCCAGCATGCTGTCAAGAATGGCCTTCAGCTGGTGCAGATACAGAACGTCGCTGGCGGCATAATTCATCTGTGCCTGTGTCAGCTCGGCGGCACCCCAGTCAGAGGATTGCTGCTGTTTGGATATCTCTACATTGATCAGCTCGTTGCAGAGGTCCTTTAGTCCGTGCCTGTCGGTGTAGGTGCGGCACAGCTTTGAGGCGATTTTTGTGCAATAGACTGGCCCATTGATCGGCCCGATATTGTGGCTGAGCACGGCAACATCAAAACGTGCAAAGTGATACAGCGTTGTGCGCGCAGGGTCAGCAAGCAAACTGGCAAGGTTGGGGGTTGGCGTGATTGTTCCGTCTGCCGCAGGCAAGCCGATCTTGACCAGATGAGCATCACCATCGCCACCAGACAGCTGGACAACGCACAGCCTGTCGCGGTGAGGGTTCAATCCCATGGTCTCGGTATCGATGGCAACAACCGGTCCCAGATCAAGCCCATCCGGCAAATCATTGTGATGCAGAAAAACGCCCATTTGGCCCCACGCTGGCGGATCGTCAAAATCAGGCATCACTATATTGAATTGCCTGCAGAAAGCCAGCTAAACATCGGCGTCTGGGTGGCAACCGGAAACGCCAGATTAGTTTGTCCGGCTGACCCTGATGGCGAATATGGCTCAGTTGAGGTCGGCGCGGCAAAAATGCGCTGGACAACAGCATGATGGAACTGAAAGCTGGTTTTTGCATTCTAGAAAATTCGATCCGGGGGAGTGAAGCATGAAGTCGCATTATCGCGTCGTGGTTATCGGCGGCGGTGTCGTTGGTGCATCGATCATTTATCATCTTGCGAAAATGGGCTGGTCCGATGTCGCCCTGATTGAACGATCAGTTCTAACGGCCGGCTCAAGCTGGCATGCAGCTGGTGGCGTACATGCGCTGAATGCGGATCCCAATATTTCGGCCCTTCAGGCCTATACCATCGATCTTCTCGGCAAGATTGAAGAGGAAAGTGGCCAGTCAGTCGGTATGCATATGACAGGCGGCCTCACACTTGCCGGAACCCCGGACCGTTGGGAATGGCTACAGTCAGCATACCGGGTCTATCAGAGCATTGGTATTGAGGATGTGCGGCTGGTGACAGCTGAAGAAGCTGGTGCGATGTGCCCGGTGCTGTCCACCGACGGCATTCTGGGTGGCCTCTGGGCCGACCGCGAAGGCTATGTCGACACGACCGGTACGGTTCTGGCCTACGCTGGCGCAGCCAAGAAAAATGGCGCGACAGTGATTGAGCATAACCGTGTCCTGGAACTCCACCAGACAAGTGAAGGCTGGGATGTGGTGACCGAGAAGGGCACCATTTCCTGTGAGCATGTTGTGAACGCTGCCGGTCTGTGGGCCAAGCAGGTCGGCCGGATGGCTGGCATTGAACTGCCGGTCTCGCCTTTGTCTCACCATTATCTTCTGACCGAAACCATTCCTGAAATTGCCGAGCTGGATCATGAGCTTCCGCTGGTGGTCGATCTGGAAGGTTTCACCTATATGCGCCAGGACCAGAAAGGCATGCTTCTGGGTATTTATGAGATCAACCATCAGCATTGGATGATGGATGGGGCGCCATGGGATTACGGCATTGAACTTCTGCAGGAAGATGTCGACCGTATTGAAAATGAACTGACCATGGGCTTTGAGCGCTATCCAGTGCTGCAGAATGCAGGTGTGCGTAACTGGGTCAATGGTGCCTTCACCTTCTCGCCAGACGGCAACCCGTTGGTTGGGCCCGTGCCTGGCAAGCGGAATTACTGGTCCGCCTGTGCGGTTATGGCCGGGTTCCTTCAGGGTGGTGGTGTTGGCAAATCGCTTGCCGAATGGATGATCCATGGTGAGCCGGAGGCCGATGTCTATGGCATGGATGTGGCGCGATACGGTCCGTTTGCCGAAAATAAAGAATACATCAAACAGACAACTGGTCAGTTCTATTCGCGCCGGTTCGTGATGACCTATCCAAATGAACAGCTGCCTGCCGGGCGTCCACTGAAAATGGCGCCAGCCTACTCCGACATGACGGCTGCTGGCGCACGCTGGGGCAACAGCTGGGACCTCGAAGTGCCGCTCTATTTCGCGCCGGACGGATTTGAAGAAGCGCCATCGCTGCGGCGTTCAAACGCGTTTGATATTGTTGCGGCGGAATGTAAGGCGGTTCGGGAAAAGGTCGGTCTGCTGGACATCACCGGGTTCTCGCGCTTTGAGGTAACGGGCCCTAATGCCGAAGCGTGGCTCAACAGTGTCTTTGCGACCAAACTTCCAGCGCCTGGCCGTGCCCGTCTTGCGGTTGCGCTTGGCGGCGATGGTCGTCTGAAAGGCGATCTGACCCTGTTCAACTGGGGCGATGGTAGCTGGTGGATCATGGGATCCTACTATCTGCGCCAGTGGCATATGCGCTGGTTTGATGATCACATGATGGATGGCGTCTCGGTACGTGACCTTGGCGAAGAAATGGCAGGCTTCTCACTCTCTGGCCCGAATTCCAAGGCTGTGATCGAAAAGCTCACCGATGGGCCTGTTGGTGATCTGTCCTTCATGGGATGTGGCAAGTTCGACATTGGTCTGATCCGAGCACGTGTTGGCCGTTTGTCGGTCACTGGTGAAGCCGGTTATGAAATTAACTGCCGCATGGGCGACCATATCGCCCTTCGCAAAATGCTGCTTGAGGCCGGTGCCGATCTTGGCATCACCGAATATGGCTTCAACGCCCTGCTGTCGCTTCGTCTTGAAAAGAGCTACGGCATCTGGTCAGCCGAATTCACCCAAGGCTACACTGCCGGCATGACAGGCATGGATCGCTGGATCGACTGGTCCAAAGACGGTTTTGTCGGCCGTGATGCTGCCCTTGCTGAACGCGATGGCAATGGTCCGGCACAGCGTCTTGTAACGCTAGAGGTTGCGGCTGATGGTGCCGATGCCAGCGGTTATGAGCCGGTCTGGTCAGGCGGTAATCGTGTCGGATTCGTCACCTCTGGCGGATATGGCCACACGGTTGGCAAGTCACTTGCGATGGCACTGGTGAATAGCGACCTTGCCGAAGTGGGAACCGATCTCAGCGTGCATATTGTCGGCGTGGAGCGTGCGGCCAAGGTCATTGACCCGTCACCTTACGATCCAGCTGGCAGCGTTATGCGGGGCTAAGCCATTTCTGGTTTGAGAGAAGGCCTGTTGTGAAAGAAGGGTAATATGATGACCACACAGCCAGACGCGATTATTATTGGAACCGGGGTGATTGGCACTGCCACCGCATTCGAAATGGCCAAGAACGGGTGGAAGACACTCTCGCTTGATCGGCAGACACAGATTGGCCACGGCTCCACGGCCGGGTCCTGCGCCATCATCAGGATGCATTATTCCACTTTTGACGGCACCGCCTTTGCCTGGGA
>WTJS01000154.1 GCA_011524735.1 Alphaproteobacteria bacterium
TCTGGCATCGGGCAGCATCTTGCGCAAAAGCGGTGCCGCGGTTTCAGCCCCCAGAAACATGGTTTCATAGCGGCCACGGGCATGTAGGATCCGATCGGTGAAGACATGGCCACGTTCACGATCGCCTGCCAGCTGAACCTCGTCCACCGCCACGAAGTCAAAGCCGCCCCGGAACAGGTCGGCCGGCACCGCCGAATGCGTATCGACCCCGCCCACAAGCGGCATCGATTCCACCGTACAGCAGATATAGCGGGCGCTTGGCGGCAGGATGCGTTCCTCGCCCGTAATCAGACCTACCTTGGCCGCGCCAAGCCGCACCACCAGACGATCATAATTCTCGCGCGCCAGAAGCCGCAGCGGAAAGCCGATCATGCCCGAGCTGTAGCCGGTCATGCGTTCCAGTGCCAGATGCGTCTTGCCGGTGTTGGTCGGGCCCAGAACCGCCGTGACAGACGGATCCTGCCGGTGCGGCGCGGAACCACCACCGCTGGCAAGCGTCGATCTAAGGGAAGATGGGCTGGACATGGAGTTGGACATGGAGTTGGACACGGGGCTGGATACGGGGCTGGGCCTGAAAATCGCAAGATTGGGAGAGCGAAAGTGAGAGGGGTAAGAGGGTCAAGAACAGACAGGCCACAAGCCTACCGTGATTCGTCCCCCGTTGCATCAGGGATTCTGCACCGGGGATTCTGCACCGGGGATTCAGCAGGGGGGATTCTGCAGGGGGATTCTGCACAAGCGGTGGCATGGCAAATAGTCTGGCACCATTCACTGTTTGTTAAGCAGAGTGCGTTATTACCTTAGAGCCCCTGGAGCGCGACGACGGCTGGGGGCAGCGGCCCTTCCGGGGAGGCTTGCATTTCCTTATGATTTTTCCCGGATTTTTCCCGGATTCTTCCTGGTTTGCCCTCGGTTTTGGGGGGCAGCAAAATGGACTGACCCTTTCCAGAGCAGGAGAGCAGGCTTGCCCGACAGTGTCATTCTGGCGCACGCAATGGATCACCTTCATGCCTGGTTCCGGGCACCGGGCCGCCCGGCCAAAGGGGCCCTTCTTCAGGGGGATGCGCTGGAGGTGATGGCAAAGATGCCTGATTCCAGCTTTAAGGCGATTGTCACCTCACCGCCCTATAATCTGCGCAACAGTTCTGGCAACGGGCTGCGCGACGGGCGCGGCGGCAAATGGGAAAATGCGGCACTTCTGAAAGGCTATGACACCCATAAGGATGCCATGCCGCATGCGGTCTATGTGGCGTGGCAGCGCAAATGTCTTGCCGAGATGATGCGTCTGCTGCGGCCCGACGGGGCGATTTTCTACAATCACAAATGGCGGGTGCAGAGCGGGCTGCTTCAGGACCGGCATGACATTGTGTCGGGCTTTCCGGTGCGCCAGATCATCATCTGGCACCGGTCAGGCGGGATCAATTTCAACCCGGGCTATTTCCTGCCGAATTATGAGGTGATCTATCTGATTGCCAAACGGGATTTCACCCTCGCCCCGCGGGCCAACACGCTTGGCTGTGTCTGGCGGATCAGCCAGCGTACCGGCAACCCGCACCCGGCTCCCTTTCCGGTGGAACTGGCGCAGAACTGCCTGACCGCGATTGATCAGGGGCCAATCCTTGACCCCTTTATCGGCAGCGGCACCACCGCCATCGCCGCCGACCAGCGCGGGCTGGACTGGGTCGGTATCGACTGTTCGCCAGACTATCTGGATATGGCAGCGCAGCGGATTGCCGCGGCGGAGAAAGAGACTAAAAAACCCCCGCCGGGCGGGCCGGCAGGGGCGTGAATTCTATCTCTGGGGGATGCCCAGATTCAGACGGCAGGCCCTAGAAATGGGCCGACTGGGTTGTGCCGGGCTTGGCCAGCGGCGGCGCGAACTTGGTCAGGTCGATGCCGTCAACAGCTATCTTATATTCATCCAGCGTCGGGGTGCGACCCAGAATGGCAGACAGCACCACGACCGGGGTTGAGGCCAGCAGGGATTCACCCTTCTTGTCGCCGGCATCCTCAACCACCCGGCCCTTGAACAGGCGGGTTGATGTGGCCAGAACCGTGTCGCCCTTGGCGGCCTTTTCCTGGTTGCCCATACACAGGTTACAGCCCGGACGTTCGAGATAGAGAATATTCTCATATTCGGTGCGGGCGGAGGTCTTTGGCTTGCTGTCGTCGAATTCAAAGCCGGAATATTTCTGCAGAATATCCCAGTCACCTTCGGCCTTCAGTTCATCAATGATGTTGTAGGTCGGCGCGGCCACCACCAGCGGGGCGTTGAATTCGACCTTGCCGGATGATTTTTCCAGATTGCGCAGCATCTGGGCGACGATTTTCACATCGCCCTTATGCACCATGCAGGACCCGACAAAGCCGAGATCGACTTTCTTGTCCGCCCCATAGAAGGAAATCGGACGGATGGTGTCATGGGTGTAGCGCTTGGAAACATCGGCATTATTGACGTCTGGATCGGCGATCATTGGTTCAACAATCTGGTCAAGATCGACAACCACTTCGGCGAAGTAGCTGGCATTCGCATCTGGTGCCAGTGCCGGCTTTTCGCCCGATCTGATCTGGGCGATGCGCTGATCGGCAATATCGATCAGACCCTGGAGCATCCTGTTGTCATTCTCCATGCCCTTGTCGATCATGATCTGGATCCGGTGCTTGGCGATCTCCAGCGATTCAATCAGCGTGGCATCTTCGGAAATACAGATCGACGCCTTGGCCTTCATTTCGGCTGTCCAGTCGGTGAAGGTGAAGGCCTGGTCGGCCAGCAATGTGCCGATATGCACTTCGATGATGCGGCCCTGGAAGACATTGTCCCCGAACTGCTTGAGCATCTGCGTCTGGGTGGCATGCACCACATCGCGGAAATCCATATGGTCGGCCATGCTGCCCTTGAAGGTCACCTTGACCGATTCCGGGATTGGCATGGTCGCCTCACCGGTGGCCAGCGCCAGCGCCACTGTGCCGGAATCAGCCCCGAAAGCCACGCCCTTGGACATACGGGTATGCGAGTCACCGCCAATGATGATGGCCCAGTCATCCACGGTGATGTCATTCAGCACCTTGTGAATGACGTCGGTCATCGGATGGTAGACGTCTTTTGGATCGCGGCCGGTGATCAGCCCGAAATCATGCATGAACTTCATCAGACGCGGGGTGTTTTCCTGCGCCTTGATATCCCAGACCGAGGCGGTGTGACAGCCGGACTGGTAGGCCCCGTCGACAGTCGGCGAAATCACCGTTGCCGCCATGGCTTCGAGTTCCTGCGCGGTCATCAGGCCAGTGGTATCCTGCGAGCCGACGATATTCACCCGCACGCGGGCGTCCGAACCGGCATGAAGCACGGTGCCGGGCGCCACACCAACGGCGTTGGCGTTGAAAATCTTTTCCACCGCGGTCAGACCCTGGCCCTCAACCGAGACTTCCTTGGAAGGGGCGTAGGCTGATTTCAGCTCAACACCCAGCGTCTCGCAGGCAAAGGTCTGCAGCATCTTGCCGAAGACAATGGCGTATGATCCGCCAGCCTTCATGAATTCCAGCTTCTGCGGGGTGAAAGAGGAAGACACGTCGACAAGCGCTTCGCCGCCATCTTCGTCGAGCAGCATCTTGTCCTTGGTGTTGATCGTCAGGATGGTGCCGGTCTCAACCGAATATTTCTGCTCGAGGATCGGGTTGTCATCATTATTCAGGATCGGGTTGCCGTCGGCGTCCAGCTTCTTGACCCAGTTTTTCAGGTCAATGCCAATACCGCCAGTCACCCCAACCGTGGTCAGGAAGATCGGCGAAATGCCGTTGGTGCCGGCAACGATCGGCGCGACATTGACGAAGGGCACATAGGGGCTTGCCTGGCGGCCTGTCCATAGCGCCACATTATTGACACCGGACATGCGGGAGGAGCCCACACCCATGGTGCCCTTTTCCGCGATCAGCATGACCTGCTTGTCAGGATGCTGGGCCTGAAGCTTGCGGATCTCGTCCTGCGCCTGTTCGGAAATCATGCATTTGCCGTGAAGCTCACGATCTGAACGGGAATGTGCCTGATTGCCGGGGGAAAGCAGATCAGTCGAGATGTCCCCTTCGGCCGCGATATAGGTCACGACCTTGATTTCGTCTTCGATCTCAGGAAGCTTGGTGAAGAATTCGGCCTCGGCATAGCTCTCGATGATATCGCGGGCAATGGCGCTGCCAGCCTCAAAGGCGGCTTTCAGACGGTTGGTGTCCGCTTCATAGAGGAACACCTGGGTCTTCAGAATTTCGGCCGCATCACTGGCAATCGCGGCATCATTACCAAGCGCCAGATCGAGCAGCACCTCAACCGACGGGCCGCCTTTCATGTGGGAGAGAAGCTCAAAGGCAAAGGCTGGCGTAATTTCCGCAACAACCGCCTCACCAAGGATGATTTCTTTCAGGAAGGCAGCCTTCACACCAGCAGCACTCGTGGTCCCCGGAAGCGTGTTGTAGATCAGAAAATTCAGTGAGTCCGCGCGATGCGCATGATCGGCATCCTTAATCTGCGCAATCAGTTCGGCAACAAGATTGCCATCATCGATTGGCTTTGGCTTCAGACCCTGTTCCTTGCGGCCCTCAATCTGTTCCAGATAAGCTTGGTATAAAGACATAAAATCCCCCGAGACCTTGAGTTTGGCGGGGTCTGTGCTGCCACTGTTGCATCGCTCCGATGTGCCGGAGCCAGGTCTCTGTGACAGGCATGTCTGCCTGCCGGTATAGAGGTGACTGCCGTTACGGCAGGGCAACATGGCACGCGCCCCCACGCATCCATGAAACCGGCAGCGTGGCAGCTGAACGACACCCGCCTGCCCGCCACAACCGGTCGGCCCCTGTATAGCCCCGCACCAACGATTTTTCCAGTTTGAAATTGGAAGGGGGATGGTGAACCAGCTGATCGGTCAACTTGAAGCAAACTCGACGCTGGCAGTGGCGGCGGAACGGGGGTAAAACCACCGGTATGTGTGCCGCACCACGAGATAATGCTGAGACCAACTCTGCCGCCAGCCCCGGCATTGCCACCAATGGTGTTGCCAAACCCGGGCTTGTAGGCCTGCGCCTGGACGGTGTCGGGCTGATGCGCGGGGGACGGCCGATTCAGGCCGGGCTGTCACTTACCATGGCGGCGGGTGACGTCACCCTGCTGCGCGGCCCCAATGGCAGCGGCAAATCCACGCTTCTGCGCACCATTGCCGGGCGGCTGCCGCT
>WTJS01000202.1 GCA_011524735.1 Alphaproteobacteria bacterium
ATCATAGCAATTGACCAAGGCACCACCAGCTCCCGCGCCATTCTGTTCACTGAACAGGGACAAATCCTAGCCCAGAAATCAGCGGAATTTCCGCAGATATTTCCTCAGGATGGCTGGGTCGAACATGACCCTGAGGCTATCTGGTCAACGACAGTGGAGGTCACAAAGGCGATGATGGCTGAGGCTGCAAGCCTGAGCACCACACCGATTGCCATCGGCATCACCAACCAGCGTGAGACCGCAATCATCTGGGACCGCACTACAGGCAAACCCATCCACAACGCCATTGTCTGGCAGGACAGGCGTACCGCAGATATCTGTGCCGTGCTGAAGAATGCCGGTCATGAAGAGACAGTCCAAGCAAAGACGGGCCTGTTGCTTGACTCCTATTTTTCAGCGACCAAATTTGCCTGGATCCTGGATCAAGTCGATGGCGCCCGCGAGCGGGCTGCAGCCGGTGAATTATGTTTTGGCACAGTCGACAGCTTTCTGATGTGGCGTCTTACAGGCGGCAAGACACATGCCACTGACGCCACAAACGCCAGCCGTACCAGCCTTTACAACATCCATGATGGAGACTGGGACGACGAATTGCTGTCTCTATTTGACGTACCCCGCAGCGGACTACCTACCGTCATGGACTGCGCCGCCGAATATGGGGTAACCGACGCGTCACTGTTCGACACTCCCCTACCCATTCGTGGTGTTGCAGGTGACCAGCAGGCCGCTGCCATTGGCCAGGGATGCTTTACACCGGGCGCCCTGAAATCCACCTACGGCACTGGATGTTTTGTGATTATTAATACTGGCGATACGGCCATTGCCTCTTCCAACCAGCTGCTGACCACAATCGGATACCGGCTGAAAGGCCAAACAAGCTATGCACTTGAAGGGTCGATCTTTGTGTCGGGTGCCATTGTACAGTGGCTCAGAGACGGGCTTCAGATCATCTCGTCGGCCAGTGAGACCGAAGAGATTGCCAGTGCCCAGACAGGGAATAACGGCGTCTATATGGTGCCGGCTCTGACCGGGCTTGGTGCACCGCACTGGGCCCCGAACGCCCGTGGGGCCATCTATGGCATCACCCGTGACACGGGCCCAGCAGATTTTGTTCGGGCTGCACTGGAATCTGTCGCCTATCAGACGAACGATCTGTTCACCGCAATCGCCGGTGACGGCATTCCGGTTTCTGTGGTGCGTGTTGACGGTGGCATGACCGAGAATGACTGGCTGATGCAGTTCCTTGCCGACATCATTGATCTGCCGGTCGACAGGCCTGTGGTCCGCGAGACCACTGCGCTTGGTGCCGCTATGCTGGCGCTGATGCAGAGTGATCCATCCATCACGCTGGAAGACCTTGCCGCCCGATGGCAGCGCGACGCCAGCTTCACCCCCACCATGAATGCAGAAGAAAGATCCAAATTGATCAGCAGCTGGAATACCGCCATGCAGCGGACGCTAGTGGGTTAGGCAGCGAGTTCGATTGTTATTTTCCGAGCTCGCCCTTTGCCTGCGCAAAGTCACTTGCAACCATCTCCTGGACAAGTTCCTCAAAACTGGTCTTTGGCACCCAGCCAAGCTTTGCCCTCGCCTTCGAAGGATCTCCCAGTAGTGTTTCCACTTCGGAAGGGCGGAAATATCGAGGGTCTACCGCTACGATCACATCACCGGCATCGTTTAGGCCGACTTCTTCGAGGCCGGTCCCCTGCCATGTTATGCTGATACCCAGTTCAGCTGCAGCCAGCTCTACAAATTCACGAACAGAGTGCTGTACACCAGACGCAATCACGAAATCATCGGGTTCGGGTTGCTGCAGCATCATCCACTGCATCTCAACATAGTCACGTGCGTGGCCCCAATCGCGCTTAGCATCTAAGTTGCCCAGAAACAGGCATTTCTGCGACCCAAGTTTGATCCGAGCTAAGGCCCTCGTGATTTTACGAGTCACGAAAGTTTCACCACGCAACGGCGACTCATGATTGAACAGAATGCCGTTGCACGCATAAAGTCCATAGGACTCGCGGTAGTTCACTACCGTCCAGAAGGCCTGAAGCTTAGCAACAGCGTAGGGACTACGTGGGTAGAATGGGGTCTTTTCGGTTTGTGGAATTTCCTGAACAAGTCCGAAGAGCTCCGACGTGCTGGCTTGATAGAAGCGGGTCTTTTCCTGCAAGCCAAGTGAACAAATGGCCTCAAGCAACCGCAGGGTGCCAACGCCATTCACGTCTGTCGTGTATTCAGGCATCTCAAAGCTCACAGCAACATGTGACTGCGCTGCAAGATTGTAAATCTCATCAGGTTGAGTCTGCTGAATGATCTTTGTCAGGTTCAGACTGTCAGTCATATCGCTATGATGTAGGAAAAACCGAGGATTCTCGTCATGTTGGTCCTGATAGAGGTGATCAACACGGCTGGTTGTGAACAGACTTGATCGCCGCTTTGTCCCGTGAACTTCGTAACCCTTGTCCAACAGCAGTGAGGCAAGATATGCCCCATCCTGACCCGTAACGCCGGTTATAAGTGCAACCTTTGATTTCTTCGCAGCCATTTGGTCTTCCATCTTTGTATAAAATCGCCACGACCCTTTGTGGGTCATAACAGGACCTACAGTTATTGTAGCCTGTCTAGGTCGTTTACGAGGCTTTCAGGTATGGCGTGGCAGACCCGCCAAAATTCACAGATGTCATCGCTAAAGCTAGCCCACTCCACATAAATAGATTGTTCCACTGACCGAAAAAGTCAGCCGTTGTAGTAACAGGCCAGAAAAAGGCCAGTGCCACAATCCAGCTGGTTCGAGCAATCGCGTTATCCGGAGACCTCAACGCCACTGCAATCAAAGGCCACAGGATCGTACCAAACATAAAAGTGCCACTTACTAGCCCAACCACACCTGTTTCGACGAGGAACTGCAGATAAAAATTATGGGGATGGTTATCACATAGAGCGCCAGCGACCAAGGTTTCAATGCCCACACAGTTTTGTCGATACATATCAACACCCACACCAAATATTGGAGCGGTTTTCCACATCTGTAGACTGGACAGAATGAACCCTGTGAACATGCTTTGCGAACTTCCCGGAAGGGAATCAACGAAACTGGAGACAAATCGGTCCATGAGATGAGGATAAATCATCAGGACCAGAGCTACACTGCCAACCGCGAAACCAACAATAAAGAGGCTTCGTGAAAACCTTGGCCGCCATACAAACGTCGCCAGCCCGGCTGCGCAAAGACGTAGCAACAAGTTGATCCGTTCACCAGTGGCAAGAGAGATTATCAGATTACCTATGACCGTGATGCCGAAAAGGCTTGCCAGACGGAGTGGCACAGCGCTGATGAGCGCGACCACGACAAGAAATGCAGGCATGCAGGCCTTCGCGAGATAGCTACCTGGGACAAGATCGCCATAGGGCCAGGCAAGCCGACCCTGCTTTTGGCCCTCGATCATCAGTTCTGCAGAAAGGATTCCACACATGAGCAGCATACCGATACCAAGAGCACCATACATGGCATAGACTAGCTTTTCGTCACGCCCCAGCCAGCACACCGTAGCAATTGCAAATAACGGAAATCTGAACCAGATCAAAGCCTCTGTCAGGGAATGGCTGGGGTTAACAGACAACATGCCGGAAATTACGCTACATCCAAGAAAAATGAACGTTGCTCGGACCCAGGTAAGCTGAGCCCAGCTGAAATCCGAATTGACGAAAGATCGAACTAAAAACCACACACCTATTACAGTCAGCCAGATATCGGCAGGCGTTCTTTCGATCAAGAGCAGAAAAGGGCCAGCCAACCAAAAAAGGTGCGCGGCCTTGTCTGCGCGCGAAAGGCCCGAAAACCTAAGATGATAATCGGCCCACCATGAAAGGACGACACCTAGCAGTGGCTTACCTACAGCACTTGAAAATAAAGCTTTTTCCACTGTTTCTCGTTGCACCATGCCAAGGCACTTTCCGTTCTACGCCAGTTTTCAAAATAGCCAAGATGATGATAGGTCTATGAAGGCGATCAAAACCGATGTCAATCAATAGGCCTTCGATTTTGTCCCGAAGCGCCCGTTCAGCATCGCTTCAACGTCGCATAAAAAGTATGAAGCCTTTTTTGGCACTGGTAGCTATCGTTGGCTCAACTCACCTCTAGCAAGATAAACAGAACGGTCTCAGACAGCTATCATGAGCATAGAACCACAGAAACTAAGAGAGAAGGTGGCAGGCTGGCATCGATTGCATTTCTGCCCAGACTGGCTGGCCCCTGTTCAAGCACAGCGCTTCGCCTGGGGACTGATTGCGCTATTTGGTCTGATCGCGATCATCGCAAATGTTTCCGTTCGTAGCACTCAATATGATGTATGGCAGCGCATTTCCGCGCAGGCAGAAATTAGCGACTCCTTTTTGTTTTCCACGGCAGACGCTCCCTATTTTATCGGCATTTCACAAGCCATACATTCGACAGGAAGTCCTGACTCGTTCCTGCGCTTGCGGCATTATCCAAATCAAGATCGACAGTTTGCGGCTGCAAGTAAACCACGAGACATTACAGAAGCACCTCTACTCAGTGTAGTTCTTGCAAAAATGGCGGGAAGCGGCTCACCCTCCGCTTTGATGAGCGCCGGTCATCACCTCCTGTTCTTTAGCATTGCGGTTACAGGCCTCGCCATAATTCTAGCCTTTGGAGCCACCGGTTATTGGATTGAGGGAACTGTTGCGGCTATTGGTGGCGGCCTGTCATCGGCATTTCTCATGCGCTCATCGATCGGTCGTGTCGATACGGATCAACTTAACCTCGGTTTCATATACTTGCTCTTTGCCTTGGTCATGCTGTGCGGACGTGCCCGCTCTCCAAAGGTCACACTTCTTGCAGCAACAGCAGCTGGTTTCACAGGCCACATCATGCTGTGGTGGTATAGCAACCCGGAACTCGTGTGGATGGCGATTATCGCTTTGATCGTTCTTAGAGCTTCATTGCATCCGTTTTCACTCATTAGCCTGATCAGCGTAGCATTGGTTATTGTCATTTCTGGGGTCACTATTACGAACCCCTTCGACTCTACCTACGTGAAAAATGTTGTGGCTCTGAACGCGTTTTCCTTTCCCAACACATTGGAAACCATTACCGAAGTTCGCAAAGTTGATTTTGCTCAGTTGTTTATCAGCGCCACTGGATCGGTCGAACTGGGAATCGTTGCACTTGTTGGCCTCGCGATGTGGGCTGCCCGTCACCCAGTCATGGCAATCAGCTATGGCCCGCTGGTCATCCTAGGTTTGTTAAATTTTGTGATTGGCAATAGAGCAATATTCTATTCCGCACCCATACTCTGGTTTGGCATTGGTTTTTTTGTGGCCAGCACCTTCAAATTCGTCCTGGCAAATGCTGTTGGCAGCTTTCAGCACCGGCATCATGATCTTGCCATCAGCGCGCTCACAGGTTTGATTTGTTTTGCGATCGCCTGGACAAATTCACCGACTAACTATGTTCCGCAATTCAGCTTCAGTCAGAATGTACTGACTGGATTTCAGGCTCTCAAGCCGACCAAACCAACTGCCGATAAGGACGACACAACATCTGTCGTGGCCACATGGTGGGACTATGGGTACGCATCAATGATGCTAAACGGCCTTCCAACCCTGCATGATGGTGGAAGCCAGACAACCCCTACAACACATTTCTTTGCGAGCAGTTTGTTGGAAGACAGCCACTCCTCGACGGTCGGAACAATCCGCTTTCTAGCCGAAGACGGCGAAGCCGACCTCTCCAAGCAAACTTCTCGAACTGGACTTCAGCAAGAATTTAATCTATCCGCCTCAGACGAGACGGGGACTCCTATCTACCTTGTCCTTACAAATCAAATGTCACGGTGGATTGGTTCAATTTCCAAAATCGCCAACTGGGACATAGAAGCAGGGAAACCCATAAACCTGCCAGGCCTCGAGCCAGGCGAACCGCTTCAGTACTATCCTATAAATTGCCGCCTGAATGGCTTTCCCCAAACGCTTGCCTGCAAGGGCGTCACCTTTGATCTTGAACGCGGCCTTATGAATGGACAGCCCGGCCTTGTTGGCTGGACGCATTCGCATGATGGCGAGATTGTACGCCAAAAATCCTTTGACAACGACGGATATTTCGCTGTTCAGCTTGTCCAGATCGGACCACAGCTGACCATTTATCTTGTTCATCGCCAGCTCTACGAAAGCACCTTCAACGAGCTGTTCCATTTCGGACAAATCGATGATCCGTCGATTACGCTGCATTATGACGACTATCCGCATATACGGATTTACAAGATATCTGGGGATGGTCGCTAGTTGCCGTCCCTTTGAAGAATTTGGGCTCGCAGCCGTTTCTTATCGATTTTGCCAACAGACGTCTTGGCAAGCGCTGCAATTAAGCGAATTTCATCTGGCATTGCCCATTTTGAAAGGCTGCCCGCACTGATCTGGCTCTGCAACGCAGCGCGCACATCCCGAATGATTTGCTCGGGCTGAGCATCCGTCGCAAGTACCAACAGCATCATCGGACGTTCTCCCCATTTAGGGTCGGGTATCCCGATAGCCGCCGCCTCTGTCACACCATCTATGGCTGATGCCACACTTTCCAGCGCCAGTGATGAAACCCACTCACCGCCGGTCTTGATGACATCCTTGATCCGGTCCGTGACGTTTAAAATCCCATCCGGGTCAATATGACCAACATCGCCTGTGTGAAGATATCCACCTTTCCATAGGTCTGCCGTTGCCAGCGGGTTTTTGACATATTCCGTAGTCAGCCACGGCGCCCGCGCCACAATTTCGCCTGAGCTTGCCCCATCATCGGGCTGGGCAATCATCTCTGAGTCCACAACTTTCACGTCCACCAACGGCAACGGCCTCCCCGCCTTCAGCCGTGTTTCAATATTCTCCTCATCCCCTGGATCGATATCTGCAAGTGTCATCACCGGACAGGTTTCAGACAAGCCATATCCAGCATAGATATTGATCCCACGTGCACGCGCCGCTTCAGCCAGACCACGCGGCAAAGAAGAGCCGCCAATCACCATTTTCAGTCGACTAAGATCAGTTTCGTCAGCCTCTGGCGCATCAAGCAGCATGGCCACAATGGTTGGCACGCAATGGGTAAAAGTCACACCTTCTTCAGAAATAAGCCGCAGCAAATTCGCTGGCACATACCGCCCGGGATATACCTGTCTGATCCCCATAAGCGTTGCAACATAAGGGAACCCCCAGGCATGAACATGGAACATCGGCGTCATGGGCATATAGGTGTCGCCACGGTGCAGTCGGTTGCTGCTTTCCATCGGCCCCAACCCGGCCATAACTCCCAACGTGTGAATGACCAGTTGGCGATGTGAATAGGCCACCGCCTTTGGGTCACCGGTTGTGCCTGTGGTGTAGAAGGTTGTAGCGCGACTATGTTCGTCAAATTCGGGAAAACTGAATTCACCTGCAGCCCCAGCAATCATTGCATCATAGCTGGTGACAAATTGAAAATCAGTATCCGGCTCTAACGCTGGATTATCACGCATCAGGATCAACTTGACCTTGCGAGTCACCATTGGCATCACTTCTGCCAGAAGCGGCAGAAAATCTGCATGCACCATGATCACATCATCTTCAGCGTGATTGATGGTGTAGGCGATCTGCGCTGGCGCCAGCCTGACATTCACCGTATGCAGAACCGCCCCCAGCATCGGTACGGCAAAGAATGCCTCAAAATAGCGATGTGAGTCCCAGTCCATCACGGCAACCACATCACCATGCCCAACCCCAATTCGGGCAAGACCAGCCCCAAATCGGCGCAAACGGTCTTCCAGATCACGGTAGCTGTATCGGATCACACCATCGCTGACAATTTCGACATCACCTGCCACCTGTAGCGGCGTCGTCAGCAGCGATTTGATCAACAAAGGAAAAAAGGCCGGCGAACCAGGACCATGGCCGGTACCGTTCATGGGAACCTCCGCATTCGATACGGAACGGTATCAATGAAGGCTAGCGTCAGGCAAGATCAACAGTTGGCGCCTCGGTAATCCAGCCACCACCAAGCACGCGATCAGTCAAAGACGGGTCATACATCACCGCTGCCTGCCCGGCAGCGATGCCAAACTGCGGCTCATCCAGCCGCAGCGTAACACTATCTGCTGTCACGCTTTCCAGCGTGGCGGGAAGTGCTGGTGCGGTGTTACGTAAACGGGCCATCACCGCACTGCCTTCCTTCGGTGCGCCATCTGGTGATACCCAGCTTGCCTCGGTCAGAATAACCCTGTGGCACGCCAGAGCCGCTTGTGGCCCAACAATCACACGGTGATTATCGGCATCAATGCCAACAACATAGAGTGGGCCTTCGCTTTCATCTGCATCCTTCCGGCCGCCAATTCCAAGCCCTCGTCGCTGACCAATCGTATAGTCAATGACGCCGTTATGCCTGCCAAGCACCGTTCCATCCAGATGCACGATATCGCCAGCCTCCACCGCCCCGGGCCGAAGACGCCTCACAACATCACCATATCGTCCATTTGGGACAAAGCAGATGTCTTGGCTATCCGGCTTGTCAGCCACCACCAGCCCAAAACGATGCGCTAGCTCACGCGTTTCATCCTTGCTCATCCCGCCAAGCGGGAAGCGCAGGTAATCAAGCTGGTCAGGCGTGGTAGCAAACAGGAAATATGACTGATCTTTGCCCGGATCGGTGCCGCGATGCAGCTCGGCAGCGCTCTCGCCATCGACACGCCGTACATAATGGCCCGTCGCAAGACAGTCTGCACCAAGCTCACGTGCGGTTGTCAGGAGATCTGTGAATTTTACCGTTTGGTTGCAGCGAACACAGGGAATGGGCGTTTCCCCACGTAGATAACTATCCGCGAAGTCCTGCATCACTTGATCATGAAAGCGATTTTCATAATCAAGAACATAATGCGGAATGCCAAGTCGTCCAGCTACTGTGCGCGCATCATGAATATCCGCACCAGCGCAGCAGGCACCTTTTGTCTGGATCGCCACACCATGGTCGTAAAGCTGAAGGGTAATCCCAACAACATCATAGCCCTGTTCATGGAGAAGCGCAGCAGTGACCGAACTGTCAACGCCACCTGACATGGCCACGACAACGCGTGTCTCAGCTGGCGATTTCGCAAAGCCAAGCGAATTGACCTCAGTCCCGGGTGTCGGATCAGTCTGCGTTAGCTCTGCGCTGTTCATTCACGTCTCTTTTCAGATCCGTCTGCTCTAGAAATCTTCAGGGACAGTAACCTTCAGACCATCCAGTTCAGCCGACATGGTAATCTGGCATCCAAGGCGTGACGTATCAGAAAGACCGAATGCAAGATCCAGCATATCCTCTTCGTCCTCGCTTGGCCCGCCTGTCTTGGCAAACCAGTCTGGGTCGACAATCACATGGCAGGTGGCGCATGACAGGCAACCGCCACAAGTGCCTTCAATGCCAAGATTGGCATCGCGGCCAGCTTCCATAACAGTCACGCCTTCATCGGCCGCTACTTCGTGTGTATTACCATCTGGCGTGGTGAAGATAATTGTTGGCATCTCGCTCAACTCTCCAAAGTCTAAAGGGGCGTACAGGTTGCAAACGCGGCACCAGCGACAGCAACCCGCAGCTTTTACAGGGCAGTCAGCACTTCCGCAAGCTTTTCGAAATCAACTTTTGTCGTCTGCCATCCACCTGAAATCCGGATTGCACGTGCTGCACCTTCTCCTGCCTTCATGGCCTTTAAGACATGGCTTTCATGCACCTTTCCCGATGAACAAGCAGATCCAGCGCTGATGGCAACGCCAGCAAGATCCATCGCCATCACCATGGTCTCCGAAGATTTGCTCCCAACTGCCAAGCACGACGTATTTGCGAGCCGCTCGGCTCCACTGCCGTATATGACTGCATCATTACGAACAGCCGCGACACGGGCTTCGAATGCATCGCGCCACTCAGCCATGGCCCGGTAATGCGCAACATCATCGAAAGCTGCCTTCGCGGCTGCACCGAATCCAGCGATCCCCAGAAAATTCTCGGTACCTGAACGACGTCCTTGCTCCTGCCCACCACCACGAAGCAGACTTGTCATCGCGCGGCCTGGTCGCACCAGAAGCGCCCCCACACCTGTTGGCCCACCAATTTTGTGGGCAGACAGGCTCGCATAATCGAACCCACTAGCCGCAAAATCCAGATGGGACTTGCCAAGCATCTGCACCATGTCGCAATGCACTGCGACGCCAGCCTGCTTTGCAAGTGTGACAACATCATCAACAGGCTGAATAACGCCTGTTTCGTTATTTGCCATCATCACGGACAGGATGGTCTTGTCTCGCGCTGATGGATCCACTGTGGCCAGAATGTCGCGGAGCGCATCAAGATCGAGCCGCCCGTCAGTATCAACGCCAATCAGGACTGCATCAGGTGCCGCACGCAGCACCGAATCATGTTCAATGGCACTTGTAATGACGTGATCAAATCCTGACAGCGCCAGATTGTTTGCTTCGGTGCCGCCACTGGTGAAAACAACATCGGCGGGCCGGCTCCCAGCCAGCAGGGCGATTTCGGCACGCGCAGTCTCAACAATCTGCCTTGCAGCCCTGCCATATCCATGGACAGAAGAGGGATTGGAGGGTGGTCCCATGGCTGACTGCATGGCGCTTGCTGCCTCAGGACGCAGCGGTGCCGTGGCATTATTGTCGAAATAAAGAGCGTCAGCACGAGGCATAGTGGCCAATCAGCTCTTGCGCGAAGATGGAGTCAGATCGTCATCATCCGAAATGGCACCCTTGCCAGCTTCATCATGGAGCTTGGTTGGTGACAGACGGTCTTCCATGTCATTCAGGCGCGCGCGCAGGCTTTGCACCTCATCGACCAGTGCGGCAATGGTACGGGCCCGCGGATCAACCTCATCCGGGTTTGATACACCATAAGCCAAAAATCGTTTGCCGCCAGCTGGCTGCTGCGGTTTGGCAGCGATCTGGCGAGCCGGCACCCCAACCACGGTCGCCGCAACAGGAACATCTCGTGTCACAACTGAATTTCCGCCAACGCGCGCACCCTTTCGAACAATGATGTCACCCAGAATCTGCGCACCAGATCCAACAATTACGTCATCTTCCAAAGTGGGGTGACGTTTCACAGAGCGCTGAGATTCTGAGTCCACCGCAGGCAGAACACCGCCCAAGGTGACCCCTTGATACAGCGTTACATTGCGCCCAATCACAGCGGTTTCACCGATCACGACCCCGGATCCATGGTCGACAAAGAAACCACATCCGATCGTTGCGCCGGGATGAATTTCAATGCCGGTAAACCAGCGGGCAAACTGCATGATAAACCGCGCGACGAATTTCAGCCGCAATTTCCACAGCGGATTGGCGATACGGTAAGCCAGCATAACCTGGAAGCTTGGATAAAGGAAAATAGCCGCAAGCTTGCTGCCTGCAGCTGGATCGCGTTCAAGAATAGCATTCAGATCGCGGTTCAGTTTTCCGAACATATGTCCGTGACCTCGGCGTTTCCGCCCTATTGTTGCAGCACCAAGTCTTTTTACGGCTTCAGGCCGGTATTCATGCGCGCCGGGCAAAGATGTTTCTTTAGCCAGATGCGCGTGCTGGGTTGGCCTTGCCGTCTGTTTAAGATATAAGCCGTTTCCACAAAATCACAAGCAAACGGATGTCCCATGCCCGAGGTGATCATAAACGGTCCAGAAGGCCGTATTGAATGCCGGTACATGCCTGCCGAGTCCCCCGACGCGCCAACAGCGCTAATTCTGCATCCTGAGCCGGATAAGGGAGGCACGATGAACAATCGCGTCACCTATGCGCTCTACCAACATTTCCAGTCACGCGGCTTCGCCGTGATGCGCTTTAATTTCCGAGGTGTTGGACGCAGCCAGGGAACCTATGACAATGGTGAAGGCGAGTTGTCTGATGCCGCTACAGCCATGGACTGGCTGCAGTCTCAGAATCCGGCGTCGAGCCAATGCTGGATCGCGGGCTTTTCTTTCGGGTCATGGATCGGCATGCAGTTGATGATGCGACGCCCAGAAATCCAGGGATTTATCTCAGTGACACCACCTGCAGCGACCCACGATTTCACCTTTCTAGCTCCCTGTCCCGCTTCTGGCCTGATCATTCATGGTGAAGAAGATACGGTGGTGCCACCGGATACTGTACACAAGCTTGTTGAACGCCTTTCCATCCAGAAAGGTGTAACTGTCGATGTGGACATTGTTCCAGGCGCCAATCACTTCTTCACTGACCATCTCGATCCGCTTGTTGCCCGCGTCTCCGATTATTTGGACAGTGCAATCAAGCCAGAGCCTTCTCCTTCCCTCCTGTAACGGAACGCGTGCCTGCCATGACCTACAAGTCTGACCTCATCCAGCAGTTCACAGAACGCGGCTACATGCATCAGGCGACAAATGTCGAGGGGCTTGATGAAAAAGCCTCACAGCAGATCATCCCTGCCTATATCGGCTTTGACTGTACCGCCAACAGCTTGCATGTCGGGTCACTTGTCCAAATCATGATGTTACGCATTCTCCAGAAATGCGGGCACAAGCCAATCGTTCTCATGGGTGGTGGCACAACAAAGGTTGGAGATCCGTCTGGCAAGGACGCAGCGCGCCCTCTTCTTTCCGAACAGGACATTGAAGACAACAAGACCGGCATTTTCAGTGTCTTTAAAAAGTACCTGACATTTGGCGATGGCCCCACAGATGCCGTCATGGTGGATAATGCCGACTGGCTGGATTCGCTGGCCTATATTCGATTTCTGCGGGATTACGGGCCACATTTTTCGGTCAACCGGATGCTTGGCATGGATTCGGTAAAGCTGCGTCTGGATCGGGAGCAACCCCTTTCTTTTCTCGAATTCAATTACGCGATTCTTCAAGCATATGATTTCCTTGAATTGCGTCGCCGCTATGGCTGCCTGCTGCAGATGGGCGGCTCCGATCAATGGGGCAACATTGTAACCGGTATCGACCTGACGCGGCGGGTGGATAGCCAGGAAATCTTTGGACTGACATCACCGCTGATCACGACCGCTTCAGGGGCCAAGATGGGCAAAAGCGCAGATGGTGCGATTTGGCTGAATGAAGACCGGTTGTCAGCATTTGATTTCTGGCAATTCTGGCGCAATACGGAAGATGCAGATGTGAAGCGCTTTCTAGCGTTGTTTACGGAACTGCCTATGGGTGAGGTTGAACGCCTTGGCGCACTGGAGGGCGCTGAAATCAACGATGCCAAGATTGTGCTGGCAAACGAAGCCACAACATTGTGTCACGGAGAAGCTGCCGCGAAAGCCGCCATGGACACAGCCATGCAGACCTTTGCTGGCGATGGGGTGAGTGATGGCCTTCCTCAGGTCGCTGTATCTGCAACAGACGCAGACGGGATGAGCATGATTGCAGCACTTGTTGCCGTTGGGTTTGCCAAGTCGAACGGCGAAGCGCGGCGCCTGATCCGCGGCGGCGGTGCACGCCTGAATGACAGTGCAGTTGCAGATGAAGAACATGCTCTGTCAGCGCCGGACTTCATCGACGGCCGAGCCAAGATTTCGGCTGGCAAAAAACGTCACGCTCTGCTTGTTCTGGAATAGAGTTTCTGACCAACTGGCTCAGCTGCCATTGGCATACCCATTGGCCGTTGGTCCTAAAATTCTGTCTCCCTCTCGGCGCAGCCAGTCTGGACTAAACAGGTCGCGAAGCACACCTGGCACGATGGACGCCGGCGTGACCGAACTTTCCGGGTCTTCAATGTCACCCTTCAGGCTGAACTGGGTAACGAACAGCCCGGCATTATCAATGCCAGTCAGAATTTCACCCACCAGCGGAATCACCCCGATCACCCTGCTCAAAAAGCTTGCCGGCACCAGATTGCCACTGACATCAACCTGTTTGGTTTCCTGATCATACTGGCCAACGAACGCCACTGAAACGGCCTGCCCCTGACCGGTAACCTGATTCATATTGATCTTTGGACCACGCTTTTGAAGCAAAGCCTCACCCCAGTTGAAGGCTGTCCCCTCGCCTTCAACAAGGCCAAGAAGGCCTGTCGGCGCCAGAACTGAAAAGGCGCGCACAGCGGTTGGTGTATCAACAACGCGGAAATTTGTGATCCTAATATTGGTGTCAAAGTTCTCATAACCATCGACAAACTGGGTTTTCAGCAGCATCTCGCCAGACCGGATGGTATCCGTAATGCCAAGTCCAGCCAGCGTGCGACCACCATTCTGAGACACCATCGTCAGTTCTGGCTTTGCGCCATTTGCCGCGCGATAGGTAAGGCTCGCTTCGGCACCGCCAATGATGCCGGTTCCATGCAATGATTCACCATCTGGGCCGAAATTGATCCGGACCTGAGACTCTGCAAACACCGGTCTGTCATTGAAGAAAAGTGCGCCCGAAAACTCGGCCTTGCCATTTCCAGCAAGTTCACGAGCACCACTGATGTGTCCACTGAGAACCAGCCCGTCACCGAGAACAATCTGGTCTGCCAGAATATCAAAATCTACTGGTTGCCCTTCACCAGGCCCCTGATTGCGACGAAGCGGCGCAATATCAATCTGCCGAGCCTCGGCATTCACCAGCCAGGTCTGGGTCTCGCTGCGTTTCAGCTTGAGGAGACGAATGTCATTGCCCGGCCAAGTCAATGTCTTGAAACTGGCTTCCGCAAGGGCAGGTCCATTACCTGCGGATTGCGAGAATAACAGCATACCATCTGCAACAAGGCTTCCCGCTTCGACGCTAAGATCTCGAATGGATACAAGTCTGCCATCGGCAATCTGCAGGTGCATTTGCGCACGCCCGTCCTCAGCTGGCAGTTTCGCCCACCCAAGCGAAGGAACCGAAATACCGGTCTCATTGAGGTCAACATCAAGGTCAATTTCAAAATTCTGACGGTCGAGGCTGGTTATCACGTTCACTCCACCACCAATGCTGCCTGACACATCAAGTCCTGACATCTGGCTGGCAAAGTCTGCAACACCCTCAGACCTTGGCGCATTCGCACGCAGGGTCAACCGATCTTCTTCACGGTCAGCTGTTACCGCAAAATCGACCGCAACCCCAAATGCCGTCGCGACGCCAGACACTTCACTGACATCACGCGTGAAACTGGCTACAAGCTCAGCCTTTTCCGCACGGCCGATAATGGGCAAATTTTCAAAGCTGGCATTGTGGATCAGCAGGTCAGTTGCAATGTTGAGGTCAGATGGTGTCTGCGGCTGTCCTGTTGGCAACATCATCCGCAGGGAAACGTCCGCGGTCCCGTCCATCTTTACGCTGGCAAGATCGACACCGGCAAAGCTGTCGATCCCAAAACGGCTGGCAATATTGGCGATCTTTTGTAGCTCACCCTGCGTGCCAAGACTGATGTTCGCTTCAGATGTTTCACCCTCGCGCGACCAGCTATATTTGACATCTGAAGGGAGGTCAAAGATACGGGCATTCCCGGCAATTTCAAACGCGTCCCGCCGGACATCAAGCTGTAGGTTAGCGTTACGGGCGTCCGCTCCGAAAGGCAGGCCGCCAATGTCTCCGTTGGTTACCTGCCCAGCGACCTGAAAATCAATATCGTTTGGCTTCAGCTTTCGGCGGATTGGAAATGATGTTTTTACGGCAAGCTCCGACTTTCCAGTCGCCACAAGGTCGGGCTG
Source organism: Alphaproteobacteria bacterium (assembly GCA_011524735.1). Taxonomy (GTDB): domain Bacteria; phylum Pseudomonadota; class Alphaproteobacteria; order Puniceispirillales; family Puniceispirillaceae; genus UBA8309. The sequence continues at coordinate 15,647 of WTJS01000202.1, forward strand.
ACGATTATTGTCGCCGCCGGCAAAGCCCAGCGTCATGCCGACTGCCAGAGCATCGGCCACATCACCTTCGAATTCCATATCGGTTGCCGCCATTGCCCCGCCACCGATAACGGGTTCGATGACAACGCGACCGTTACGCAGCTCCAGCCTCTCTACCTCTCCATCTGTCAGAATCATCTCTGCCCGGTTGTCTGCGATCTGCATTCTGCCATCGATGTCAGTAAAGACTGGAATTTTTTGTCCCAATTCGAGCCGTGCGTCCCTAAGCGTTATCGATCCTTCCATATCGGTCAGCTTCGGCTTGTCTCCGCCAAAACTGGTCAAGAACCGCAGACGCACATCCTCAACCTGAGCTTCAGGGACCTTGGCACCGACCCAGTTTCGCGTCCGGCTAACCAGCCACTCCGGCCAGATTGCATGGAATTTTTTTACATCAATCGCATTGGCAACCATGGACAGATCTGCCTCATTGATCTTCCACCCGTTCCCGAGCTCGATGCGACCAGAGACACCTACAGTCCCCCCATCCGCAAGGCTAAGGCTGACCTCCTCAATGGCCAACGCATCATCTTCAAGCGCTGCAGTCATCTGGAATCGGTTCAGCGCAAGTGGTGACACAGTGTCCTTTAACCTGAGACTACCGCCACTCACCCCAAGAGCCACCCCTAGCTCCTCGACAATCGCACCAGCGCCGAGCCGCAGTGTGATATTGCCATCACCTGTCCCGGTGAACCGTTCATACTGGCCACCTTTAAGGTCCACACCCACACCAACCAGAGAAGAGCGCAGATCAAGACTGACAACATCTAAATGCGACGTTGCCCGATCAAAGCCGCCGGTGAATTCCAGCGTCAGATCCTCAAGCTGACCACCCGCAAACCGCTCCTGAGCTGCTGACTTTACATCACTCGCCAGACCTTTGGGCCAATCAGCAAAAACCTGATCCAACGGCAGCCTGTTGCCGCGAAGCTTGGCTGAAATCGAAGGGCGCAGTGAGTTCAACTCGGCGAATTCACCTGAAAACTGAAGAATTCTGCCATCACTCAGAACAAGCTCAGTCTGGGTAATTGCTAATGTGCCCGCATTTCTGTCAAACGCGATACCAAGCGAAGCGGTATCAAAGCGAAGCGGCAAGAGCAGTGGCGAAGCGTCAATCATGCCATCAATCGCGACAAGGTCAGCATTGGCGAACTGGATGTCTTGGCCGCTCAGGTCCAGACTAACCTGCCCGGAAATCTGCCCAACGCCACTGAAGAGTGGCGGCAGACCGGGCAGAAACTCTGAGAGACCTGTCGCGTTGAGCTGGTTTGTCCGAACGTCAAACGACATTGTCCTGTCAGCAACATTGCCGAGAATAGTGGCCGCCACCGTACCAGCCGGCTTGTCTTCAATCATCCGGACAGCCTGCACACCACCACTGAGCGGCATGCCTTGCCCAGCGATGATTTCAAAATCAACATCACTGAAATGAAGAGGAGGCAGGTCTGTGTCTGCCTTGCGCACAGTAATCGTGGCAAGTTCAACAAGCAGTCGGCGTGGACCGTCGGCAACCGCCCCTTCAGCCCCGCCTGTCTGGACAGCAAGCCCCGCAAGCAACTGCGCTGCGGGTGACCCACTCCAGCCGTCGCCGCCAAGAGTGACATCGAGATCCAGCCCGGACAGAACAACGTCGAGTGGCCGGAACATCATCAGCGACGCAGGACTGAACATGGCGCTCGCCTGCGGCAGACTTAGCTCTGTATCACCGCGGACAATCTCAACATCTTCAGCCACAATGGTGAACAGCAAAGACGGAATGCGGACTTCAAAGCCAACATCACCAACACGCACGTCAGCAGGCGCCAGCCGCTGCGCAAGCTGAGTTTCGATCACGCCTTTGAAACCACCTACGCGGTGCAGGTAAATGAACGGCGACGCCAGCATAATGAGCAGTGCAAAGACGAGCCCCAGAATGACATACCGGACAGAACGTCCTTTCTTTGGCGATGCAGGCGCAACGCTGTCATCCTTCGATGATCCCACGCTTACCTCATCAGCCAATGTCACTGTCGGCCTTGCCTCGTCCTTTTGCGGCATTTTCAGTCCGTTACCCTCACCCCTCAGGGCTTTTTTGTATCATGTCACTTACGGGCTGTCTTGCGATCAATGCCAGCATTACCATTTATGGAATCCGTCCATCGCCAACGCGTATTACCACGAGGAGACCATCACCATGCTGGAGACAGGAAACACTGTAACTGGTTTTACCATTGCAACCGATACCGGAAGCTTTGATCTGGCAGATCATGGTGGCAGGAATGTGGTGGTTTATTTCTACCCGCGTGCTGACACAAGTGGCTGCACCAAAGAAGCCGTGGCCTTTTCATCATTGCTGTCAGAATTTGAAGCTGCCAACTGTGTGGTCATTGGCATCTCCAAGGACTCTGTCGCCAAACAGGCCAAGTTCCGTGCCAAACACGATTTGAAAACACTGCTTGGCTCAGATGAAGAAACCGGCGTTTGCGAGCAGTTCGGTGTCTGGGTGGAAAAATCGATGTATGGGAAAACCTATATGGGCATCCAGCGCGCAACCTTTGTCATCGATGGACAAGGCAAAATCGCAGCCGTCTGGCCAAAAGTCAAAGTTGCAGGTCACGCTGAAGAGGTGCTTGAAACTGTCCGCGGGATTTAGAAGATCACCGAGTATTCTGGTCAGCTCTGACGCTGGTTACCAACACGTGAAGCAAGGCTGGCTTCAACAAATTCATCTAGGTCACCATCCAGGACACCGTTAGCGTTGCCCTTTTCGACGTTGGTGCGCAGATCCTTAACCATCTGATAAGGGTGCAATACATAGGAACGGATCTGATTGCCCCAGCCGATATCCGTCTTTGCAGAGGCAGCATCATTCGCCGCCTCCTCACGCTTCTGCAGTTCAAGTTCGTAAAGGCGCGCCTTCAGCATGTTGAAGGCGGTCGCCCTGTTCCGATGCTGCGACCTGTCATTCTGACACTGCACAACAATGTTGGTCGGGATATGCGTGATTCGAATTGCCGAGTCAGTCTTATTGACGTGCTGACCACCAGCGCCTGACGCCCGATAGGTGTCAATTCGCAAATCCTTATCTTCAATCTCAATTTCGATATTGTCATCCACAACCGGATAGACCCAGGCGCTGGCAAAGCTGGTATGGCGCCGCGCTGAACTGTCATAAGGTGAAATACGAACCAGCCGGTGAACACCAGACTCCGTTTTCAGCCAGCCATAGGCATTTTCGCCTTCAATTCGCATGGTGACCGACTTGATACCAGCCTCTTCACCCGCGCTTTCTTCGATCATCTGAAGTTTAAAACCACGTCGCTCACACCAGCGGCTGTACATGCGGGCAAGCATGGACGCCCAGTCCTGAGCCTCAGTTCCACCAGCCCCAGCATGAATTTCGAGGAAACAGTCATTGCCGTCTGCTTCCCCAGACAACAGGCTTTCAAGCTGACGTTTTTCAGCGATAACCACCAGCTCAGCAATTGATGCCTCTGCTTCTGCGACAACGTCGGTATCGCCCTCCATCTCGCCAAGCTCAATCAGCCCAACGGCATCATCAAGTTCTGACTGAAGTGACGTGATCATTCGGATCTGGCGGTCGAGTTTGTTCTTTTCCCGCATGGCTTCCTGCGCCGCCGCCTGATCATTCCAGAAATCGCCATCAGCGCTCAGCTCTTCCAGTTCGGCAAGACGCTGTTTGGCGGCTTCGAAATCGACATGCTTGCATAGCAAATCGATGGCGGTGGTGATGATCTCAATCTGGGCCTGCGTTTCAGCTTGCATCGTGAATATGTCCTTGATCGATAGCGCGACATGCGCGGCGCTTCAGGGCTGTAGTGGTAGCCTGACGATCCCGGTGTGACAAGGCATAAGCCGCAGTGTAATCGGCATACCGGCTTGCATCAGCAGAATTTTTAACCCTTAAAATAGCCCCGGTGTTGCAATCTCTTCCTGAGGGGCCTGCTGCGCAGTGCTTCCAGGGACATCGATCAACAATCCCCCGGGCCTTTGCCCAGGCTTGAAGACCTCCAAAATAGCTTTCTCGTGCGTTGGCAGAACACGTTCGCCTGTTTCTGCATTCACCGGAATGATTG
>WTJS01000165.1 GCA_011524735.1 Alphaproteobacteria bacterium
GGTTTTCTGCAGAAGGTTGAACTGAGGCTGAACTGAAATGGAAAATCGTGTGGACAGGGCCATAATCTGTCCAAGCACCGTGCCCAGCGAAACGTCGCCCAGTGATTTACCCATGATCGGATCCGCCACTGCCCGAACTGACTGCGCGAAATGGGCAAGGGATACGTCGGGTCCAAGCATGCCTGCATCGGCATGCAGGCGGGCCACCTGATCATAATCCCGATCCAGCATGGCGGTCAGCAGACGCGCCAGAAACAGCCTGTCTGCAAAATCAAGATGTCCCATGATGCCAAAATCGATTGGGATAAGAGTGCCATCCGCGGCAATGAAGATGTTGCCGGGATGCATATCGGCATGAAAGAAGCCGTCGCGGAATACCTGATTGAAGAAACACCGCGCCGCTGCTTCGGTGATTTTTTCAATGTCGTGGCCCGCCGCTGTTAGGGCATCCACATTATCAATTCGGATTCCCTCAACCCATTCAATAACCAGCATCGCCGAACTTGTATGCTCCAGATCGACGACTGGCACATGAATGCCCTCATCACCTGCCATGTTGTCAGCAAGCTTGCCAGCTGCGGCGGCTTCGAGGCGCAGGTCAAGTTCAATGTCAGAAATCTGCGTGAACTGATCGACCGCGGTCACCAATCGCAGGCGACGCAGATCGGGTGCCATCCATTCCAGAATGCGTGCCAGTGCATAGAACAGGGTGGTATCCGCCTGCATCCGGCGCCTGATACCAGGCCGCAACAGCTTGACGGCAACCTGCCGTCCGTCATGCATCTCGGCATAATGAACCTGTGCGATGGAAGCTGCGGCTACGGGTTCTGGGTCAAAGCGGCGAAACAGGGCGTCGACAGACTGGCCAGTTTCCTGTTTGATCTGGCGGCGTGCCTGATCGGAATGAAAGGCAGGCAGCCGATCCTGAAGCTGTGCCAGCGAATGTGCCATCTGTGGGCCAATCAGATCGGCACGTGTGGACAGGGCCTGGCCAAATTTAATGAAGCCGGGGCCAAGGCGAATGAGCGCTTCTGCAAGTGCACTTCCCGCATCCCGGCGGGCGGTGCCAGATCGCACCAGCCCATCGACCATGCTACAGAGCTGACGCATCCATCCAGGAAGTAGCGATACTTTGGCCAGATGGCCAAGTGTTCCGGCGCGGCCAAGATGCCAGCCGATGATGGGAAGGCGCATCAGTGCCCAGATCATCTGCAGGCCGGATATGCGCATCAGTCGAGTTTCCATCCGGAATGGATGCAGGCTATGCCCGCCGAGAGTCGGCGGACACGGACCTGCGCGAACCCGGCAGCGGCAAACATGTCGGCCAGAATTTCGGGCGTTGGAAACGTTCTGATGGATTCCACCAGATAACGATAGCTTTCTGCATCTCCAGCAACCATCTGACCAAGTCTCGGAAGTACGTTGAACGACCAAGCATCATAAGCCTGGGCCAGCATCGGGCTGGTCACCTGTGAGAATTCAAGACACAGAAACCGTCCGCCAGGTCGCAGGACCCGATGTGCCTCGCGAATGGCAGCATCGCGGTCGGTGACATTGCGCAGACCAAAGGCAATGGTTACGAAATCTGCACTGGCATCGGTAAAGGGGAGTGACTCGGCATTGCCAACACACCAGGACAGACGGTCGGCATGCTGTCTCATCTCGCGCCGCTGCTGCCCGGCATTCAGCATCGCTTCATTGATGTCGGTGATCACAGCCTCACCGCCTCCAGCACGAAGAAACCGAAGACTGATGTCGCCAGTGCCCCCCGCCAGGTCGACCAGCTTCTGGCCGGGCTGCGGTGCCATCCAGTCAATCATCGCGGACTTCCAGAGCCTGTGGACGCCGCCGCTCATCAGGTCATTCATCACGTCATAACGTGACGCTACCGAATCAAAAACATCACGGACAAGCCCGGACTTGTCTTCGCGGCGAACGCGGCGGAACCCGAAATCGATGGTATCAGGGCCCGAATTTCCGGATGTGGCGCGGTCTGTGTTCATGGCTCTGTCGTTCTGTTTCGTCATGGTGAAGATTATATCTCAAAATTCAGCGGCGCTGCGATTTCAGCATCTGGCGGAGCTGGCTGCGGGTCCTTATCTGCTCTACAGCTCTGTGATACACGAAAACCATCTGATTGGGCGACTTTATACATAAGGTGTCAGTGCCATGTTGTCATATCAATGCCTGTCGAACGAATACCTGTTGAACGAATACCTGGCGAAAGGGACTTCGCATGCCTGAACTTCCCGAGGTTGAAACGGTTCGTCGTGCCCTTGTGCCAGCATGTGAGGGCAGAGAGATAGCAAGCGCCTATGTCGGACGGCCGGATCTGCGTTGGCCGCTTCCTGAAAATCTGGCAACACGCCTGACGGGAAGAACCTTCATGTCGTTGTCTCGTCGGGGGAAGTTCATTCTGGCGCGGCTCGATGGTCATGAGAGCCTGCTGCTGCATCTTGGCATGTCCGGCTCGATCCGAATACATGATCATCGCCCCGACATGGTCGGCAAACATGATCACGTCATTCTGGAAATGGCACCCCCAAAATCAGCAGATGGTGCATCGGCAAACGCGTTGGCAAATGCATCGGCAGGCGCATCAGCGGGGCCGTGCTGGGTTGTCTTCAATGATCCCCGCCGATTTGGCTGGATTGACCTGTTTGCTGGAGACACGCATCCAATGGTCGCCGATATGGGACCCGAACCACTTGGCAACCTGTTTTCAGAAGATTACCTGGCGGCCGCTCTTGACCGGCGAACCGGACCCATCAAGACGGCCCTGCTGAACCAGCAGATTGTCGCTGGAATTGGCAACATCTATGCCTGTGAAGCGCTGTTTTATGCCGGCCTGTCGCCGCGCCGCAAGGCTGGCACAATCCGTGGGGCGCGCGCCGAGAGGCTGGTGCAGTCGATACGCGAAGTGCTGCTTCGTGCCATTGATGAAGGGGGGACCAGTCTTCGTGACCATGTCCAGCCAGGTGGCGAGATCGGATATTTTGTTCAAAAGCTTGCCGTCTACGGCAGAGCTGGTGAGCCATGCCCTGCATGCGCCACACCGGTCCGGATGTTGACCCAGTCAGGGCGCAGCAGTTTTTACTGTCCCACCTGTCAGCGCTGAGGTAGATTGACCCTCATGATCAGCATGGATATTTCCCGCATGTTTGCATCCTTGCAAAAGCTATGTGCCGCCCTTGGCCTCATGGCATTGTTGATGAGTGCCGCACCGATTAGCGCGTCCGATGCTCCACAGCAACGCTGGGTTGGCGATCTCCCCATCATGGATGGCATGACCATTGAGCCTGAACTTGGTTTTGCCTTTGATTCGCCAGGCGGTCGCATTGTTCTTGTTTTCGCGGCCAGTGACGCCGAAACAGGCAATGTAATGGCGTTCTATAATGCCGCACTGGCAAGTCTGGGCTGGGATGGCGGCGATGGGAACTGGAGTCGCCGTAGTGAAAGCCTGTCTTTGTCTCAGGTTGAAACCTCAGGTGGACGGTTGTGGCGAATTCGCCTGAGCCCGAATTAGGATGATGTCTGGCGGGTCTTTCATCCCCCGCACAATCTACCGCAAGGTCAGTTAGGCGCAATCTAGCGGTTTGCCGCGCTTTTTCCATGTTTCCGACCATGCAAAAGCGCTTGACGTGCCCCCGCAATTCAGCCTATACACCGCCTTCAATTGAATTTGACAGGACGGTCCTATGGCCAATCATATTTCTGCAAAGAAGCGGATCCGCCGGAATGCGCGTCGTGCCGCTATCAACGGTGCCCGCATGAGCCGCATTCGTACCTTTGTGAAAAAGGTGGAAACCGCGATTGCATCTGGTGACAGCGACGCCGCCCGTGAGGCGCTTCGCGCCGCCCAGCCTGAAATTCAGCGCGGCGTAACCCGCGGGGTTCTGCACCGCAACACAGCGTCGCGCAAGATTTCGCGTCTGGCGGCACGTGTAAAGGCTGTTGCTGCTTAACCAAGCGATTGCCGAATCGCCTGATTTGAACAAGCCCGTCCGTTCTGGTCGGGCTTTTTCCGTTTCCGGATCCGCTCCATGGCTTCTGGACCTCGGTAAAATGGCCCGCATACCAGTTAAGTCTGATTTTTCAGTTGGGGGCTTCTTTTGAGACCGCGTCTGATAAGCAGGCGATTCGGTGTCTGATATATTTCACTTTCTCTGTCTGAAGACCTGAAAACCGGCCTGAGCCTGTCAATAAAAATATTGTCGAATTCACCAGGATTATTTGCATGGATCGCGGCCTCGGCATCTTGCACATGGTGACCTTCCGCCCGTATTGTCTGACCAAGGTCGCTACTTCGTCGACCGCTCTACAACAAACACTGCCGCGGAGGGCCAGCTGTATGTCAGATGCTGAAAACACCTGGTCACCTGACGACATGCGAGACGCTTCCGACAGCAGCACAGATCCTCACTCCAGCCTTGATGAAGCCTGGCAGCGTGTGACTCACCGCATGCGTAAGGATATCGGCGAAGCTGCGTGGCGCAACTGGATCAAGCCACTTCGCGTCAGCCGTCTGGAGGATGGCACACTGACGCTTGAGGCGAGCTCAACGCTGGCCCGCGAGCGCGTGACAAGCCAGTATGCTGACCGGCTCAGGGTAATTTCCGCAGCGGAATGTGGCGCTGTCAGAAAAGTAGAGGTACGCGTTGTCAATGGCGGTGCTCCGCGTCTGTCGCAGCAGAAGCCACGGACCGAAGCACCAACCCGCACCGAGGCTGATGCGCTGGGGGCTGGTCTCGACCCGCGTTATACGTTCGCCAATTTTGTGGTTGGCAAGCCCAATGAGCTGGCCTTTGCGGTTGCGCGTCGTACAGCCGAATCGACAAACGTCGCATTTAACCCGCTGTTTCTCTATGGCGGTGTTGGTCTTGGCAAAACGCATCTGATGCATGCGATTGCCTGGCATATCCGTGAACAGGACCCAAGCCGGCATGTTGTCTATCTGTCGGCAGAGAAATTCATGTACCGGTTCGTTCAGGCGCTGCGGTTCCGCGACACAATGTCGTTCAAGGAGCAGTTCCGCTCGGTTGATGTGCTGATGATTGATGATGTTCAGTTCATCAGCGGTAAGGACTCGACGCAGGAAGAATTTTTCCACACCTTCAACGCGCTGGTTGAGGACGGGCGTCAGGTTATTGTTTCGGCGGACAAGTCGCCTACGGACCTTGAGGGCTTAGAAGAACGGCTGCGCTCTCGTCTTGGGTGGGGTATGGTTGCCGATATTCACCCTGCAGATTATGAACTCCGTCTTGGTATCCTTCAGGCGAAGGCAGAGCGGGCCCGCATTCCGGTTCCAGACAAGGTTCTTGAGTTTCTCGCGCACCGGATCTCCAGCAATGTGCGTGAACTTGAAGGGGCGCTGACACGCATCGCTGCACATGCCAGTCTGGTGGGCCGGGAGATCACCATCGATAGCGCGGCCGACTTGTTGTCGGATCTGCTGCGGTCCAGTAACCGGACCATCAGCATTGACGACATTCAGAAGCGGGTGTCGGCCCATTATGGGGTGCGGGTTGCAGAAATGTTCTCTGCCCGCCGCGCCCGCAATATTGCGCGCCCACGGCAGGTAGCGATGTATCTGGCCAAGACCCTCACATCACTGTCCTATCCAGAAATTGGCCGCCAGTTTGGTGGGCGTGACCATACAACGGTGATGCATGCCGTGCGGTCTATCGAAGGTTTGATCGCCAGTGATTCTGGGATTGCCGAAGATGTGCAGCTTCTGCGATCTCTTCTGGCGAATTAAATAAATTTTTCCACGGTTTTTCAGCCAGTTGCCAAGCTGGCGTTCCGCTGGGCCCTGTCGGCTTGGCGATCAATATTTTGGTGCTTGAAAAAAATAGCCATGCTATATTTTGTGGTCAGCCGTTTTATGCGCGCTGGGCAGGCTTGAGGTGATCTTTCAGGCCAGCTGTCAGGGTGCTTAAGCGGATGTCCCTGAGCATATGGCTCAGGAGCCAAATCCTGGGGCTGGACGGTGCGACATGTGCCGCCCAGTTCAGAGAAAAGAGACAGACCATGAAACTCACCATTGATCGCATCAACCTTCTTCGGCCGCTTGGTCAGGTGCAATCCGTTGTCGAGCGCCGTAACACCATTCCGATCCTTGCCAATGTTGTACTGCAGGCTGGTGATGGGATGCTGCAGATGACTGCCACTGACATGGACATGGATATTGCCACCCAGGTTGAATGTGCAGTGGCGACTGCCGGCACAACAACTGTATCGGCGCATCTGCTCTATGACATTGTTCGCAAGCTGCCTGAAGGCGCAGAGGTTGAGATCGCCATTGCCGATGGCCATGCCATGATCAGCGCTGGGCGGTCAAATTTCAGGCTGCCGACTCTGCCAGTTGAGGATTTTCCAGCCATTTCTACGGGCGACATGCCTGATGGGTTTGTGGTTACTGCCGCTGACATTCGTGACATGATCGATGCTACGCGCTTTGCCATCTCGACCGAGGAAACGCGTTATTATCTGAATGGTATCTATCTCCATAAGTCCGAGCAGGGCGATCTGTGTGCTGTCGCTACGGACGGCCATCGCCTGGCGCTGACCCGTCAGAGCCTGCCTGCTGGCGCTGCAAACCTGCCTTCAATCATTGTGCCGCGCAAGGCCGTGACCGAGCTTCGCAAGCTTCTTGACGATTTTGATGGTGAGGTTGGCATGGCCCTGTCTGATACAAGGGCCGAGTTTTCTTTTGGCACCGTGCGGCTGAAGACCAAGCTGATTGACGGGACCTTCCCTGACTACACGCGCGTTATTCCGCGCGGCAATGATCGGATCATGCAGGTTGATGCCGCCAGTTTCTCTGCTGCTGTTGATCGGGTGTCCACAATTTCCTCGGAAAAGTCGCGTTCGATCAAGATGCGTCTCCAGCCAGGTGCCCTGAACCTGTCGGCAAGCAGCACGGACGCGTCGAGTGCCGTAGAAGAGCTTGAAGTCAGCTATGACGGGCCAGAGATGGAGATTGGGTTCAACGCGCGTTATCTTCTGGATATCGCCTCGCAGGTTGGCAGCGACACCATTGAATTTGCACTGGCTGATCAGGGCTCACCAAGCCTCGTACGGGCGCCCGGCGATGAAGCAACGCTGTTCGTCCTGATGCCAATGCGGGTTTGATACCGCATTGCCCGGTCTTTCTCACCCCCAGAGCCAGGCGGTCGCACCCGCAGCGCAGACAAGTCTGCTGTCAATTTCGGTGTCTGGCTTTCGCAACTATGACAGCGGTCAGCTTGCCATCGACGCGGCCAATGTGTTGCTAATTGGGCCGAATGGCGCGGGCAAGACCAATCTGATGGAAGCTGTCTCTTTGCTGGCACCGGGCCGTGGGCTGCGGCGGGCCAAGGGTGAACATCTGCCACGGGCGGGAAGTGGCCGTCAGGACTGGGCGGTATCAGCGCAGATCGAGGCTGCTGGCGAGATGATGAGCATCGGCACGGGCGTCTTGGCTGACTCTGAAAGTGGCCGACGGGTCATGCGGCGTGATGGTGTCACGGTTTCGCAATCAGATATCGGGCGTGTATTTTCCGCTTCCTGGCTGACCCCGCGGATGGACGGCATCTTTATTGACAGCCCGGGCGCGAGGCGGCGGTTTCTGGATCGGTTGGTCATCGCCTTTGATCCGGCGCATATTGGTCGCACGAGCCGCTATGAGAAGATGCTGCGCGAACGGATGTCGCTGCTCTCTGAAGGTGGCAATGACCAGGCTTGGTTTGCAGCAATTGAAGCCAGCCTGGCTGAAGCCGCCATCGCCGTTACGGCGGCGCGGCAATCGCTGATCAGTGATCTGAACGACGAAGCGGCTGACGGATGGTTTGGTTTTCCCGGTGTGCGGCTGGCACTTGAAGGTACGGTTGAAGGCTGGCTTGAGACAATGTCTGCGCTTGAGGCTGAGGACAGGTTCATTCAGCTGGCCCGCACGCGCCGCCTTGCTGGCGACGCGGCACTGCCCGGCCCGCATGCAAGTGATCTGGTGGCGGTGAACAGTGTCAACAACACACCGGCCTATCTGGCTTCCACTGGTCAGCAGAAGGCGCTGCTGATTGCCGTTGTTCTGGCACATGCAAGGCTTCAGGCGCGTCGGCTCAGGCGGCCACCTGTGCTGCTTTTGGACGATGTTGTGGCGCATCTTGACATAGACCGCCGCGCGGCTCTGTTTGAGGCCGTGGGTGCCGTAGGTGGGCAGACCTGGTTCAGCGGCACGGACGAGGATGATTTCAACGGGCTGGAGGCCCAGAGCGTGCATGTCGAAGCTGACAATGGCATGGCAAGATTTACGACGTCAGGGAATGAGACCAATGACCGATAATGACACTGATATCCCGCAGACCGGATCTGAAGGCGATGCTGATTATGGCGCCGATTCCATTAAGGTCCTGAAGGGGCTTGATGCCGTTCGCAAACGCCCTGGCATGTATATCGGGGATACGGACGATGGCTCTGGACTGCATCACATGGTGTATGAGGTGGTGGATAACGCCATTGACGAGGCACTGGCGGGACATTGTGATATTGTCGAGGTGATCCTGAATGGTGATGGATCAGTTAAGGTCACTGATAATGGTCGCGGTATTCCGGTGGAAATTCACGCTGAGGAAGGCGTGTCCGCTGCAGAAGTGATCATGACCCAGCTTCATGCTGGCGGTAAATTCGACAATAACTCCTACAAGGTGTCGGGTGGTCTTCACGGGGTTGGCGTTTCGGTTGTGAATGCGTTGTCGGAATATCTGGATCTGACAATCTACCGCGATGGTCGCCGGCATGAAGTCAGGTTCCGCCATGGTGAGGCGGAAGCGCCGCTTGCCGAAACCGGCCCGGCAGATGGTCAAAAGGGAACACATGTCACCTTCCTGCCTTCGGCCGAGACGTTTTCGACAACTGAATTTGACTTTGCCACGCTGGAACACCGCCTTCGGGAACTGGCCTTTCTGAATTCCGGTGTGCGGATCAGGCTTGTTGATGATCGTGGTGGCGAACAGGTCAGCTCTGAATTTTTCTTCGACGGGGGGCTGAACGCCTTTGTTGACTGGCTCAATCGGGCCCGCTCACCGCTTCATGAAACCGTGACCCTGACAACGACGCGTGATGACATCACCGTTGAGCTGGCCATGGCATGGACAGATTCTTTCCATGAAAATACGCTGTGCTTCACGAATAACATTCCACAGCGTGACGGTGGTACGCATCTGGCTGGCTTTCGCGCGGCGATGACCCGCGTCGTCAATAGCTATGCCCAGTCATCCGGCATTGCCAAGCGTGAGAAGGTCGCGCTGACAGGTGAAGATTCGCGTGAAGGATTGACGGCGATTGTGTCGGTTAAGGTGCCTGATCCGAAATTCTCGTCACAGACCAAGGACAAGCTTGTGTCGTCCGAGGTCAAGCCTGTGGTCGAGACAGCTGTGGCCAGCTGCCTTAACCAGTGGTTTGAGGAACATCCTGCTGACGCGCGTCGAATCATTTCGAAGGCGTATGAAGCCGCTGCCGCCCGTGAGGCAGCCCGCAAGGCGCGCGACCTGACCCGTCGTAAAGGCGTCATGGAGGTTGCCAGCTTGCCTGGCAAGCTTGCCGACTGCCAGGAACGCGATCCGTCCAAGTCTGAAATCTTCCTTGTTGAGGGTGATTCTGCGGGTGGCTCTGCCAAACAGGGGCGTGACCGGGCCAATCAGGCGATCTTGCCGCTTCGGGGCAAGATCCTGAATGTGGAACGGGCACGGCTCGACAAAATGCTGTCTTCCGCTGAAATTGGAACCCTGATTACGGCCATTGGCGGTGGTGTCGGCAATGACGAGATGGACATTGAAAAGGCCCGCTATCACAAGGTCATCATCATGACGGATGCTGACGTTGATGGTAGCCATATCCGCACGCTACTCCTGACCTTCTTTTTCCGGCATATGCGTCCGCTGATCGAGGCAGGCTTTCTCTATATTGCACAGCCGCCTCTTTTCCGCGCCAAACGCGGACAGTCAGAGGTGTATCTGAAAGATCAGCGTGATCTGGACGGCTATCTGATGGAGGCTGGTCTTAAGGATACGGTGCTGTCACTGGCTGAAGGGGCACAATATGCGGGCGCAGATCTGCTGGAAGTTGCCAATCAGTCAACCATGGCTGGCCGTCTGATCGAAACACTTGGCCGACGTGTTGGTAATCGCGATGTTGTCGAGCAGGCGGCCATAGCCGGTCTGTTGAATCCGCAGGTGATTACCAGCAGCGAGGCAGCCGACTATCTGGCACGGCGTCTGGAAAGTCAGGCGAATGAGCTTGAGCGCGGATGGCAGGCGGCCGTTGAGGAAACCGTAAACGGCCCTGCCATCGTTGTGACCCGCCAGCTGCGTGGTATTACCGAGCGCTATGGTCTCGATCGCCGGGTCATGTCATCGCCTGAGGCTGTGGAGCTTGACGCGATGGCATCGCACCTTCAGGAGCTCTATGTCCGTCCGGCGACCTTGCGCGTTGGATCAAATGAAGTTCAGATTGTGGGGCCACTTGGCCTGTCACAGACCATTTTCCAGACAGGCCGCAAGGGCGCGCAGATTTCCCGCTATAAGGGTCTTGGCGAAATGAACCCCGAGCAGCTGTGGGAAACAACGCTTGATCCGACACAGCGGACCCTGCTTCAGGTGTCAATTGATCAGGAAGAAGAGGCTGACAATGCCTTTTCAACCCTGATGGGAGAAGCTGTTGAGGAGCGGCGGAATTTCATTCAGGAAAACGCGCTCAAGGTGGCCAATCTAGATGTGTAAGCTAGCGCCATGACCTCGCAGCGGAAACCAGTTGATCGCCTTCGTGCCGCGACAAGCGGCAAGGGGGCGTTCTGGCGACCGACCGAACGTCGTGGCACACCACCTAGTCAGATTGACACAAGGGTGATCCTGAATATCCGCTGGCTGGCTATCGCAGGTCAGGTCGCAGCGCTGCTGTTCACCTTTCTCGTTCTTGGCTTTGAAATCCCCATCGCGCAGGCGCTTTTTGTTATCGGTCTGTCGGTCGCCATGAATGTGTGGCAGACGCGTCGGGCGATGATCACGCATCAGATGCCGGGCCAGAGCCTGCTTGCCCTGATGGTTGATATTTTGCAGCTGACAGCTTTGCTGTTCTTCACCGGTGGGCTGCTCAACCCCTTTGCAGTGCTGCTGTTGGCACCGGTGGTGATTTCCGCCACCATGCTGAACCGTCGTGAAACGTTGCGTCTGATTGCGATGGTCATCGGATCAGTGACCTTTCTGGCGCTGTTCAACTATCCCCTGCCTTGGCAGGATTTGCCCTTCGGTCAGTCTGACCTTTACCTCGCCGGCCTATGGATGGCGATGGTGGTTTCGGTTGTCTTCATCGGTGTCTACGCCTGGTGGGTGGCCTCACGCGGGCGTCGCCTTGATGAGGCCCTGTCTGAAGCTAAGCTTGTTCTTGCCAAAGAAAATCAGGTTGCTGCACTTGGCACATTGGCAACGGCAGCGGCGCATCGCCTTGGATCGCCTCTGAATACGATCACCGTTATTGCGCATGAGCTTGCGCAGACCATTTCTCCTGATGATCCGATCTATGAAGATGTTGTGCTGTTGCGGGCTGAGGCTGAGCGCTGCCGCGTGATTCTTGGGGAGTTGAATGATTACCAGTCAGCTGAATCCATGGATCTGCAATCCCCAGTGCCTCTGAATGGTCTGATTGAGGAAATATTGTCGAGCCGCCTCGATCCCAGCGATACGCAATTTGACATTCAGTTTGATGGCCGGTCTGCCCGTCCGATGCCCATGGTCAGGCGGCGGCCTGAGATCATTCATGCACTTGAAGATCTTCTGCGTAACGCCTCTGATTTTGCCGGATCGCGGGTTGATGTCCTGATTCGCTGCACGCAGGGAGACGTTAAAGTCACCATTTCAGATGATGGGCCGGGCTTTACCGCAACCGTCCTGTCACGTGTTGGTGCACCCTGGAATACATCCCGTCGTGGCAAGGCTGCGCATCGTGGTCTTGGTATATTTATCGCCAGCACCTTGATTGAGGCCCTTGGCGGCTCAATATTATATGGAAATGGAACAAATGGCGGCGGTGAAGTGAAGATCACTGTCCCCCGCCAGGCATTGGCATTCTAAGACCCAGACCAGTCATTCCGGCGGTGTGGGACCCCTTAGGTGCCGCGCCGGAGAGGGTAAGCCTTGACTGAAAATAGCTTGCTGATTCTTGACGACGATGCGCCGCTTCGCAACCGTCTGCGCCGCGCTATGGAAACACGTGGCTTTGAGGTTATGGACGCCGGCTCGGTAGCCGAAGGCATTGATATTGTGCGCAAGACGCCGCCTGCCTTTGCGGTCTTGGATATGAAACTCGATGATGGCACCGGCCTTAGTCTGGTCCCTGAACTCAGAGCAAAAAATGCCGAATGTCGCATTGTCATGCTGACCGGCTTTGGCAATATCGCAACGGCTGTTGCTGCGGTGAAAGCTGGCGCGCTGGATTATCTGCCAAAGCCAGCTGATCCTGACAGCATTGCTGCGGCTTTGCGGCATACCGGGGAAGGCATGCCATCCCCGCCACAGGATCCGATGAGTGCGGATCGTGTCCGCTGGGAGCATATCCAGCGTGTCTATGAACAGTGTGGCCGTAATGTTTCTGAAACGGCGCGCCGCCTGCGAATGCATCGTCGGACGCTGCAGCGTATTCTTAGCAAGCACGCCCCACGCGCCTAACGGATATCCAGGCATTCGCTCCCGTCTTTCCTAGCAGGTTTGGCTCCCATGGATTTTGGCGCATTAATGGCGCTTGGCGCCGCCGTCAGTTGGGCGCTGGCCGCTCTGGTTTCGCATCGTCCGGCGAGCGAACTTGGATCCATTCATTTCAATCGCGTCCGGATGATTGCCGCGCTGGTGATCATGGCAGCCCTGCTGGTTCTCACTGGCAGGCCGCTCAATATTGCGTCAGATATGTGGCTGCCAATCATTCTGTCAGGTCTGATAGGCGTGGTATTTGGCGATTTCTTTCTGTTTGCCACCATGCGCCGCCTTGGTCCGCGGCGAACCAATATCCTGTTTGCCACCAACGCCATTTTTGCCGCTCTTCTGGGCTGGTTGTTTCTTGGTGAGGCGATCAGCGTCTATACCGGGCTGGCGATACTGTTCGGTTTTGCCGGAGTGGTTCTGGCCGTGGTCTATGGCAAGCGGAAGGATCTTCTGCATCAGTGGGAGGCCGTTATGCCGCCTCTGTGGCTTGGCATCGCCCTTGGACTCATGGCAGCCATATGTCAGGCGCTGGGGGTGTTGCTGATCCGACCCGTAATGGCGGCCGGGGCTGACCCGGTGGCCACAACGCTGGCCCGTATATTTGTTGGTGCTGTCGTGTTCTGGGCAACCCTTCCCTTCGACGTGGCCCAACGTGGCAAACCGCTATTTCCAAGGGGGTGGTCGATGGTCTGTGTCTGGCTGAACGGCCTGTTTGGACTTGGTGTTGGGGCGGCCATGCTGCTTCAGGCGCTGGAAACCACGTCGGTGGCCAAGGTGACCATCCTGTCGTCGACGACCCCGGTACTGATGCTGCCCTTCATATGGGCGCGAACCGGGCGTATGCCAGCAGCCGGTGCCTGGGCCGGCGCCATTCTGGTGGTCATGTCGATCGGTTTCCTAGTTTTCTAGAGTGTTGTGTGTGGCATCAACACTATGACCCGGCCGAAGCATGTATTCTTTACACACATATTTTGCGGGTTTGCGACTTGGCTAAAAATCCCTACTATGACGATGTTTAATCGCCGGGCCGCTGTCCGGAAACGGGAGAGATGTCATGGCACGCCACACTTATTTCCACTTGGCTGTTTTGACAGCTGCCGGCCTCCTTGGGGGCTGCAGCTACACAGGTGGCATGTTTGCAGGGTCTGGCGCCGATGCTGTTGAGGCACATGCTGAGGATGGGCAGGCCGAAATTGTCGGGGAGGCTACACCCGTCGCCGTAGAGCAGCCGGAGCCAGCACCTATTCTGACCTTCCAGTGGGACACTGGATTCTCAGCATTTCTGACTCCACCTATTGAAGTGCGTCGTCAGGCCAAGGCAGATTGTATTGCTGAAGGCTATGAGGTGGCAGTCGTAGAGACCATGACTCTCGATGGCAGTACGGCAACCGCGCGCTATATCTGCCGCGGTGATTCTGAGTAACGTTCTGGCACACACCAGACTCTGACGCGATCCGGTTTGCCGCAGAGGCTGGCTGTTACTCGGCATCTGGAAGGCGGCGGGTCATGGTGCCCGTCTTTTTTTGTAATGTTGTTTTAGGAGAAAATAGATGCAGCAACGGCAGCTTGGCAGCAACGGTCCAATGATTTCGCCGATCGGTATCGGTGCCATGTCTTTTACGAATTTTTATGGTCAGACCGATGAAGCAAAGTCACATGCCATACTGGCAGCCGCGCTGGATGAGGGTGTTACCCATATTGATACATCTAATGTCTATGGTCCGCATGTTTCTGAAACCGTGATTGGCACTTTTCTGGCGAAGCAGGGGCCGTCTGCTTCTGATCTGTTCAGTATTGCCACCAAGGCCGGAATTTCGCGCGACAAGGAAACAGGCGCACGTAAATATGACAATAGCGCCGCCTATCTGGAGGCCGAGCTTGATGGCTCATTGTCCAGAATGGGAGTGGACTGCGTCGACCTTTTCTACATTCACCGCCGCGATCCTGACACGCCGATTGAGCAGGTGACCGAGACGCTCGCCGGTTTCATCAAAAAGGGGAAGATTCGAAGCTTCGGTTTCTCCGAAATTGCACCATCCTCGTTGCGTCGAGCGAATGAGATTCATCATGTGGCGGCGGTTCAATCCGAATATTCGCTGGCGGTGCGGTATCCAGAGCTTGGGCTTGTCCAGTCGACGCGTGAATTAGGCACTGCACTGGTTGCGTTCTCCCCGGTTGGACGATCGCTTTTGACAGACCGCCCTCATACCCCAGAGCGGGTGGCTGACATGCCGTTCATGAAGGTGAATCCGCGGTTCCAGGAACCGAATCTTTCCGCCAATATCAAGGCGTCAGAGTCCTTTCGCGCGCTCGCCGCTGATCTGGGCACAACCGCTGCCGCGCTGGCGATTGCTTGGCTGCTGCATCAGGATGATCATATCATTCCAATTCCAGGCACCCGTTCGACTGACCATCTGCGTGAACATTGCGCTGGCGCGCGTCTGTCGCTCGATGCAGATGCGCTTGCCGCAATTGACAAGGCCCTTCCCGTGGGCTGGGCACATGGTGACCGGTATTCAACTGATCAGTGGCATGGCCCGGAAAAATACTGCTAGCAGGCCTCCTTGCTGTCATGGGATGATGCGGCCCGTCTGATCAGCCGAACTGGCTGAGGCCCGGGCAGCAGAGGTAAGATTTTGACGCCATCGACCATCAACCGGCAAATGGCACCTGTGGAATGGGTGATGCTTTTCACCCTGGCACTGGTATGGGCGGGGTCTTTCTTCTTTAATGGGTTGGCGGTCCGCGAATTGCCGACCCTGACCATCGTTCTTGGCCGTGTCGGCGGGGCGAGCCTAATCCTGCTTCTGGTGCTGCGTATGATGCGCAGACCTCTTCCGCGAGGTCTGCCGATCTGGCGGGCCTTCTTCATCATGGGTTTTCTGAACAATGTGGTTCCTTTTGGCCTCATTGTGTGGGGTCAGGGGCATATTTCGTCCGGACAGGCGGCTATCCTGAACGCCACAACGCCAATCTTCACAGTTATTGTGGCGCATCTGCTGACTGCCGATGAAACCATGCTGCGCCGTCATATTGTTGGGGTTCTCACTGGGTTTGCCGGTGTTGCGGTCATGATTGGTTCTGAAATATTCATTGGCAGTCCGTTTGCCGGTGATCAGGGTCTGGCAGATAGCGTCATCCTACCAGCGCAATGTGCGCTCCTGGGCGCAGCTCTCAGCTATGCCTTTGCCAGCGTATTTGGCCGCCGGTTTCGCGGTCTGGATGTTGCGCCAATGGTGACCGCGACGGGACAGGTTACTGCCTCAACCGTGATGTTGTTGCCGCTGGTGATGCTCATTGATCGTCCATGGGAAATGCCTCTGCCTGGCGCCGCGGCCATTATGGCCGTGGTAGGACTGGCCAGCATTTCCACCGCCTTTGCCTATGTCCTTTTCTTCCAGATTCTTGCCAGAACTGGCGCGACGAACCTGTCTCTTGTCACCATGCTGATCCCGCCTGGCGCTATTGGGCTGGGCATCTTGTTTCTGGATGAAACGATGGTGGCTCGCCACATTGCCGGGCTGGTCTTGATTGTCGCTGGCCTGCTGATCATGGATGGTCGTGTTCTGGCCCGTAAAGGGCAGTGATGTCGATCTGATTGCGCGAATGGCTGGTGCGCCGTAAGCTCAGGCAATTCTTCGGTGTGATTGTGAATGGGAGGCCGAATAATGAAGCTTGTGATGAATATGGTCCGTAAACCGTTCAAGAAGGACGAGGTCATTTTCGACATCAGTGATGTCAGTGATGAGTTGTTTCTTATTCATTCCGGTGAGGTCAACATCGTCAGCCGGGACGGAATGGTCTTGGCGACACTTGGTCAGGGTGAGCTTTTTGGTGAAATGGCAGCGGTGATGGGGGAGCGTGAACGCACGGCTTCAGCTGTTGCAGCGTCCAACGCCATTATTGATGTCATTGATAGCGGCGTGATGCGTCGCAAGCTTGCTGATGCTGACCCAGTGCTGCGCGCGCTCGTGCGCAATCTGACCCTGCGGCTTGCTGATGCCAATATGAAGAACGAAGCACAATGGCAGCAGCTGAGTATTTATCGCAATCTCACGCCTGAGGAAGTTGTGAAGGCCTGATTGAACGCGTCGTCAGTAAAAAAGTCTGCCCTGAGGGGCAGACATTTCAGCCTGACTCCCTATATGTCATCCAGTCGTAAATTACCGCTGTTCCGCCACCGCGCCATTCTGGCCGTGGACATCAGTCATCTGCCGAAAGGATTACAGCCATGTCATCAGACGTGACCCTTGAAACCATTCTCACTGAAGCCCGTTCCTTTAAATTCTACACTGACAAGCCAGTTGAAGAGGAGAAGCTACGGGCGCTTTATGAGATGGCAAAACTGGCGCCTTCCGCCTCCAATTCCTGCCCGATGCGTATCACGTTTGTGACGTCGGAAGAGGGCAAGGCCAAGGTTCTTGAGGCATCCATGCCAGGCAATGTCGACAAGATCAAATCAGCACCTGTGACGGCCATTATCGCCTATGACATGGCCTATTTTGATCACTACCCGACCCTAGCCCCTCATATGGAAATGCCCTCCAAGGAAGCGTCGCTTCCTGAAGCCAAGCTTGAAATGCTGGCCCTTCGTAACAGCTCGCTTCAGGCCGGCTTCCTGATGGTTGCCGCCCGCAGCATGGGTCTCGACTGCGGGCCAATGTCAGGCTTCAAGAATGATGTCATTGACAATCTGTTCTATGAGGGCACGACATGGCGTTCGAACTTCCTGCTCAATCTTGGCTATGGAGACGGTGACAAGCTACATCCTCGCGCAGCACGTCTCAGCTTCGATCAGGCCTGCCAGTTCGCCTGATCCAGTAATATAGGACGGGGCGTGCCGGTCATGCCTCGTCGTTTAAAATCCGCCGCTCAACAGCCGGAAAAGCAGGGGTACGATCAACGCAGTCACGATCCCGCTTAACCCCATTGCGACAGCCGCAAATACCCCCGCCGTTCTGTCACGGCTCATGGCTCTGGCCGTGCCAATGCCATGGCTGGTCAGGCCAAACGCAAACCCCCGCGCTGCCAAATCCCTGATTCGCATTAGATCCAGAACAAAGGTGCCAATCGCAGCGCCGGTCACCCCGGTGACGATAGTGATGATGGCTGTTAAAGATGGAATGCCTCCAATCACCTCTGATATCCCCATGGCAATCGGGGCGGTGACGCTGCGGGGAAGAAGTGACCGGATTGTTGCCTGATCAAGGCCCAGAAGATGTGCCAGGCCAAAGGTGATCAGAATGGCAAACACCGCTCCCAGCATCACAGTTGTGATGATGGCCCGCCGTTCGGCCATGACAATTTGCCAGTTCAGATAGATTGGAATGGCAAGGGCAACGGTGGCCGGTCCCAGCAGAAAATGAATGAACTTTGCGCCGTTGAAATATCTTTCATATTCCACATCGAACATGATCAGACATCCGCTGACGAGAGTCACACTGATGGCAACAGGGTTCAGAAGCGGGAACATGTTGGATGCCCGGTACAGCGCATCGGCCACAAGATAGGCGCCAACTGTCAGGGTCAGCCAGAAGAGAGGCTCAGCCTGAAGATAGACCCACACCTCATACAGGCGGTTGGCATCAGTCATGGTCGTGCTTCCGGCGCAGTAGTTGGAACAGAAATGCGGTGAAGATCAGCGTCGCTATCGTACCGACAATTATGACAGACAGGACTGCCAGTAGCTGTCCGTCAAGAAGCTGCAGGTGCATGATCACGCCGACGCCAATGGGCACAAAGAGCAGCGACAGATAGGTCAGCAATGTTTCGGCACTATCTACCATTTGCTGGCGGAATTTTGGCACCCAGCCGCTTGTCTTTCGTCGTGAAACTAGCAGCAGCCCAAGAAGCAGCATCAGACCAATAACGGGACCGGGAACGGTCAGACTGAAATATTTCTGCAGTATCTCTCCGCCTAGCTGAAGCAGTAGAATGAGAAAGATGGTGTGAAGCATTAGGGTCCTCTGATGGCTGACAGATCTGCAAGATCACCTGCTGGGCTAACCCAGCAGGTCATGTGCGATCTGCTCAAAAATGGCAGCACCACTTGGAATCAAATGATCTGGAAAATCATAGTCTGGCTGGTGCAGCGCTGGATGATCTTCGCCTGGTCCAAGACACAGCATGGCCGATTTTGCCGACCAACCAAAGACACCAAAATCTTCAGATGCGCGCATTGGAACGCCCTCTTCCCCATGGGCAATGCCAAGCCTGTCCATGGCCCGTCTAGCGATGTCTGTTGCCTCAGCATTATTGATTGACGCGGCGAAATCGTCGGAAATATCAAAGTGTGCAGTGAGTTTGTGCTGGTCAGCCAGTCGGGTGATAAGACTCTCTGCCGTCTGCTGCATCTCGGTGATGGCGTCGTCACGGCTTGCGCGTAGGGTCGCAAAAATCCTGGCTTCGCCCGGGGTGATGCCAAAACAGGCCTCACCAGATTGAACATGCGTGATGGTGACAAGCCGGAACCTGTCATCAAGGCTGGATCCCAGATTTGGCTCCAGCTTCAGATTAACACCTAGACCTTGAAGAGCAGAAATGACCGGGCCTATCAGCGTGATCGGGCTGTCGGCAAGTTCTGGTTCTGCTGCATGGCTTGTTCGGCCGGCCAGGTGCACGACAAAACCGCGTGAGGCACAGTTAATC
>WTJS01000093.1 GCA_011524735.1 Alphaproteobacteria bacterium
CATCTTGCGGGCTTCTTCAGCGAAATTATCCCCCACATCACGGCATTCACTTCGAATCTTAGCCTGTAGCCGCCGCATTTCGCCCATCAACTGGTGCATATGCGCTGCTGCTTCCGGCGGAAGACTAGCCGTGGGAGCTGGCACCGCCGGGGCGTTGTCTGCAGCTGGCGGTGACGCCAGACCGTCAGATACTGACACAGAAGCGGACTTTCGCGTCTTCGGGCTTGCCAGATTGGGGGCCATGAGCGCCCGTTTCACATTGGCGCTGTTGCAGCTAGGACACGTCAGGAACCCGCTTTTCTGCTGATCTTCGAAGGCCGTCGAATTGGCAAACCAGCCTTCAAATTCATGGCTCTGGTCACAGATGAGCTGATATTTGATCATCCCGTCAGTCCTGTTAACTCAAGCCGTCAGTCAGGCAAGCTTGCCGTGGCAATGCTTGTATTTTTTGCCTGATCCACACGGGCAAGGCTCGTTTCGCGACACTTTACGCTGCGATGATGCTGCGGCAGGCTTTGCCGCTTCATCACCACTCTGGCCGGCGCCCTGGCTGCTTGCCTGACCAGCTGGCGTCTCAGACTCAGGCTGGCGAACCTCAACATGGCTTAGCACCATTGTCGTGGTCTCACGTAGACCAGCCAGAAGCGCTTCAAACATGGTGAAGGCTTCCCGCTTATATTCATTGAGCGGGTCCTTCTGCGCGTAGGCGCGAAGCGAAATCCCCTGGCGAAGTTGATCAAGGCTCAAAAGATGCTGCTTCCATTGCTGATCAAGAACCTGCAGGAGCAGTGACTTTTCCGCCATCCGCATGGTTTCCGGTCCGATGCGCACCGCTTTTTCCGCCATATAGCGATCAGACAGGTCCATCAGCCGCTCCTCGATCTCGCCTTCCGCGACACCATCCTCGGCAAACCATTCTTCGGCAGGCACATCTACAGCCAGGATGCGCGCTGCATCGTCCTTAAGCTGTGTGGCATTCCACTGGTCGGCAAAGGTGCCAGCGGGCACAGCGCGCTCAACGATCTGGCTAACAGCCTCATGCCGCATCTCACTGATGGTTTCCTGCACATCTGTCGAGCGCATGATTTCCTTACGCTGTTCAAAAATGACGCTTCGCTGGTCATTCATCACATCATCGAATTTCAGAAGCTGCTTTCTGATTTCGAAGTTGCGTGCCTCAACTTTGGATTGGGCCTTTTCAACAGCCTTGTTGATCCAGGGGTGGACAATGGCCTCACCCTCTTCCAGCCCAAGCTTCTGGAGCATTCCGTCTAGCTTGTCAGACCCGAAGATCCGCATCAGGTCATCCTGAAGTGACAGGAAGAACTTTGATGCGCCCGGATCACCCTGGCGACCGGTACGGCCGCGAAGCTGGTTATCGATCCGGCGAGATTCATGTCGCTCTGTGCCGATTACATACAGGCCACCGGCATCAAGTGCTTCTGCTTTGCGGGTCGCCACCTCTTCTGAAATTTTCTGGTGTTGTGCCTCATCCGAATCTTCGAGGCGCATATCCAGATTGCCACCAAGCTGAATATCTGTACCGCGACCCGCCATATTTGTGGCGATGGTTACCGCACCGGGAACACCCGCCTCTGCGATAATCTTGGCCTCTTCTGCATGGAAGCGCGCATTCAGAACCTGGTGCGGTATCTTACGCTTCTTAAGAACGTCAGACAGTGCTTCAGATTTTTCGATGCTGACTGTGCCGACGAGGACTGGCTGCCCCCGCTCACGACAGTCTACGATCAATTCGATGACCGCATTGTCGCGCTCTTCACTGGTTCGATAAACCTCATCATCATGGTCTATTCGCTGCACATCAACATTGGTTGGGATGCTGGTCACATCCAGCTTGTAAATTTCGGAAAATTCGCCAGCTTCAGTCAGTGCCGTACCTGTCATGCCCGCAAGCTTGTCATACATCCGGAAGTAGTTCTGGAAGGTTACCGAGGCAACAGTCTGGTTCTCGGGCTGAATATCAACGCCTTCGCGGGCCTCGATCGCCTGGTGCAATCCATCGGAGAACCGACGGCCTTCCATCGCGCGACCAGTGAATTCGTCGATAATGACAATCTGACCGTTCTTGATCATGTAATGCTGATCACGGAGAAACAGCTTATGGGCCCGCAACGCCTGATTGACATGATGAAGCAATCCGACATTGTCAATGTCGTAGAGCGTGCCCTCACCCATTGCACCCCTGTCGCGAAGCAGCTCTTCAGCATGTTCAATTCCGGTCTCGGTCAGCGATACTGACCGGCCCTTTTCGTCCAGATCGTAATCTTCCGGAACAAGTGATGGAATGATAGCGTCAGCAACATGATACTGATCGGACGTGGCTTCGGCTTGGCCTGAAATGATCAGTGGGGTCCGTGCCTCATCGATTAGGATCGAATCAACTTCGTCAACAATCGCAAAGTGATGTTCGCGCTGGACCATATCCTCAATGCGGAACTTCAGATTGTCGCGCAGGTAATCAAAACCAAATTCATTGTTGGTGCCATAAGTGACGTCACACCGATATGCAGCGCGACGCGCCTCATCATCCATGGCCCCGGTAATGCACCCAACACTCATGCCAAGGCGTTCATAAACACGCCCCATCCAGGCTGCGTCGCGCGAGGCCAGGTAATCATTGACCGTGACGACATGGACGCCCTTACCTTCTAGGGCATTCAGGAAGACCGCCAGGGTGGCAACAAGTGTCTTGCCCTCACCGGTCTTCATCTCGGCAATCTGCCCCTTGTGAAGGGCAATACCACCCATCAGCTGAACATCATAATGGCGCTGGCCAAGCGCCCGTTTCGCAGCCTCACGAACAAGGGCAAAGGCATCGGGAAGGAGATTGTCCAGCGTTTCCCCGCCTTCGACGCGCGCCCGCAATGTTGCAACAGATCCCGCCAGGTCTTCGTCACTTAACGCTGCCGTTTTCTCTTCCAGCGCGTTAACCGCAGCCACTATTGGCGCGAATTTTTTTACCGCCCGATCATTGTCCGACCCGAACAGGCTTTTTGCCAAAGACCCAAACATCTGCTTCCCCGCATTTTCTGGCTGACCTGCCACCGGACGGCGGCCTTAGACATATGATTACAGCCTGTTTGGACATAGTGTGAGCGGAAACCAATGTCAATCAAAGCAGCGGCCTTGGTTGCACGCCCGATGCGGCTTTTCAGGCCATCACCAAGGGTTGAATTCACAGCTGCCATCAGCAACACTGGCGCACCACAGATTTCGTGTTGACGCAGTCCCGCGCCAACACAACAGACATTTCGCGCAGACCATTTCCGAAAGGACTTTCGATGAGATCGATTACGACCCTTGTGACCACCGCCTTTCTTCTGGCTGCAACACCGCTTGCGGCTCAGGACCGGATTCAGGTGGCCACTTTGAATGATACGCCAATCTGGCTTGATGAGGTTATGGCTGTTGCAGAAGGTCTTCCTGCTGAATATCGACAGGCCGGCATTGGACAACTTTATCCTCAGCTCGTCGCCGAGGTGGCAAATTCACGGCTTGCTGCCGCAGCTGCGCGTGCCGAAGGCTTGGACAAAGATGAACAGGTGCTCGAGGCCATGAGGCTGGCGGCTGACAGAGTTCTTGCCGAAACATACATACGTAATGCCGTTGCACTTGAAGTCACAGATGCGGCCATTCAACAAGCCTATGACACATTTGCTGCAGACACTGCTTCGCGTGAGCAGGTGACGGCATCCCACATCCTCGTCGAAACTGAGGAAGAGGCGAACGCCATCATCGCTGAACTGAATGATGGCGCCGACTTTGCCCAACTCGCGCAGGACAAGTCTACGGGCCCAAGCGGACCAAACGGGGGGGCGCTTGGCACATTCGGACGTGGGCAGATGGTTCCAGCCTTTGAAAATGCAGCCTTTGACATGCCACCAGGCAGCCACTCTGCCAAGCCAGTCCAAACCCAGTTTGGATGGCATGTGATCAAGGTCACCGAAAAGAGCACCCAACCGGCACCTTCACTGGAAGAAATGAGTGATCAGCTTGCCGCAAATATTTCACGGCAGAGCTTCGCCCGCATCGTCGAAGGGCTTCGTGCCGAGGCTGACATCGAGATCCGGCCATTTGAAGACGTGCTTGGCGAGGCCGAAGGTCAGGCCAGCACCACTAACCAGTAAGGCTGCCGTGATCTCATGACCATCTCGCCCCTCGCCCCTGCAAGCTTTCCTGATATTCCTGCCATTGCCGGGCTTCGTCTGGCAACGGCGGCATCTGGCATGAAATACAGGGGCAGGGACGACCTGATGCTGATGCGGTTTGATCGGTCAGCCGCTGTCGCCGGCGTCTTCACCTTGTCCGATACGGCCGCGGCACCAGTGCAATGGTGCCAGCAGATCCTGCAGGATCAGTCAAGAAAGGCGGAGCAGACAACACAGGCGATCCTGGTTAATGCCGGCAATGCAAATGCCTTCACTGGGTCAGATGGGATGACAGCGGTGAAGACCTGCTGCACCGCTATGGCAGACAGGCTAGGCCTTTCGGCGGGTGATGTTCTGATGGCCTCTACTGGCGTCATTGGCGAGCCACTGGACAGTACCATTCTCGAAAAGCAGTTTGAGAAGCTCGCCAATGGCACAGCTGGATGGCAGGCAGCCGCAGCGGCCATTATGACAACTGATACCTTTGCCAAAGGCGCAACGGCAACCTGCGAAATTGATGGCACAGCCGTGCAGATTGCTGGCATCGCCAAAGGGTCCGG
Organism: Alphaproteobacteria bacterium; assembly: GCA_011524735.1. Lineage (GTDB taxonomy): Bacteria > Pseudomonadota > Alphaproteobacteria > Puniceispirillales > Puniceispirillaceae > UBA8309. The sequence continues at coordinate 4,730 of WTJS01000093.1, forward strand.
AATGATTGCCCCCAATATGGCAACCATGCTTGGCTTTCTGGCAACAGATGCAAACATCCCGGCGATCCTTCTTGCCGACATTCTGCGCGATGCCACAAAGCGCAGTTTCAATGCCATCACCGTTGACAGCGACACATCCACAAATGACTCGGTCTATCTTGTTGCCACTGGTGCAGCTGAACATGCTGAAATCACCCGCGCGGACGACCCACGCCTTGCTGGCTTTCTGGCTGCTCTTGACGACGTCATGCAGGACC
>WTJS01000115.1 GCA_011524735.1 Alphaproteobacteria bacterium
TCAGAACTGGTTTGATCCGGTGGGGCGCGAATCGACCCGTCTTCGTGACAGCGTCGGCGTCATCGACATCTCTAACTTTGCCAATTATGTGGTGTCGGGTGCCGGTGCTCATGACTGGCTTGAAAAACTGGTTGCTAATCATGTGCCAACGGAACTTGGCAAATCCTGTCTGACACCGTTGATTGGCGTGCGCGGCGGGGTGGCTGGTGATTTCACCATTACCAAGACCGGTGACAACAGCTACATGATGATCGGCTCGGGCATGGCAGAGCGGTATCATCAGCGCTTCTTTGACATGGTGCCGATGGAACCGGGAACAAGCCTTGAAGTCGCCACCGCACGCATCGCGGGCTTCAATGTGGCGGGACCCAAATCACGGGCAATGCTGCAGGAACTGACCGATGCCGATCTTTCAGCTGAGGCGTGGCGCTTCATGCGTTCGGCTACAATTTCGGTCGCTGGTGTTGAGTGTCTCGCCATCCGTGTCAGCTTCACTGGCGATCTGGGCTGGGAGTTGCATTGCGCCGAAACAGATCAGGCGGCTCTTTACACAGCTCTGCTTGAGGCCGCTGCCCAGCATGGTGGTGGCCCGGCCGGCGGGCGTGCACTTGGTGCGCTGCGTATTGAAAAGGGCTATGGGTCCTGGGGGCGGGAATATTCCCCAGAATATTGGCCACAGGAGGCTGGCCTTGAGCGTCTGATCAAACTGGACAAGGATTTCCTGAACAAGGACGCATACCTGAAGATCAGCAACGCCCCACCGCGCGAAAAGCTGACCATGTTTGAGGTAGAGGCCAGCGAGAATGCAGATGCAAGCGGTGGTGAGCCCATTTTCCTTGCCGATGGCACACCGGTCGGTCGTGTGACCTCAGGCGCTTATGGCTACAGCGTCGGAAAGTCCCTTGCCATTGGCTATGCCAAGCATGGCTTGGTCAAAGATGGTGATCGGGTTGAGGTGATGATCCTTGGCAAACCCCACACGGCAAAGGTTCTTGGGAAGGCCCCCTTTGATCCGGGCGGGGCAATCCTGAGGGCCTGATTGTCCAGACGGGACCGATTATGCAGACTGAAAGGAAAAACAGCATGACAGCGCAATTCCAGTCAGTTGCAGATTTCATCCTTTCTTCGGATTCGTCCTCAATTCCGCCTGCGTCCCGCCGGGCGGCAGCTCTGCTGTGTCTGGACACTCTTGGGATCGTTGCCGCGGCCTCGCCGATGGAGGCAGGGCGTATCGGCCGTGAAACCGCGGCATTGCTCTATGGCAGTCATGATACGGCCTATCAGGCGCGGATGCTGTTTGATGGGCGGTCTGTCAGTCTTGCGGGGGCGGCCTATGCCGCGGCAACCCAGACCGACAATCTTGATGCGCATGATGGCTACAATCCTGTGAAGGGCCATATTGGTGTTGCCATCATCCCGGCCTTGCTGGCGCTTGCGGAACAGTGTGACGTCAGTGGGGATGAGGCATTGGCCCTGATCACCATTGGCTATGAAATTGCTGGGCGGGCCGGGGAATCCCTGCACGCAACCGTGTCGGACTATCACACATCAGGGGCATGGAATGCGCTTGGGGTGGTTGCTATGGCAGCCCGCATGCGCGGCCTGTCAGGCGGCCAGCTTCGAGAAGCCCTTGGTATTGCCGAATATCATGGACCAAGAAGCCAGATGATGCGGGAAATTGCCAACCCGACGATGCTGCATGATGGGTCTGGCTGGGGTGCCATGGTGGGCATCTCTTCCGCCATTCTGGCTGAACGTGATTTTACAGGTGCGCCGGCGATCACGGTAGAGAGCCCGGATGTGGCTCCATTCTGGTCTGATCTTGGATCAAGGTGGATCATGCAGGCGCAATATATCAAACCCTATCCCATCTGCCGCTGGGCCCATGCACCGATTGATGGCGTGCGAGAGGTCATGCGTGATAACGGCATCAGACATAGCGATATTGAAGCCATCCATATCAATACGTTTCACGAAAGCGCCTGTCTGTTCCAGGGCGTGCCGGAAACTACCTCCATGGCGCAATATTCGCTGTCCTTTGCCGTGGCGGCTCAGGCAGTTCACGGCCAGATTGGCCTTGGTCAGGTGTCAGGAGACGGCTTAAGAGATCCAGATGTGATTGGCTTGATTGATCGGATCACCGTTGCTGAGAGTGATGTTCATAATGCCAGCTTCCCAGCCGCGCGAGACGCGGATGTGGTGGTGACACTGAAGTCTGGCCAAAGGTTTGACTCCGGCCTTGTTCACGCCCGTGGAGGAACTGAGCGACCGATGACTGAAAATGAAATCATCGCCAAGTTTCATGAATTTGCTGACCCGGTTCTGGGACAGGCACGGGCGAAGGCTCTGTGTGACGCGGTTCTGGGGCTGGATCGTGACGGCGCCTCACTTGCTGATCTGAGTCCGTATCTTTACGCTTCGGTATGATCCGTTAACCGAGTAAACTGCTGATGTCCCTTCCTTCGGAACTTGAAACGCTGGTGATCACAACCCCTGCACCGCACGTCCTTCAGGTAACCCTGAACCGTCCAGCGGCAGCCAATGCCTTCAATACGACCATGGCAGAAGAGCTGATGCTGGTGTTTGAAGCGCTGGCCATGGATGCTGGGGATGCGCGGGTCGTCATTTTGACTGGAACCGGCGACCGTGCTTTCTGCGCGGGGGGAGACCTCAAGGAACGCAACGGCATGAGTGATGCCGCCTGGTTTTCGCAGCATCTGATTTATGAACGCATGGTGCGGGCGATCATTGCGCTGCCGCTGCCACTGGTTGCGGCGGTAAACGGGGCGGCCTATGCCGGCGGGTGCGAACTGGCGCTTGCCTGTGATTTCATTTACGCCGCCGATCATGCCAGATTTGCCCAGACTGAAGTCAAGCTTGGCATCATCCCCGGGGCGGGTGGAACGCAGCTGCTGACCCGCGCGGTGGGTGAACGTCGGGCACGTGAACTGATCCTGACAGGGCGACCCTTCACGGCGCAGGAAGCTGCGTCATGGGGAATGGTGAACCGGGTTCTGACATCCGGCGAATTGATGCCAGCCGTGATGGAAGTTGCCACGGCTATTGCTGGCAATGCGCCTGTTGCCACACGTCAGGCAAAGATGGCTATCCGGGGCAGTGCTGATATCGGTCTTTCTGCAGGGCTAACGTTTGAGATTGAATCATACAATCGCACGATTACGACCGCGGATCGCCGTGAAGGTGTTGCCGCTTTTGTGGAACGTCGCCCAGCTGAGTTCAAGGGGTGCTAGAGACATCCGACTGTGGGGTCACCTTGTCGGACTTTTCCTGTCTTGGTGAGACAAGCGACATCCCTACCATCATTGTGACAAGCGAAGCCCAGACCCAGGGCGAATGCTGTTCTCCAAACAGGGCCATACCCCAGAACACACCGGCAAGGGTGACGACATAGCCTGTCTGGCTGGCAAATACCGGCCCGGCCATGCCAATCACGGCAATCAGGGTGGTGTAGGCAACAGCATTGATCATGCCCAGCCCAATAATCGTCCATTCCAACGTGCCGAAGGGGAAGGCCGGAATAAAGAACTGCCCGGTTGCCAGTCCCACAGGAAGAACCAGTGCGGCCGCCATGAGGTTCATTCCGCAGGCGGTTCTGACCGGGCCAATATCCTGTTGGCCAGGCCGCGAAAGATAGATGTTTTCCAGCGCGTAGCAGACCGCGCTCAAGCAGGCCAGCAGAAGCCATGGAATGGCATCTCGGCTTGGCAGGCTGTTTTCCGGCAGGACAAGCATCAGGATGGCGATGGCACCGCAGATCACCCCGCTCACCCGGACAAGCGACCGCACTTCACTGCCGAGGGCCAGTGCGACCGCATAGGTCACCATGGGGATGAGGGTAACGGTGATCGACAGCACCCCGGCATCAACATGCGGCGCGGCAAAATAATAGAGGCTGTTCGGGATCGATGCCCCCAGGAGGGCGACATAGAGATAGATGCGAAGATGCCGGCCATCCAGGGGCATTGGCCGACCACGCAGCAATGTATAGGTCAGCAGGATGCCGCCACAGACGATGCATTGCCAGAAGGTGATGCCGAAAGGCTGTCCGCCAACGCCGGTGGCGATCCGACCAAAGGAAAAAGACAGACCCCAAGCCGCACCCATGAACAGCAGCGCCAGCCATGGCAGCAGGAATCGAAACCGTCCAGTCATCACCGCACCTCAATCTGATCAGGCCACAAGATTATGACCAGGCCAAAATGAATGGCGGCACCTGCTGGTCTTTCTGCCGAAACCCTGCGCCCACCGCGCCTTGGCGTCAAGCGGTGATGGGGACTTCATGCTGGGTCTGTCACTTCGTCGCTGACCCGAAAAGACATCTATGCTGCAGGGATGGATTGCGGCTATGGTGCGACCCCGCAACGATGCACCCCAACCGAAAGCCATAGGGTCGCCGCCTCATGCCTATGAATGATGCTTCCCAGTCCGACGTCATCGCAGCTGACATGATGCCAGCTGATGTATCGACCTTTACTGCCATCCGCCGGGGGTTGGCGCGGCGCTGTCCGCGCTGTGGCGAGGGGAAGGTTCTTTCGGGCTATCTGGCGCGTGAGCCTGAATGTAAGTCATGCCAGCTTGATCTAACCCCAATCAGTGCTGATGACGGCCCGGCCTGGGCCACATTGCTTGTGGTCGGGCATGTTGTGGCGCCGCTGCTGATCCTGTTTGGCCGTGATGAGCGGATTCCCATCTGGCTGGCCATTCTGGCACTGTCGGCAATCATGCTGGTTGGTGTCTGGTGGTGCCTGCCACGTGCCAAGGGGCTGTTCATTGCATTGATCTGGTCCACTGGCGCCACGGGTGAAGATGTGTCCCCGCAGGTTCTGAAGCAGGATTCTGACAGCCATAACCGGCCAGACGGCGCTTGAAGGTGTTTCCGAAGGGCAATTCCTGACGTTAGCCCTCATAACTCAGCACCCTGTGCGGCTTTGTCGCGTGAAAAACTC
>WTJS01000063.1 GCA_011524735.1 Alphaproteobacteria bacterium
GCATCAGTCATCTCACCCGGACTGAGGAAACTGACGCTTGGCAGTCTCGACCGATGGCTTGGCTTTCTGTTTGGACTGATCCGTGGCTTTCTGATCCTGTTGATTGTCTATTCCGCTGCCGTTGTGGCTGCGGAAGGTGAAGAGCACCTTCCCGGCGTAGTCGCAGATGCACAGGTCACACCATTCATGCGCAGCGGAACGCACATCTTCGCAGGCATGCTGCCGGGAGAACTGCGCGATCGTATTATCGAGAACATGCCAGCGGCAGACGAAACGACAACGAATGCGATTGAGGCTGGCAGTGCAGTTGGCAACAGCCTCGAAGAAGCGTTGCCCTCATCAGAGAATGGAGACGGCAATAGCGGTATCGGCGGCCTTAACCTTCTTGATGACGAGACAGCAAACTGACAAGCATCCGCTAATCACGCCCCTTTAGCTTGATTTGTAGCCGGAATTCACCAATAACTTCCCCTGTCTGAGCACTTCGATTTAGCTCACACATAACGTGACATCACAATCAGGATTTCTGTTGCAAATGGCACATGACACGCATGCTTCAACCGACGAGCCAGATCATGAAACACCATGGGATATCGACGGATTTCACGAGGAGTGCGGTGTCTTTGGCGCATTTGGTAGCAATGATGCCAGCGTCCTGACTGCACTTGGCCTGCACGCCCTGCAGCACCGTGGCCAGGAAGCCTCTGGCATTGTGACTTTTGATGGTTCAGCATTTCACGCACACCGCGCTCTTGGCCATGTTGGCGATAATTTTGGCGCAGACTCACCGCAGATGAAGGAATTGCGAGGTCATATCGCCATTGGCCATAATCGCTATTCGACGAGTGGCAATGTTAATCCACTTATGGAAATCCAGCCGTTTAGTTCAGAGTTGGCATTTGGCGGTTTCGCATTGGCACATAATGGCAATCTGACCAATGCTGGCAGACTGCGATCTTCATTAATTGAAACAGGAAGCCTGTTCCAGTCGTCATCTGACACAGAGGTCATCGTTCACCTGGTTGCAAGATCGCATCAGGAAGGGGTCACCGACCGCCTGATCGATGCTCTGAAGCAGATTGACGGCGCCTATTCTCTGGTCTGCATTGCAGACGATATGCTTATAGGTGTCCGCGACCCCCATGGCGTGCGGCCACTGATCCTCGGCCAGCGAGATGACACCTGGCTGTTGGCTTCTGAGTCCTGCGCTCTCGATATTGTTGGGGCAACCGCCGTGCGTGAGCTTGAACCCGGCGAAATGATGATCATTACCAAGGACGGTGTACAGAGCCTAAAGCCTTTTCAACAGGTCTCACCCCGTTTCTGCGTGTTTGAATATATCTATTTTTCGCGTCCGGATTCAGTGGTCGAAGGACGCGGAGTTTATCATGCCCGCAAATCCATCGGCGCTGAACTTGCCAAGGAATCGCACACTGAGGCTGATCTGATTATTCCGGTACCAGATTCCGGGGTGCCAGCTGCGCTGGGCTATGCAGAAGAATCCGGTGTGCCCTTCGATCTTGGCATTATTCGGAATCACTATGTTGGACGGACCTTCATTCAACCTAGCCAGAAAAATCGTACTGACTCGGTAAAGCTGAAGCACAACGCTAACCCTGCAGCAGTTGCCGGAAAACGGATCATTCTTGTGGATGACTCAATTGTTCGCGGAACCACTTCGCGAAAGATCGTGACGATGATGCGTAACGCGGGTGCAACAGAGGTTCATATGCGTATCGCCAGCCCTCCAACGACGCACCCCTGTTTCTATGGCGTTGACACCCCAAGTCAGGAACAGCTCATTGCTGCGCAGATGTCTGTAGACGAAATCGCAAAGGAAATCGGCGCAGATAGTCTTTCCTTTATTTCTGTTGATGGCATGTATAACGCCATTGCCGGTATTGCCCGGGACGCTGAGCAACCACAATTCTGCGACGCATGCTTTACGGGCGAGTATCCAATCCGCCTTGCATCCGGCCTTAGCGCCAAACGCGTTTCGCATGGGAGTGCCCGTAAATGACAAGTGCGGTAGACATGATCGACCTGAGAGACCGACTTATTTTGGTAACCGGTGCCACACGAGGAATTGGACGGGCTGTTGCTGTTGCCGCAGCAGCGGCTGGCGCAGAACTAATCATCACCGGTCGAACTGTCGGTGCGCTCGAAGAAGTTGACGATGAAATTCGTGCAGCAGGTGGTCATGCAACAATGGTTGAACATGACATGAAAGATACACCTGCCATACCGCGCCTTGCAGCCGCCATTGCCAACCGATGGGGACGTCTGGATGGGTTTGTCGCCAATGCGGCGATGCTGCCCGCGTTGACACCCATTGGCCATCTGACCGAAGCCAACTGGGATGAGGCTCTAGCCGTGAACCTGACTGGTCAGTGGCATATGATTAAGGCATTTGACCCGCTGCTCAGAGCGTCTTCCTCAGGACGTGCAGTACTGGTTACAACCGGCGCAACGGTGGGAAGTCGCCCGTTCTGGGCTCCCTATGCCGCTACCAAAGCAGCGCTTGAAGCGTTGGGACGATCGTGGGCTGGCGAAAGTGAGCAGACAAACCTGAAAGTGAACATGCTTGATCCGGGTGGCACAGCGACCGGCATGCGGGCATCCGCCTTTCCTGGAGAAGATCCGGAAACCCTGCCATCTCCTGCTGATATTGCTCCAGCTTTCCTGACACTTTTGTCTGAAAGTTGCGATCTGCAGGGGCAACGCGTCAGCGCACGTGAAATGCTCGCCCTGTAACTCATTTCATCATCCAGAATATCGTGACATGCGGACACCCGCAGCCTGTGATTGTGCAAGCGGCATGGCATGACCTAATATGTCCGCCGCAAGCAATTCCGCCAGCATGGGTGCCAGCGTAAAGCCCCTCGCCCCAAGCCCGCCAAGAGCAAATACCGATTTTGTGACTCTCCCAAACGCCGGACGCCTGTCAGGGAGGCTGGCCCGTTCACCTACGCGAGCCCCAAAGGGGGAAAAGTCAGTTTCTAGACCGCCACGCAGCCCGGCGGGCAGAAGTCCAACATTATGTGCATGGCCTTCTTCAATTGAAGGTGCCTCACCATAGGCCTGTTTATGAAATGTAGCACCGAGGTCGTGGTGCCCATCTAGAGGCGGGGTCAGATACCCACCGAAGCTGACGCCGTGATGCGTGGCAATCTCTCTGTCTGAGATTACACTCTCTGGCACATGACTGACCTGCCCACTGGTGATTTCCAGCGGGAGCGAGCATTCAAGCCTTCCCAAAAGACTGTTCATGCCAGCGCCAGCAGCAAGAACAAGCGCATCGAATGTAAGCACCCTTCCATCCGCCGTGGTCAGAGTGATATCGCCATCATCAGAGCTTACATCTTGAATGTCGGTGTTGAAGACCTGTTCAGCCCCTGCTGCCAGCTGCCCAAGCAGTATTTCTGGGTGTATTACCCTGCCCATGGGGTAGTAGAGCCCCCTTCCGAGCCCGGCTTCCCTACCGTCAAAGGCGCATAACAAGGTCTCCGGCCATTTCTGTTGACGGAAGACATTATGGCGCCTTGCCATCTTTTCAGGGGAATCAAGCGCAACAACTCCCTCATATAGGGTGGCGTCTGTAAGGTCGGACAGTCGTGAGGCGTAGGCAAGGCAGGACGCAGATAAGCGGCTCATGGCATTATGGTCGATCGTCAGGCGCGGACTCTGCAGTGCCATGCGATTACCAGATCCAGCCTGCCCGAGACCCTTTGCATTATCGATGATGGTCACCTGTGCACCGCGCCGACTAAGCGCTGCCGCGGTGGCGGCGCCAGCGACACCACCGCCAACAATACCAATGGATCTAGGCTGTGCCTGCCCAGCCTTACAACCAGGCTTCACACCTGCAATCATCTCTCTTTTTCGTCCAAACCCGGGACGCTTTTCGATATCAAAACCAGCAGTTATCAATCCACGTCGTACATACCCCGCTGACGTAAAGCTCGCCAGCGTACCGCCAGGCGATGTCAGTCTGCCGATATGGTTCATTATGCCTTCATTCCACATTTCGGGATTACGTGCCGGGGCAAAACCATCGAGAAACCAAGCATCTGCCTGAAACGCCAACTCAGGCAGGACAGACCCAACATCCCCATAGTGAAGATGTAGTGTCAGCCGTCCTTCACACAGGCTTGTGATGTGGTAGCCAGGCCACCGTGGGGGTAAGGCCCGACGCAGATCGGCAGCTGCTTCAGTGATTTCAGGAAATTGCGCATGCGCGGCAGCAAGTGCGTGTTCCTCAAGCGGAAATCCTTCGATGGAAATGAAGTCAACCTGGCAATTAGGATGACGTTTCATTTCCACCATGAGCGCAAGAAGGTTGAGCCCTGTTCCAAAGCCAGTCTCGGCAATGACAAAATGTCCACCATCCCCAAGACGGGATGAAAGCCCATTACCGTCCAGAAACACATGCCGACTTTCCGCCAGGCCATCCTGCGCGCTGTAATACCCATCTTCAAAGTCAGCGGCGTGCGGCACGCCATCTACCAGAACAATATCCGGAACTGGAAGTCTGTAGTCAGCGTCCACATGAGGCGAGTTGTTTGGCATCACAGTTCTCGGCCTTCCTTGAACTCAACGAACCAGTTTGTGCGGCAGTTGATATTTTCCGCATCGGTAAATCTAGGTACCCTGTTACAGGTCCGCATGTTTAGGAGTGTATATCAAAGTTCTGACGGATTTCGGTTGCAAATAAGCTGATGTGGTGAGGCCATGTTCGACTTTCTTGCTCTGGCGCTGATCCGCCAGTTCGTCAAGTCAGGTAGTCTACATATTGAAACGGGATGGGGAGCGTCTGCCCTTTCCACTGGCGATACACACGGCTTCGTCAGTCGGATCAAAGTTACAGATCGTAAAACATTATGGAAGCTTGTCTTCAAGCCTGACCTTGCCTTCGGTGAAGCCTACATGGATGGTCACCTTCTGATAATTGACGGCGGCCTGGACGGGTTAATGAAGGTGCTTCTGACAAACCAGCAAGCGTGGCGCCGGCACTGGGCAGGTAGGCTTTCCCTCGGCATTTATCGCACTTTTTCAGCCCTAACCTATTTAAACCCCCGCGCCAGATCCCGCCGCAATGTTGCGCATCATTATGATCTGACAGACAGACTGTTTGAGAGCTTTCTGGACCCCTGGCGTCAATATTCCTGTGCATATTTTCATAACAAATCCACCACTCTTGAAGACGCGCAATTGACCAAAATCGCACGACTCGCTGCCAAGCTGGACCTGAAAGAGGGACAGACTGTCCTCGATATCGGGTGTGGGTGGGGCGGGTTAAGCCGCGCGTTCGCACAGCTACGCTCGAATATGAATGTAACAGGCATTACTCTATCTGAGCGGCAACTGGTTTTTGCCAAAACTGCGGCATCACGAAGCGGCCTTTCGCAACATCTGACTTATGAATTGCGAGATTACCGTGACATGACCGGCCATTTTGAACGAATTGTATCGGTGGGCATGGTGGAGCATGTCGGCCCATATTACTATCGCACTTACTTCGACAAAATTCGTGAGCTTCTGACCATTGACGGCGTTGCCGTGATTCATACGATCGCAGTTCATCACCAGGCAGGCCCTGTGAACAGCTGGCTAACAAAATACATATTCCCAGGTGGGTATCTGCCTTCCATAGAGCAAATGGTCCGAGCCGCAGAATCGCAAGACTTGAAGCTTGTTGATATGGAAGTGCTGCGTGGTCACTATGCTGAAACGCTAAGGCATTGGCGTCATCGCTTCCTAACTGACCGCGATCATATGGTTCAGCTCTATGACGAGCGATTCGTTCGCATGTGGGAGTTCTACCTTACCGGGTGCGAATATTTTTTCCGGTCACAGCGTGGTATGGTATTGCAAATGGTGCTCACCACCGATCACGATTCCCTTCCCAAAAGTCGGCGCTATGTTGCTGATAGAGAATTAGAATTTAAGGACCTGTTGTGTCGGATAGTCCCTTCTGGAAAACAAAATCTCTCACCGAAATGAACGCGGAAGAATGGGAATCTCTTTGTGACGGCTGCGGCAAATGCTGTGTCCTGAAACTTGAGGACGTCGACACGGGAGATATCTATTACACCGATGTCGCCTGCAAGTTGCTGGACTGCACCAATGCCAGATGCACAGATTATCAGAACCGTAAAGCAAGTGTTCCGGACTGCGTGGTATTGAGTCCAGATAATCTGGCCTCACTGCCGTGGATGCCATCAACCTGTGCCTATCGTATTCTATCGGAAGGCGGCGACCTGCCTGCTTGGCATCCCCTTGAGGCCGGCAATCGGGATGCGATGGTGAATGCCGGCCAATCAGTGGCAGGACGGGTGATACCGGAAGGCTCAGTTGCAGACGATGACCTTCCAGATCACATTACCGATTGGCAATCGTGAAGATGATGAGACCAGAATGAACCGAATGAGCTGGATAATGCTGGCTGTGATCACAGCGATGGCACTGACGGTGGTCTGGAAGTCTCAGACAGGCGCGCCAACACCCCGCTGGCATTTATGCAAGGAATCGCTTGTCTCGCAGGTTTTCACCGGTGCATGCACCTTGCGGTTCAAAGGGGAAGAAACGCCAGCATAAAAAGCTGCCGGCACACTCTATTATTTGGCACCGAACAGCTTCTTCCAGTCTTCCGGACTGAGATCACGAAGTTCTTCACGCCATTCAGCACCAACCATAAGGCCACGTTGCACAGCGGGGCGATCAACCATCGTTCGGCGCCAGCGCGCGACATTTGGATAATCATTGATATCAACATTCTGGCGCTCATGGGTGCGCGTCCATGGGAATATTGCGATATCGGCTATCGAATACTCATCAGCCACATATTCACGACCCTCAAGACGTCGATCCAGCACGCCATACAGGCGATTTGCCTCGGCGCTGTAGCGATCCATCGCATAGTCGACTTTTTCCTTGGCGTAGAAATTGAAATGGTGCGCCTGGCCAAGCATTGGCCCAAACCCGCCCATTTGCCACATCAGCCATTCCATTACCGTCTTTCGGGCAAGCGGTGCTGTCGGCATGAGACGACCTGTTTTTTCAGCCAGATAGACAAGGATCGCACCTGATTCGAAAATACCAACAGCCTCTCCCTCAGGGCCATCCTGATCAATGATCGCTGGAATGCGATTGTTCGGGCTGAATGCGAGGAATTCCGGCTTGAATTGGTCACCCTGTCCGATGTTGACACGGTGTACTTCGTAGTCGAGGTCAAGCTCCTCAAGCGCGATGGAAATTTTGTGGCCGTTCGGTGTCGGCGCAAAGTGAAGTTCGATCATCTGACAGGCTTTCGGGACGAAGGGGGGACGAACGCCACCCCGATTGGTTTCTGCTATTGTCATATAGATGTCAGTGACCCATGTTCCAAGGGCAACAGCGCTGCTTAAAGCACTTCTATTTGCAACATTAACATGCCAAGGGACCTGACCTATGTTTTTCCGCCCGATGCAGCATAAGGCTGCTGGCCTCGCTCATAACCCTCTGAAAGCCATCGTCTCTCCCCGGCCGATTGGTTGGATTGGGTCTCAGGGCACTGACGGAAGTCTGAACCTCGCACCCTACAGTTTTTTCAATGCCATCTCAGAAGACCCAGCCATGGTCATGTTTTCTGTTCAGGTTCACCCCGAAAAGGATCAAAAGGACAGCCTCAGGAACATCGAGGAAACAGGAGAATTCGTCGTCAACATAGTGAGTGAAGCTCAATTCCAAGCCATGAATGTATCGTCGGGCGATTATGACTATGGGGACAGCGAGTTTGAGCGTGCCGGGCTGGAGCCTGTGGCATCTGCAACAATATCAGTCCCGAGAGCTTCTGGGGTTCCTGCAGCGTTGGAATGTAAGCATTTTCAAACCTTGCCACTACCGCGCAATACCGATGGTGGGGGATACACGGTGATTATTGGCACCATCACCGGAATCTTCATCGACGACTCCGTTATTGAAGACGGTATGCTGAAATATGACAGGTTTGTTCCTATCAGTCGGCTTGGCTACCGTGACTATGGACGAATTACCGACATTTTTCAGGCAACTAGGCCATCTGAAAGCTAAATCAGTATCACCGCAAGGTACAGCTTGAGAGATGGCTGGCGACATACCCATGCAGGTCGGACTTTTCAAACTTAAGCCGAATGACCCAATCTTCTGCCGGAATAACCGCATCAAATGGCAGGGTACCAGAAATGATTTTCTGTCCGTTAAGAAACGCCATGCGCACCTGCACCGGTAGTTTGGGATCAAAGGACGGCAACTCACGCGCCGACTTTTTGTCAGCCTCTCCTTCAACATGCAGGTTCAGACCACCATCAAAAAATGACACCTTTGACTCCGGCCCTCCGTAGAGCGGCGTGGCTACAGCGATGTTACGCGTTTCAAGTTCACGGCAATTGGTTGGGCGACCAAGTTCCTGAATGGCCTGAAGGATTTGTGCTGGCGCTACACCGCGCGCTATTTTCTTAGTGACCAGCGCTTTCAACTCTGCGTCATTATCTTCGGCCAGATCGTCAACCTTGTTTTTGGCCTGCGCTTCCGCCAGCTCAAGCTTCAGTGTCTGCACCTCTGTGCTCAACTCGCTTATTCGTTGATTGTTTTCATAAAGAGCACGTTCGGCTTCTGCCCGAAGACTGCCCGTTTCAGCATGCCCCCAGACCCAGCCGAGCCATAGCACACCGCCTACAACCAAGACGCGCAGCATCAGCGAAATGTAACTTTTCATTTCACGTCGACGATAGCGCTCACGAGTTTCAAAAAAATCCATCTGGTCTCTCAGAATGCTGGATTGTCACGATGCTGACAAAGGCCTGGCTGTTACCTCTTCATCACATCGGGCGTTGCGCTCGATCAATACATCACAGCGGGTAAAATACAAGATACTCTGATTAAGATTAATTGTGCCGCATAACTTGAAGAAAACCTGCAGATTGAGGCAGGATGTCGGCATGCCGAGCATAGATACTTCATCCCGTTCAAAACGTCCCGCTGCATCCACCAATCAGGACCGTGCCTGGCAACGCATGTTGAGCGGCCGACGCCTTGATCTGCTGAATCCTTCACCGATGGATGTTGAAATCATCGATATTGCGCATGGACTGGCACGGGTTAGCCGCTGGAATGGTCAGACAAAGGGCAAATTTCCACTATCAGTCGCACAGCATTCTGTGCTCGTAGAGCGACTGGTGACCCGCAACTCGCCAAATCTTGATCGACGCTGGCGCCTCGCGGCGCTGCTTCATGATGCACCTGAATATGTCATTGGCGACATGATCACGCCGTTCAAATATGCGCTGGGTGGGATATATCGGGACATAGAAAGCCGTCTCGAAGAAGCTGTTCATATTCGGTTTGGTCTACCAGCTCAGTTACCAGACACCATAAACCGCACCATCAAACGCGCCGATCAGATGGCAGCGTGGCTGGAAGCCACACAGCTTGCCGGATTTTCGGAGGCCGATGCCAAAAAGATATTCAAGCGGCCACGCAATACGCCTGATACGATGCGTATTCGGCCAACGTCACCGGAAAAAGCAGCTGAAGCATTTATGAAGAGATTTGAGCTGCTGGGCGGTCATAACAGAGACTGACCGCCGCAGCGAAGGACAGGTCAGTTAACGCTACTGACCGAACGTGACAAGGTTGGTTTCGCCTTACCATTGTCCGCCTTTTCATCGCGGCCACCCACAAAACCTGGTGGTTCCGGTGTTCTTGTCTCAGCCACTTCTTCTTCGACATGAACTGAGTTCAGCAGCGCTCCAGCACGCTGGATCAGGCTCAAGGCGTCATCCAGGACGGCCACGGCACGGGTGGTGTTCACATCCTGCAGGGTCGTATTCTTTTCAAACATTTCCCAGGTCAGGGCGTTCAGCTGATCATTCACCCGAACGAGTTTGGATTTACCACGCTTTCTGAGATCGCGGATCTTGGATGTACGGGTCTGCGCCATCGGGGTACTCCGAAATAAATAAGGACGCGCTAATATACCGAAATTTAACTTTTAGCCCAAACGGTCATGTCAGCCCTGCTATCGGCTAACCCGAATGGAGGAATTCTGGCGGCTCTTCTGCTTCACTTTTCGAGCCCTGGTCATGGCTTTTGCCTGCCCTAAAGTCATGCAGTCTGGACAGACACATTTTCCAGCCAGATCAAAGGACTGCCGCATGTTCGGCAACTCCATACACCAGCAATGCTCTTTGCCCGGTGGTGCACCGCAATTGAACCTTGTGCCGCATTCATCACAGACAAGTTTGTCCATATCGCTCCCCTGCACTATGGCATGGACGAATCGTGGGCGAATCCAGCCAGTGTTGCAAGTCCGAAATAAATTCAGGTCACCACAATCCGTAACCACATCCAAGAAATCCACTTAAACCTTGCGATAACCGAACCTTGCGCTAACCGTCAGCTCGCATCCATCTTGACTGACACCTCCATGAAACGCCCACCAATCATGTGGCTTGCTGAAGATGAAAAATGCCTCTTGCAAGGAAGCCCCGTTTTTACTTACTGTCATTGTGAAAAGATTATTTTTCTAATTTAGTCATATTTGACATTGAAGGATGATCAATATGAGCAAATCATATTTTCGAAAAGTTGCCTTTGGCATCGGACCAGACGAAAAACTGCCCAATAATGCAGTTTCCTGGGCGAAGAATCAGGTCGACGCCGTCCCTGATTTGACCTGGCAAGGCGAAATTCCCTCCGGCAAGGATCTCCTGACGCGCTACTCGAAATGGGTTTACCAGGATCGAAAAGTTCTGCGGGAAAAACACAAGAAAGATCGTAAGGCCTATCGAGCGGCAAAGGACCAGCTTCGCCTTGAGGTGGGTGAAAGATATTTTGAAAATCTTGAGCTATGTATTCGGCATGACGCGGCGCTGAACAGTGGCGCACCAGTCTTTGAACGCCTGTGGATGTTCTGGTGCAATCATTTTGCCATCACGGACAAGGATTTCATGCCAGAATTCACTACTGGGCCGTTTCATCGCGAAACAATTCGCCAGCATATGTGTGGCAACTTCACTGAACTGGTGACAGCCGCAACCACATCCTGGTCAATGATCCACAATCTGGATAATTCTGAGTCCATCGGCCCGAATTCCAAACGTGGTCGTTGGCGGAGACAGAACGGTGAAGTGGCGACAGTCAATGAAAACCATGCACGCGAGTTGCTTGAACTCCATACGGTGTCGCCAGCAGCTGGCTATACCCAGAAGGATGTCATTGCCCTGTCATATATAATGGCGGGATGGGAGCACCCGCACTCCAAAAAGCGGCTTGAGTGCAACCCTGTAAAATTCAATCCCGATAGCCATGAGCCTGGCAATCATAAAGTGATGGGGAAAACGTATAAGCAGCGTGGGCTTTCACCGAAAAGTAAACTTTTGGATGTCATCAAGGATCTATGCGCGCATCCGAACTGCAAACAGTTCATTGCCTTCAAGCTGTGCCGACATTTCATCTGCGATGAGCCAACCGAGACCATGATGCAGCCCATCATTGACGCATGGGATGCCACAAGTGGCGATCTGCCATCAATCCACAAGGCATTGCTAGATGTGGCCTGGGCCAACAGCGATGCAGAGCAGAAATTTCAAAACCCTGAGATATGGCTACTGCAACTTGTCAAAATGACTGGTGCGCCCTGGCCACCCACCCCAAAAGAAATGACTTACGATTTCAAGAGCAAGCCCAATAAACGGCAAAGGCAACCTTCACGCCTGCTTCGCGATCTTGGACTATCACCATACCGACCTACCCAACCAAACGGTTTTCCAGATACAGCACCCGAATGGCTTTCTCCAGAATTGCTAATCAGGCGGCTTGCTGCTTCGCGAGAAATCGGGTTCAGAGCCCGCTTTGATCTCAATTATGACGATGTGGTCAGAAAGAACTTTGATGCGCCAGATGAAGTGCTTTCGCATCTCCACGGCGCCTCCTCACAGCAAAAGGCCCAGCTTCTGTTTCCCAGCTATTGGATGTTAATGGCATGACACTCAATCGACGCACATTTCTTGCCGGAGCCGGCTCTCTCACACTTCTTGGCTCTCCCCTTATTAGTGCCAGGGCATCACAGCTCAAAAAGCGAAATCTGGTGGTAGTCATGCTACGCGGCGGTATGGACGGGCTGACCGCGGTTCCGCCAAAGGACAAGCTACTTCAGTCTGCTCGTCCTGACATAATCGTGAAGGGCACCATCTCTCTAAATTCTGATTTTGCCCTTCATCCTAAGCTGGAAACCTTTTACGAGTTGTGGAAGGCCAATCAGGCAGCCATTTTCCACGCCACCAATATTCCCTACGTCAACCGCTCTCATTTCGAAGGGCAAGATCTAATGGAAAGCGGCGGACACACGCCTTACGGGGAAAGCACTGGCTGGCTGGGTCGCGGCATGGAGGCCGCCGAACTTCAGGGGTTATCAGTGTCTCTTCCAATGCCACTGCTGCTGCGCGGAGGAATCAATCCCGATAACTATTTTCCAACTCGAATGCGGCTCCCTGATCAGGCGTTGATGCAACGTGTCGCAGCCACCTATCCCGAAGGGTCATCGCTCAATGATGCGATGCAGCGTGTGCTGCACCGACCAATGAGCATGATGCAGCGCGTGGATGATCGGGACGCCCTGTCATTAGCTGGCACGGCGGCGGAAGAACTGGCCAAAGAAGACGGACCACGCGTTGCCGTTTTTGACCTGAATGGCTTTGACACGCACGCAGCTCAGGGCGGCGAAGATGGAGAGCACGGCGAAATGCTATCAAAGTTTGATGGTATCGTGCGCATTCTTCGCAATCGCATGGGTAACGAATTCAATAACACGCTTGTGGTTTCACTTACCGAATTCGGACGTAAGCTAGAACAGAATGGCGGCTATGGGACCGAGCATGGATACGGTACTGCGGTCCTGATGGCAGGTGGTCTGGTCAAATCTGCTAAAGTTCATGCTGATTGGCCAGGCCTTGCCAGCAGGAGCCTCTATGACGGTCAGGATTTGAATGCCACGATTGATGCGCGCTCTATCTATTGTGCCGCCATGGCGGCCTGCTTTGATGTGGATTTCCGCTATATCCGCAAGCACGCTTTCTGGGATGAGACGCTCAGTGACGTAACGGAAAGCCTGTTTCGTGTCTGAGATATAGGCAAACAGAGAAATCCTGTGTTACACCTTCCGCCGTCGGTATGGATGCCCTGCACCAAACGCGAGCGTGGCGGAACTGGTAGACGCACTGGACTTAAAATCCAGAGATCGAAAGATCGTGGGGGTTCGATTCCCCCCGCTCGCACCACCGGCAACCCACTGACTACGCTGGTCGCCTTTCGCTCTTTGCAACAAGACGGTCTTATCGCGTGTGGGCCACTTGCACACCAAGCTGATCAATGGCGAGATCAGGCAGCATCATGAAGCCAATGAACCCGGACAGTGGTACCGGCTGAGCCGGCATCATAGCGATATTCAACCGTCCTCCCTGTTGCATGAAGTCCTCCAGCGGCACGGTTAGCAAAGGCGACTTTTCAGGGAAAAGTGCCTGAAGGCTTTGAACAGCAGCAAAACGGGCTGTCGTACGATATTCCGCCTCAGATATGCCCTCCTCTGCGGCAGCAAGCCCCATCATGATATCGAGCAGACCACGATCATCTATCACAAACTCAGCATTGGTAAGCGCCACAGCGCCTGAGATTCCCAGCATTGCCGCTGCATTGTCTTCGGGATTTTCGAGCATGGGTAGAAGCTGGCTGTAAACATTACTGTCGATCTGCATGTCAAACCCGAAGGAGAGACCAGCAAGATCACGAATATCGATGAGCAGATCATAGCCAAGCTGCAAATGCGTTCCGTCACTGCGAATGCCACCTGACACTTCAAGGTCTGCTGTCACTTCTGTAATTCCCCGAGCCTCGAGCTCATCCAGAAATGGTGGGCGATCATTGCCCGTGTTTAGGGGCATGATGGTCAGCCCAGAGACGGCTATACCCCCGTCAGTCACTACCTGCTGCCCCTCACCAAGCATGCCAAGCGTAATCGGGAGGGTTGAAATCTGATCTATCGAAATGAGAGCTTCATCAGCCTCAATGCTGATATTACGCAACCGAGCTAGGGTATCCTCGGTAACGACACCCTGCACATCGGTTGTTGGCGTGTCCCGACTGAATTCACCAACCGCAATATCACGAAGAACGACTTCATTGATAAACATCTGGGCTTCGGGAAATTCAGCATTCTTCATCTGCAGGTCACGTATCATCCAATCCACGCTGCCTGGTGTGCCTTCTGCAGCAATATTCAAATAATCAGCCGAAAGGATGATTTCGCCGCGATCTTCGATTATGACGCCGGTCATCTGGCCAGAGCCAGTCGCCATGTCGAGACTCCCACCATCAAACGATATGACCTCACCAGTCTCAAGCTGGAGACTCGTACGCGCAAACGCTGCATTTGCCCAAAAAACTGAACACAGGGACAAGATTGAGATACAAAACAGGCGAGAGCGGCGGTTTAGCTGAAACATGGTACTATCCTTTGTCGAAGACGCTGGCCTTTATTCATGACGTTGGACTTCACTTAAAACGCTGAATAATCAAACGCTGGCTGTTAGGGCGCTGGCAGTCCGATCACTTAATTACCATGTCAGGTAAGATCTCAAAGAATCAAGAGGCACCCCAGTAGATGTTCTTTCCGCTGTTTGATGATAATCCGACGCAGCGCTCACCATATGTCTCTTGGACAATCATAGCCATATGTGCGCTTGTATTCCTCTGGCAGATGTCACTTGACGGACGGGCTGAGCAAATAGCCTTTTTTCAGTTTGGGTTCGTCCCAGCCAATATCAGCGGAGCCGCACCTCTGCCCCCCAGCCTTGTTGCCCTGCCAGCGTGGGCGACCATTTTTTCGTCCATGTTCCTACATGGTGGCCTGATGCACATTGGGGGCAACATGCTTTACCTTTGGATTTTCGGCGACAATGTTGAAGATTCGATGGGCAGACTGAAGTTTGCAGTCTTCTATCTCACCTGCGGCGCTGCTGCAGCCCTGACGCAGTTTGCAGTTGATCCAGCGTCTCGCATCCCAATGGTTGGTGCGTCCGGCGGTATCGCTGGCGTTCTTGGCGCTTACCTGGTTCTCCATCCCAAAGCCGTCATACGCACGTTTCTGCTATTTCTTATTTTTATACGGTTCATCAATCTGCCAGCCTGGGTTGTTCTTGGCATCTGGATTGGTGGACAATTTCTGGCTGTGCCGGCCGCCCTCGACAGTGATGGCGGTGGGGTAGCTTATTTTGCCCATATTGGTGGCTTCCTTGCAGGCATGATCCTTGTGCCCTTTTTCAAGCGCGCCGATGTGCCACTATTTGGCAGGGCTGACCCGCCCCATGATAGTTGGGGTCTACAATCCTTCAGCGGACTGCGGGCCGAAGCGCGCAATCGCTACACGCGGAGACGACACAACCCGATGCGGTCTCGCATCTCCTCAGCAGAAACACGAGTCCCTGTCAGACGCGTTGCCATTCATGACGAACGCGCCGCCCGCGCGCGCCAAAGCCAGCCTTCCATGTCCAAAGCGGACAGCCCTTGGTCACGATCGAAAACATCGTCGCAGCCTAAGGAAACAGGGGACAAGCGCGGCCGTGGGTCAGTTCCCCGGTTCCGTAAACCAGAAAACGACTGAAAACATCCGAGTTATCGACAATTTGGGTCAGGCGGTCTCGCCCGGCGCCATCACCTGCGCATTAGCGCCAATCGCCCGGACACCGTCTGCCAGCATCTGGGCAGCAGCAGCAGTAACCTCAGCGTCAAGTCCACTGACAACAACGGCAGTCCCGAACTGACCAGGCTTAAACCATGGATAGCTGCCAACACTAACACCTTCATGTGTCTGCTGCACAGTTTCCATGATCGTCGCAATTGTGCCTTCGCCGATCGCGCATTGCACCGTCAGTCGTGTCATCGCCACACCACCAGGCAACCTGTCCTTCAGCCCTTCAAACATCGCCTGAAGGATTGAAGGAACACCCGCGAAGACATGCACGTTCTCGACAATAAACCCTGGTGCAGCGCTGAGCGGATTGTCGATCAACTCTGCACCTTCAGGGATATCAGCCATCTTTTGACGCGCCTCGTTGAACTCGATATCCGTATTTGTGTAATGCTTGATCAAGCGCGCTTCGGCCTCTGGATGACGGATAACCTTTCGGCCAAAGGCTTCAGCGATACAAGCGGTGGTGATGTCATCGTGCGTTGGCCCGATACCCCCACTGGTAAAGACCAGATCATACCTGTCAGACATATGCTTAACTGTTTCAATGATTTCTTCGCGGATATCGGCGATAATCCGAGCCTCCCGTAGCTGTATGCCTTGGGCACCAAGCTGCTCGGCCAACCAGCCAATATTCTTGTCTTTTGTCCTCCCAGAAAGAATTTCGTCGCCGATGATGACGATGGCTGCGGTAGGATTGGACATGATGTTCACCTTCAAGGACAAAATTACCTCTCCGAAATAGCGGCTTGCGGTGGAGGATCAAGAGGCTAGCCACCACCAAGTCACCAAACTTGGCTAAATTGCTTGGCAATGCAGTCTTTTGACGATAGTGGTATCGGCTGATCACCCACTGTAAGCAACGGTACAAGCGAAACCATGCGGACTGAATCTGTCATTCTTCACGATGAAACTGGCTTTGCCGGCATGCGCGCAGCGGGCGAACTTGCTGCGACGGTCCTCGACATGATTGGGCAACATGTGGTTGAAGGTGTTTCCACGGGCGCTCTCGACGACCTGTGCCATGATTTTATCCTGGCACATGGCGCCACCCCAGCACCGCTGAATTACAAGGGGTTTCCAAAATCCACCTGTATTTCACTGAACCATGTGGTTTGCCACGGTATCCCTGGCGACAAAACTCTGCGTAATGGTGATATCCTAAATATCGATGTGACAGTGATCCTGAATGGATGGTACGGCGACACATCGCGCATGTATTATGTTGGCGAGCCATCAGTAAAGGCACGCCGCCTTACCGAGATCACATATGAGTGCCTGATGCGGGGCATTGAAGTTGCCCGCCCCGGCAATACGCTTGGCGATATTGGTCACACCATTCAAACATTGGCCGAAAGCAATCGGTTCTCAGTTGTCCGCGATTTTACGGGACACGGCCTCGGACAGGTTTTTCACTGTGCACCGACTGTTTTGCATTATGGCACTCCCAGTTCAGGGCTTGTGCTGGAACCCGGCATGATCTTCACAATTGAACCGATGATCAATGCGGGTCGTCCTGAAACCAAAATCCTGGGTGATGGCTGGACTGCTGTAACACGTGACAG
This sequence comes from Alphaproteobacteria bacterium, assembly GCA_011524735.1. Classification (GTDB taxonomy): domain Bacteria; phylum Pseudomonadota; class Alphaproteobacteria; order Puniceispirillales; family Puniceispirillaceae; genus UBA8309. Next base: position 17,326 of record WTJS01000063.1, read on the forward strand.
GTCTCTATCTGCACAATTTGAACATTCTATTGGCATCACTGATGGCGATCCAGAAATCTTCACCCTGTCACCAGCCGGATTTACTGCACCACCCTACAGCTAATGCGATTAACGTTTCGTTAGTCCAAATGGGCTAGCTATAGGGGTATGTCTGAAACACCCCAGCCCCAAGATCACATTTCTGGTCATCGGCAGCGAATGCGGCGCAAGTTGCTCGACAAAGGTGCCGAGAGCCTGAGTGATTTAGAACTTCTGGAAATGCTGCTGTACGCCGGCAATATGCGCGGCGACACCAAGCCCCTTGCCAAGCAGTTGATGCAGACATTCGGGTCACTTTCGGCCATTCTACGGTCGCCCCCTGATCGCCTGAACATTCATCACGGGATGGGCAACGCGTCTGTGGCAGCCCTCAAGCTTGTTGAAGCCGCAGCTCTTCACCTAAGCCATTCTGACATTGATAACAGACATATACTGACAAGCTGGAGCGCAGTTCAGCATTATTGCATTACCCGGCTGGCCCATGAACCGATTGAGCATTTCATGATGCTTTGTCTGGACAACCGGAACCGTTTGATTGCTGAAGAGCGACTGTCGCGGGGCACCATTGATCAGACACCAGTCTATGTTCGCGAAGTCATCAATGCCGCTTTGCGCCATCACGCCAAGGCAGTCATCCTTGTTCACAACCACCCTAGCGGGGAGCCTGAACCAAGTCGGGCAGACATTGAGATGACGGCTGAGTTGAAGGCCGCATTAAAGTTGGTGACAGTGACACTTCATGATCACCTGATTGTTGCGGGACGGAAGGTTGTAAGCTTCAAAAGCCTTGGCCTGCTATGACTTTTCAGGACCCATCTGTCAGGTTGCGAAACTTGTCATGTGCCCTCCTGGTCAACTCACCTGCGCGACGGCTGGCCCGCATGAGACCTGGCCTCGCCTGAGTAAGCGCCTTGCCTGCAGCCTCGCCAGCCTTGCGTTGGACAGCTGGGTTACGAGCAGCCATGACCAGAGCGTTGATCACAAGTTTGCGAATGAGCATTACCTTTAACCGCCTCCAAGCAGAGCCAGAAGAATAGCTCGGATAATCCGATGTCCACTACTGGCGTTTTGCAGGGTGCAATGCTACAACCGCACCCTACCCGTGGCAAAGGAAAACAAGCGCATGATTCCCCGATATTCCCGACCAGAAATGACCTCAATTTGGTCCGAGGAAAGCAAATTTCAGATTTGGTACGAAATTGAGGCACATGCGTGCGATGCTATGGCAAAGCTGGGTGTCATCCCTACCGAGGCCGCCGCAGCCATATGGGAGCGGGGCGGATTTAATATCGACCGCATCAACGAAATCGAGCGCGAAACAAAGCATGATGTCATTGCCTTTCTGACCAGCCTTGCGGAGCATGTTGGCGAGGAAGCGAGATTTGTGCATCAAGGCATGACATCTTCCGACGTTTTGGACACAACGCTTGCAGTTCAGATGGCACGTGCCAGCGATCTGATGCTCGATGGCATTGACAGACTTTTGGCCGCACTGAAAACCCGCGCCATGGAACACCGCTACACGCCAACCATTGGACGCAGCCATGGCATCCATGCCGAGCCAACAACCTTTGGCCTGAAACTGGCAACTTTCTATGCTGAATTTTCTCGCAATCGTGACCGGCTTTCCAGCGCGCGCGCAGACTGCTCCTGCAGCTCCGCGATGCGGCTCTC